>DFYG01000038.1 GCA_002382605.1 Synergistaceae bacterium UBA4088 | reverse complement strand
TTGTCGCGCTGCTCAACAACGAGGCAACCGTCAAGCGGCTGAAAATCAAAGACGAGCTCATCGAATTGGTGCCCGAAAACCCGGAGGTACGAAAGATTCGGATCAGGCCGGAGGATGACCTTCGAGTTTTAGGCAAGGTCGTTGGATGGAAACGGAATTGATCGAGACAGACATGGAAGAGTAACGACAAAACGACAGGAGTAATTGATGGCAACTTTTAACCTACGCCGCTTTTCGAAGCCGGAGATGCTCCGGCGAATCGACAGGAAGCATCTCATTGCCTTTCTGGAACCTCATGCCGCTTATTTTTCAGCTCGCGGCGTAGAGTTGCCACCAGTCCAGCAGGAAGATGGTCTGGACTACAACGCCCTCAGCCACCTTTTGCTGACGCCGGACAGTACGACCCCGGATGATCTGGCCGAGGCGCTGTTTTATGTGAATGAGGTTTCGACCCCCGAGGGTTTTGACTCCATTCAGGATGAGATCGCTGGAACGGACATCGACGTGGAAATCGGGGAGAACGCCGCCCCTGCAGACTTGGCGATCCAGGTTTGGATGGCTGACCGGGAAATCATCGAAAAGGTACACGCCGAGCAGTTCTTCATGAACGTCAGGTCCTTCGAGTATTTCAAGACCAAGAAAAACCCACTGCCGGATTTCTTGCTGCCATCGCAGGAAACCCTCGCGGCCCTTGAGTCCGATCTCGACGAATGGTTTTCCAAGAAACGTCGAGGTAAGTATTCCAAGGTATTCGTCTATCCCAAAGAGGGTCACACATGGTTCCTCGTGCGCCATGGCAAGCCCTATGCCCGTGAGGCGGTCATTGAGGCCGGTGAGTCCACCAGCCAGTATTTTCGTCCTGAAAAATTCGATGTGCTTGCATACAACCCCGTCATCGGGGAGATCCGTATGAACGCCGAAACCAAGGGTGAGAAGGAGCTCTACCGCAAGAAATTTGGATTTCATCTGTTCGGAGACGAAGAGTTCTTCAACGAACGCAGCCGATTTGACCTGGAACCTTTGCGGCAAATTGGTGAGGACGCGCTCCTATGTGACGACGTCGATGGCATCGAGCATGTCAGGCTCAAGGAAGTTCAGGTCTTTTGGGGCGGCGCTCATAAGGACGTTGAGATTCGTCGGTCCGAGGATCTGTTTGCCTCCCTTCGTGATCGCGAAAAATCCCTTCCCGCAGGCGGAAAGATCGTGAAGGCAAGCTTCCAGATTAAATTCGACGGTTCGAAGACGCCCAGGTCGGTCACCTTGAGTTCAGGTAACCGAGCGCAATTCAAGCGGGATGGTGATGCCGAGGTTATCGAGCGCTGGCTCGGACTCAGGGGCTTTATTGTCGGAGCCGGAGGGACATCGGATGAGTGATCCCTTCTGGGCATATCTGGAGAGATTGCCTGGAAAGTCGGCGGCGCTGTTCGATTGGGATAAGGCGCTCTCCGGTTGGGACCGATACCCGTTGTTTCGGGATCACTTCCTTCAACTGACCAAGAATCACGCGACCGCCGTGGATTGCCCAACGGAATGTGGCCTCGGATGCCCACGAAGTGTTGTCACCCATGTGAAGACCAACATCCGGGCCATTTGCAATGAAAAGGAATATCCAGCCGTCCAACTCACCACAAGGCAGACCCTGATCTACCGGCTCAAGCAGTCAGCCATCAATGGCGCTATCTGCGCGGCCTTGGGAATAGAACACCGAGAGTCGAAACTCGATGGACTGCCCCATACATGGAGACTGGGCGATTTCATACCCACGGCAGGGATGGACTTCCCGGTTGTTCTGACGATGCAGGACAGCAAGGATGCGCTGGCAGAGGTCGTTCGATCATTATGTCTCTCGATCCCCAAACCCTTTGTCCTGATCGCGCCCACGCGTCTTCATCTGAGTCCTGCAGTTGAAACACTGCTGGCGCAGAGAAGCAGCCCCTTCATTGCGCTGAACGAAGAGCTGCACCTGGGAGATGCACCACGGTTTCTGACCCGTCGGGACAAGGCCGCGATATTCGCCCCCCTTATCGGCCAGGTGCCTGAGCCGGATTCTGGCGGCACGGTGTTTTTTTCAACACCGCCGGGCACCACATGGGCGCAAATCAAGATTCAATTCCGTGATGGCCATACCGTCACAATATGGGCGGGAGATCAGAGCGGTCGATACACTTATACGCAAATGGGAATGGCGAGCAGGAAGAATGGCAATCCTACCGAGCAATGGAAATTGCTTGAGGGGTTTGCCAACTCCCGTGGCGAGATCGACTGGCACAGCCGATACGCGTCGGACAAACTGAAGAAACAGAAGCAAGAGCTGTCGAGGCACCTGCGGGAATTCTTCCGGCTCGATGACGATCCCATCGAATGGGTCAAGGACACAAAGATCTACCGGTGTAAGTTCCGCATCCTCCCGGAAGGTGCCGAGGATTACTGATCACCCTTTATAGCGCCCGACAAATCTATAGCCCCGATTCAGGATTCTGGATCGGGGCTTTTTGCGTCTTGGAGGCTCGCTCGGTGAAATTTCACTGGGGCCGGGCAAAAAAAGTTAAAAAAGTTTTCCTCTGTAAATCCTCCACCAATCAGAGCCTTACGGGCTTTCCTCCTTCTTAAGCCAGGGCGTTTTTCGGGGTCGCA
>DFYG01000117.1:2852-4262 GCA_002382605.1 Synergistaceae bacterium UBA4088 | reverse complement strand
ATACCATGCTTTTCGCCGGGCTTCTGGCAGAAAGGGTCGACCTCGCCTGCGCCGCGGGCGCCCTTGACGAGCTCGCTCTCCTTGAGGAAACGTCCCTAAAGGAAAAACTCGCATCCTGCCTGGGGAAAGCGGTCGCCTTCCATCATGCAGACCTGTCGAGGGATGAACGCAGCGTCATCGAGAAATACGCCCGAAAGGGGGAAATCAAGGTCATCTTCTGCACGACGACCCTGGNNCGCGACCACATGATCCTCACCCCGATCGGGTGGGCGGAATACGAAAACATCAGCGGCCGCGCAGGAAGGCTGGGGTTCGGCCGGGATTTCGGAAGGTCGATCACCATCGCCGGAAACGACTACGAGTATGAGATGCTCTGGGAGAATTACATCGACGGGCAGGTGGGAATGCTCACCTCGCGGCTCGACGGCAAAGGCATGGAAAACCACCTCGTGAACATCGTCGCCTCCGGCGTCGCCAGGAACAGGGAAGAGATCGAATCATTTCTTTCCCGTACGTTCCAGGGACTGTTCGAGAGCAGGGAGAATACCAGGAAAAGCATGGAGAAGGCTCTCCAGTTCGCCACTGACAGAAGGTTCATCGAGGAGGACGGCCGGGGGGAGATGGCCGTTTCCTCTCTGGGCGTCGTCGTCGCCTCGAAGGGCATAACCTGCCTCACGGCGCTGGACCTGTCGTCATTCCTGAAGGAGGTCGGGGACAGGGAGCTCACTGACCTGGAAATTCTTCATGCCGCCGCTTCGAGCGATGACGGGAAGAAAATTTACATGCAGATCGCCGGGCATGAGCACAGGAGCAGGAAGTACGAGCAGCTGGTCAGGGAAAAGATCTCGGGCCGGCAGGAGTACCTGGGCACCTTGCTGTCCCAGGTCGTCAAGAGCCCTCTTCTCGTCACGAAGAACAAGGCTAGGACTCTCAAGCTCACCCTTCTTCTCGAAAGGTGGATCCGAGGGAAGGAAACCCCCAGCCTGGAGAGGGATTTCGAATCCTATTACGGCACGATCGCCGCCGCGGCGGAGGGGTTGAGCTGGATCGTCGATGCCGCCTCGCTCGTTGCCCAGAGCATAGGGTCGCCCAAGGCCCTGCAGGACAGGTTGTCCATCCTTTCCGAGAGGCTTCTCTACGGAGTGGAAGAGAAGTGGCTTGAACTGGCAAGGCTGAGGGTCCGGGGCCTGGGCCGGGCGGGAATCTGCAGTCTCGTCAGGGAGGGTTTCGACAGCAGGAAAGCCGTACGGGAGGCACCTGTGACGGTGCTCGCAGCGATGATCCCGGAGAGGATCGCGATCAGCCTCAAGGAGGCGGTCGAATCGGGACACAAGAATCCGCCGCAAGAAGAAACGAACGCCGAGACGTCTGGACCTGACGACACGTTCATTTGCCGCGACCGGATCGAGA
>DFYG01000117.1:0-2838 GCA_002382605.1 Synergistaceae bacterium UBA4088 | reverse complement strand
TTCACAGGGAGGACCTGACTCCCGGAATGGGGGCGACACAGCTCGTCTCGCGGCTGAGGAATGAGCTTCGGAGCCTCACCCTGAAGAAGGACGGGAAAATCATCGAGAACGACGGATCAGGGTGCTACCGCCTTTCGATACCGCCGCGGAATGTATCGTTCGACAGAGAAAGCCTTTTTCAGCACTGGAATGCCGTGATAAAGGATACGGCGGCTTCCATTTCAGAATAGCTCTTCAAGACGGCAAAATTACTTGACAATAACTGTCATTAACTATACACAAGGAGATCATTATGNNCGATGTGTTGACCATCGAAGAGTTGGCCGCTTACCTGAAGATTCCAAAATCCACGCTTTACAAGCTTGTCCGCGAAGGCAAGATCCCCTCCCAGAAAATCGGTAGGCACTGGCGTTTCAGAAAAGGAGCCATTGACAATTGGCTTGAGGAAAAGCGTCCGGACAATCCCAGTTTGGGGAGGAACTCGGAATGAGTGAACCACTCGCCGATAGAGTAATACAAGGAATCGGCCAGGCGACAGACCTCTACCACCGTCTTATCATACTCGTTGCCCCAGCTGGTTCGGGCAAAACTTCTATACTGAAGAATGTTCATGATCGTACGGCCGCGCCGATCCTTAATATAAATCTTGAGTTATCTCGACGTATGCTCGATTGTACGGAGCGCCAGCGGACATTGCAGTTGCCGCGTCTGCTCAGCGAAATAGTAAGTGCATTCTCAGCGGAAGTAGTCCTTCTGGATAATATTGAAATTCTCTTCGATTTATCTCTTAAGCAGGATCCGCTTCGCCTTCTGCAAGGACTTTCGCGGAACAAGACGGTGGTCGCAGCCTGGAGTGGGTCCGCTGCTGACGGCAAGCACATAGTTTATGCAACGCCGGACCATCCCGAATACAGACGATATCCTTTACAAGGTTTTTTGACAGTGAACCCGGAGGTCAATGCATGAAAAGAAGGAGCGAGAGGAGGGAGGCAGCGGTATGAAATACGGAGATCTTATCCAATTCGAGCCCATCGAGTCCGTGGTCCAGTTGCGGGACGCCGACGAGACCGCTGCTGCCCGCCAACTTGTTCAGACTTATGTCATCTCCGAGGAGATGGCCGAAAAGCTGGTTACCCTTGTTGTTCCTCAGCTTCGGTTCGATCAGCCCATGGATAACAAGGGCCTGCTGGTCGTCGGAAATTACGGCACTGGTAAATCTCACCTCATGTCCGTAATCTCCGCCTTGGCCGAAAATGGTGATCTGGCCGCCAGCCTGAACGACAAGAACGTGGCAGCAGCAGCGGGTAAGATCTGTGGGTGTTTCAAAGTGGTTCGAACCGAGATCGGCGCAACGACCATGTCTCTGCGCGACATCCTCGTAACCGAATTGGAGGAGCATCTGGCCACGATGGGCGTGGCCTATTCCTTCCCAGCCGCGGACAAGATCCCCAACAACAAGCGCGCATTAGAAGAAATGATGACCGCCTTCCACCAGGAGTTTCCCGAGCACGGTCTGCTCCTGGTGGTGGACGAGCTGCTCGACTATCTGCGGACACGCAAGGACCAGGAACTCATCCTCGATCTCAACTTCCTGCGCGAGATCGGAGAGGTCTGCAAGGATCTGCGGTTCCGCTTCATTGCCGGGGTTCAGGAAGCCATCTTCGATAGCCCCCGTTTTTCCTTTGTGGCCGACAGCATCCGCAGGGTGAAGGACCGCTTCGAGCAAATCCTCATCGCCCGGAAGGACGTCAAGTTCGTCGTGGCTGAGCGTCTGCTCAAGAAGACTACCGACCAACAGGTGAAGATTCGGGAGTACCTGACTCCCTTCGCCAAGTTTTATGCCCGCATGAACGAGCGCATGGACGAGTTCGTGCGGCTCTTCCCTGTGCACCCCGACTACATCGATACCTTTGAACGGGTCACCGCCGTTGAAAAACGCGAGGTACTTAAGACCCTGTCCATGGCCATGAAGAAGCTCCTCGGCCAGAGCGTACCCGAAGACCGGCCGGGCGTCATCGCCTATGATGGCTACTGGACCACGCTACGCGAGAACCCGTCCTTCCGCGCTGTCCCGGACATCAAGGCGGTCATCGACTGCAGCCAGGTGCTTGAGTCCCGCATCCAGCAGGCCTTTACACGCCCTGCATACAAACCTATGGCTTTGCAGCTCATCCACGCGTTGTCTGTCCATCGCCTAACGACCGGCGACATTTACGCCTCTTTGGGCGCGACAGCAGAGGAACTGCGTGATGGCCTGTGTCTCTTCCAGCCTGGCATCGAAGAGCTTGGCGGCGATCCGGCCGACGACCTGCTCTCCCAGGTGGAGACCGTCCTGCGGGAAATTCACAAAACGGTCAGCGGGCAGTTCATCTCCTCCAATCCGGACAACCGCCAGTTCTATCTGGACCTCAAGAAGACTGACGATTTCGACGCGTTGATCGAGAAGCGGGCAGAAAGCCTCGATTCCTCACAGCTCGACCGATACTATTACGAGGCGCTCCGCAGGGTCATGGAATGCACCGATCAGACCTACGTGACGGGCTACAAGATCTGGCAGCACGAGCTCGAATGGCTGGAGCGCAAGGCCGCGCGCCAGGGATACCTTTTCTTCGGCGCCCCTAACGAACGATCCACGGCGGTGCCGCCGCGGGACTTTTATCTTTATTTCATTCAGCCCTTTGATGCGCCGCACTTCAAGGATGAGAAAAATCCCGACGAGCTTTTCCTCCGTCTGGCGAACACCGACGAGGAGTTCCGCACCTCGCTTCGTAATTACGCGGCGGCGCTGGACCTGGGCTCTACCTCTTCCGGTCATGCCAAGTCCACCTATGAATCCAA
>DFYG01000002.1 GCA_002382605.1 Synergistaceae bacterium UBA4088 | reverse complement strand
GCCTCGATAACACATGGGGGGGAGAGAAAATCCATGTCAGCAACCCACATAGGAAGAGCATCCTCGGTAACAGTTCCAAACCTCTCATTCATGCCATCCCATTTGAGAGAGTTCGTTCCCCTTCTGTTCACCACGCTTCCAAAATCATACATATGCAAGCAGATCACTCCATTGTCTGGATTTTTTCTACAGTACAACGATCCAGTCCGCACCATCATAACGATCAAGACGCAGGGTTCCAAGATCAAAATAAAGGAGCGATGTTTCCAGTTTTCCCTTTTCGACAGCCTCTTTCACTACAGGGAAAACTTCCAGACGTTCCAGCTGGCGGATTCCCCATGATTTGATCGCTTCTTCAAGCGAAGCACCGGAATAGCATTCTTTCTCCAGCCAGGACCGGATCCCTCTCTCAAAGAGGTGTTCAGGATGACACGCTGCCTTGACTGCTCCGCAGTCCCCGTGAGACAAAATGACGGCCCTGCTCACGCCAAGATGCCCGACGGCATATTCGATCGCCGAAGCGACAGAAGGATCGTCCGTGCAGCACAGGTTCCCGACGTTCCGAAGGACGAACAGTTCGCCTGGGCCTGCGGTAAAGATCTCTTCCGGGATGATGCGGCTGTCGGAACAGCCGATAACAAGAGTGTGCGGTTTCTGTCCACCGCAGAGATCGGCGTAACGGCTCCGGTCAGCGCGCAAAAGAAATTTCTGGTACCCATCGATAAGGTCCTTCAAGGCAAAACCCTCCTGCCCCTGTTGGGGGTGATATATGGCTCACTTGGCTGGCAATACACATCGGTGAATATAATACCTCAAGGATGTTCCGGGGTCCTGTTCTTCTTTTGAAACGGGAAATATTGTATTATAGTGTTTAAAGGGTAAATATTTATCCTGGTGAAGACCCGAGCCGCCAAATATCGCAAACCTGCTTTCAGAACGACCATAACGCTATTTCGAATGCTGCGGCAAACAAATTATAATTGGCCAGGAGGCGAACACTTTGAAAAAACTTGTATTGGCAGCGATGATCCTGATCGTTATTACACCCTTCTCTGCCCATTCGGCTGATACCGCACCGAAAAGAAGTTACGAGGAACTCGCGGCTTTGTACCTGGCAAAGGAGGAAGCACGCCCTGAGATAGCCGAACTGGAGGAATCCCTCCTTTCCATGGCGGATCAGGCAAAGCCCATTGACCTCTGGCGCTCCATCAGGGACGAAGGCACACCATCCAGGCTCCGGGCAGCCAATGGCCTGGCTCTCATTCGCCTGCTGTTTCCGGAGGGAGATCCTTCGCAATGGGAAAGCGTATCGGGTTTCTGGCACCCCCAGATGGTTCCGAAACCTTTGGCCGCCTTCGATGCTGTCTATTACACTTCGCTGGCACTTCTGGACCTGGAGGAACGAAGTGCGCCATGGCTGGCACAAAGGATCCTGGAGGATCTTCGCAGTTCTTCACGTTCCGCTCATTTGGCCATTCGCACGGCTCCTCGTGAGTATGAAAACATGATAGAAAAACTGGAGGCCCTCACGGGTTTGCCCCCCGTTGGCGGCTGGCCGAAGGCGGAGATCAAGGGGGAACTTCCCTTTGCGCATCCCGCCCGTTCTGTGGTCACGTATTCTTACGCGATGTTACGCGAAATGATATTTTTGAACTCGGCCGGACAGCCTGCATCCGGTGGCCCATACGCCTGGGACAGGGAAAGAGGGCGCGTCTACCGGGTCGTTGAACCGGCCGACGGGTTTTTTCTGGTGGAAATAGAATGATCGAAGAAACATGATGGATGGGGTAAAAGCATTAGGGGATGAATTTGCCCCCTGATGACTGTATGCTCTCAGGATATCGTAGACTCCTTAAGAGAAAGACTGGACCGGGCGCTTGAAAAGTTCAACCTGGAAAATCCCGATCTTCAGATCGGTTTCTCGCTCGGGTTTTCTCCCGTCTTTTCCTCTTCCGGAAATTTTCAAGAAATGCTGAAGCAGGCTGATAACAGGATGTACGATGAAAAGAGGAAAAAGAAGGGATTCAGAGGATAGTGGGGAAAACCAGAAATGTTGCATATACAACAATAATTCCATATACTCCGCCTGTCGCACCGCAACAGGCGGGGGTGTTTTTTTGATCAGCAACCGTGAAAAAATGCTTGCCGACGAACCAGTCGGCAGGCTGATCTGGAAATTGTCACTTCCTGCGATGGTCGGGATGATCGTAAACGGTCTTTACAACCTTGTTGACACGATCTACATCGGCCACGGAGTCGGATCTCTGGGCATAGCGGGGCTTTCGATCGTTTTTCCGATCCAGATGATCATCGGGGGAACCGGTGCGATGCTCGGGATAGGGACCGCATCCCTGATCTCCCGCAGTCTTGGTGCAAAGGATCATGACTCTGCTCAGAAAGCCTTCGGCAACAATCTTCTGGCGACAGCTGTTCTTGGGGTCCTCTTCATCATTTTCGGAAGCATCTTCCTTCCCCAAATACTCTCACTTTTTGGGGCCTCTGCCGGCATACTCCCCTTCGCCGCAGATTACATGGGAGTAATATTCCTCGGCAGCCCACTCATAATCTTTACTATGTCGATGAACAACGTTATCCGATCAGAGGGGGCGGCAAAGACCGCAATGTGGTCCATGCTTGTCGGCGCGATCGCAAACATCATCCTTGATCCAATTTTTATTTTCGGTCTTGGAATGGGGATCCGCGGAGCCGCCATAGCCACCGTTCTCTCGAGGGTCCTGGTCATTGTATGGATAGGCTGGTTCTTCCTCTCGGGGAAAAGCATTCTGGCTTTCAGACTGGCTGATATGAAACCACGGTTCCGGATCCTGAGGGAGATCTTCATCATCGGGTTTCCGGCCCTTCTGCACCATGCCTCGTCAAGCTTTGTCTTCGGCCTTATCAACCAGCTGCTGGGCTTTTACGGCGGAAACATTGCCGTGGCCGCATTCGGGGTGAACAACCGCATTATCATCTTCTCCGCAATGCCGACGATCGGGATCGCGCAGGGGATGCAGCCGATCGTGGGGTACAACTACGGCGCAGGCAACTACCGGAGAACACTTGAGGCGATCGTCACATCAAACCGTCTTGCATTGGCTTTCTGCTCGGGGATAGCCCTTCTGCTGCTGGCTTTCCCCTCGCCAGTTCTGCGGATATTCACGACCGACACGGATCTTCTGGAGATGGGGCCTCACGCCATGAGACTTATGGTTGCAGGTTTCTTCCTGGCGGGTTACAACAAGGTCGCGGGAAGCGTGTTCCAGGCCCTGGGGAAAGCCTTCCCTTCCTTTCTGATAAATACCGCCCGGCCCGTTCTTTTCTTCATTCCGCTTCTCATGATCATGCCCCGCTATATGGGTATCAACGGGGTCTGGCTCTCGTTCGCTGTTGCTGATGTTCTTTCCTTCGCTCTCACGGTATTCTTTCTTGTTCCCCAGACCAGGAGCCTGAAGGCTCTTGAACCCCTTCCGGAAGGGGTATGATCGCAATATGGACGGATCCTTCGGCAAATGGCTTTCTGTCATTAACAGAAACCTCTGCGCGTTCATGGACAGCGTCTTCCCGGAAAGCGACATCGGGCATGGAGCAAGGCGTTTCCTGATGGAAATAGCGATGGATCCGGGATATACGCAAGATGAGATCAGCGAAAGCCTATCAGGCGGGGGCCCGAGTATAAGTTAGGTGCGGGAAAACCCGGTATGAGGTATTTACCTGGACAGAAGATCATTCAGCCTGGCGGCAAATTCCGGATTCAGTTTTTCCAGCGCTTTCGCCTGTTCTTCCGCTGTCGCCCTGTCTCCACTTGCAAGAGCGGCTACCCCAAGGCCGAAGCGAGGCTCGGCAATATCCGGGTTAAGCCTGATAGATTCGGTGAAAGCGCTTATGGATCCGCTGAAATCCTCCATCCCGATCAACGCAAACCCGAGACTGCTGTGTGCAATGGCAAGATCGGGGCTGATCTGAACTGCTTTCATCGCGGCTTCAACCGCACGCGGGTAATCGTCCAGACTGAGGTATGTCTGGCTCAGATTGTTCCAGGCGCTTGCGTTGTCCGGTGCCAGTTCCGTCGAACGCAAAAGAGCCTGTGAGGCATCTTCGTATTTCTCCATTTTGAAGAGGGAAGTCCCGAGGTTGTAGAAACCGAGTGCGTTGTCCGGGTTTTTTGCCACGAAGGCCCGGAGGAACTCAACCTCTTTGTCAAGGTTGCCAGTCGCCCCGTATACAGCGCTCAGGTTGAAGGTGGCCTCGTCGTTCCCGGGCACCAGTTCAAGGACCTGTTCGTAGGAGGAGACAGCCTCGTTGTACCGGCCGAGCGTAGCGTATATCCGGCCGAGCTGAAAATGGGCCCGGGCGGACAGGGGATCGAGCTGGATGGTTTTTTGATACTTTGCGATAGCTTCCTCAAGTTTATCTTCCTCAAAGAGAACGTTCCCGAGGTTGTACCACGCTAAAGCCATGGCCGGATCAACTTCCACAGCACGCTGAAGCCACTCGGCCGCTTCCCGGGTCTGCCCGAGTGCCTTGAAGGCATTTCCAAGGTTGTTATAGGCGCCAGCGAATTCTGGTTTCAGCCTGATCGTATCCTTATAATGCTGGATCGCTTCTTCTGTTTTTCCCTGTCCCTCCAAAGCAAGGGCAAGGTGAAAATGCGCCTCGGCAAAACCCGGCCTGATCTCCAGGGCACTTTCAAAGGCAGCCACAGCCTTTTCCAACTCCTGCTGTGATGCATGTTTGATGCCTCTGGAATAAAAGTTCTGGGCCTCGTCCGCTGAAACCACTGATGTGGAAGCGATCAGCAGCAGGAAGGTGAACGTTGCCAGGATTGCGATCCTTTTCATGACGAACCACCTTTTTGTCCCGGTTGGGCGGTCATTATATCTGACTCAAGATACAGTTCCAGGGTGTTCAACAACAGCATGGCGATCGTCATCGGGCCTATACCTCCCGGCACAGGGGTGATCCAGGAGGCCTTCTCCCTTACTTCCGCGAAGTCGACATCGCCGACGAGACCCTCTTCCAGTCTGTTGATCCCGACATCGACAACCACGCTGCCTTCTTTGACCATGGAGGCCGTAAGGAACATCGGCTTTCCTATCGCGGATATAATAATATCCGCTTCCCTTGTGTAACACTCCACTCCAGGAGTGCGGCTGTGACAGATAGTAACGGTGGCATTGTCCGACATCAGCATTTGAGCTACGGGCTTCCCGACGATGTTGCTCCTGCCAAGAACCACTGCTCTCTTCCCGGAAGGATCTATCCCGTATTCTTTGAGGAGATACATTATCCCTCTCGGGGTGCATGGCTGGACTGACTTGAGTCCCATTACAAGCCGCCCCATATTGAGCGGGTGAAAACCGTCGACATCCTTTGCGGTGTCGATGGCCTCTATCACTGCCGAGGCGTCAATTCCGTCCGGAAGCGGTAATTGGACCAGGATGCCGTGGACCCCGGGGTCGCCATTCAGTTTGCGGACAAGCGTGAGTATTTGTTCTTCAGTCGATCCTTCAGGGAGCCGGAACAGGAAAGAATTGAATCCTACAGCCTTGCATGCCTTTTCCTTCTCACCGACATACACTTTCGAAGCAGGGTCTTCTCCGACCAGGACGACAGCCAGGCCGGGGACAGGTTTTCCCGACAATCTCAGATCCTCAACACTCGTACGTATTCTTTCCCTGACAGATGCGGCTGTTTTTCTGCCGTCCAGGATCTGTGCGATTTCCATAATATGAACCGTCTCCATCCGGAAAGCAGGCCTAGAACAGGCCAGTGATCCTTTCCTCTGAATCGATGTCAATGATCATTGCCGCCGGTTTTTTGGGAAGTCCCGGCATTGTCATGATGCTTCCGGTGATCGGTACTATGAATCCTGCGCCCGCAGAGATCCTGACTTCCCTGACCGTCAGGGTGAATCCGTCCGGGCGACCGACTTTGGCAGGATCATCCGATATCGAGGCCTGGGTCTTTGCCATGCAGACAAGCAGATGGTCAAAACCAAGGGCACTGATATTTGCAAGGTCCTTCTCTGCCGCATCCGTGTACTGGACATCACCGGCACCGTAGATCTTTTTTGCTATTGTTTCTATCTTCTCACGGGGCGACGAGTCCGCATCATAGAGGTAGCGGAAGCCGTTACTCCTGGAGCAGGCTTCTACTACTTTTTCAGCAAGGTCCCTGCCGCCTTCCCCGCCCATTTCCCAGACCTCGGAGATGGAAACGAAAGCTCCCAGATCGGCGCATCGTTTTCGAATGATCTCAAGTTCCTTTTCTGTATCGGTCGGGAACCTGTTGATGGCCACTACAACCGGAACCCCAAAAGAGTTCAGATTTTCAATGTGCTTCTCCATGTTGGGAAGCCCGGCCTTCAGCGCCACCAGGTCTTCCTTCGAGAGTTCGGCCTTGGGCAGACCTCCGTGCATCTTCAGGGCGCGGACCGAAGCCACCAGAACGACGGCACTCGGCTTCAGACCCGCCATCCGGCACTTGATGTCGAAGAATTTCTCTGCTCCGAGATCGGCTCCGAAACCGGCTTCGGTGACAAAATAATCGGCCAGTTTCAACCCGTGCTTTGTCGCCTGGATGCTGTTGCACCCGTGGGCGATGTTCGCGAACGGTCCTCCGTGCACGAATGCGGGAACCCCTTCAAGCGTCTGGACAAGGTTTGGCTTGAGGGCATCCTTCAGCAGAACGGCAACCGATCCGGCAACACCGATCTCCTTCGCTGTAACGGGTTTGTTGTCATAGGTGTAGCCGATGATTATCCTTCCGACACGCTCCTTGAGATCCATTAGATCTGTGGAGAGACACAGTATGGCCATCAGTTCAGATGCAACGGTTATATCGAAGCCGCTCTCTCGCGGAACACCGTGAGCCTTTCCGCCCAGACCCACTATCACGTGGCGGAGCGCCCTCTCGTTAAGGTCCATCACCCGCCTCCAGACAACCCGGCGGGGATCGATGCCGAGTTCATTTCCCTGCTGAAGGTGATTGTCTATCATTGCGGAAACAAGATTATGAGCAGAGGTCACAGCATGGATATCCCCCGTAAAGTGCAGGTTGATATCCTCCATGGGGATGACCTGGGAATAGCCGCCGCCGGCTGCCCCCCCTTTGACTCCGAAACTGGGTCCAAGGCTTGGTTCTCTAAGGGCGATAGCTGCCTTCTTCCCTATAAGGGCCAACCCCTGTCCAAGACCAACGGTCGTCGTTGTTTTCCCCTCGCCTGCTGGGGTCGGGGTAATAGCTGTCACCAGGATGAGCCTTCCATCTTTGTTATTCTTTATACGTTCCCACAAGGCCCGGGTCACTTTTGCCTTGAATGGGCCGTAATGAACAAGCTCATCCTCACGTATTCCAAGCTTTTCGGCTACTTCGACAATCGGCCTTATCTTTGCACTCTGCGCTATCTCAATATCCGACGGTACTTTATTCGAATTTATCATTTTTCCTGAATCCTCCTTCTCTCTTATAGGGGGAAATGTACCCCTTTCGGTTCCTAAAGATACGTTCTGCTTAAAGACATTGAACATTATCCAGCAAAGGTCACTGTTATGTATACCCTCTGTCGGGAGTTCTCCACGGATCTTTTGAGGCCATCAGGATCAAAGCAGTCCAGTCATTTCGTTGAATTTTCTGATCTTTTCATCGATCTTTGATGCCAACCCGGGGATGCGTCCCCAGTAATCTTCCGCGTCATACCACTGAGCGTTCAGCTCATCCACTTCCCTCTCCTGCTGCTCGATCCAGGTATAGTATTTGAGGTTGTGTATGGTCTTCCTGTCGTAGTAGTTCAGTTCCTTCATCCAGTCCGTACCGAGTCCGAGGATGCTGCGATTGAAGTCCACTGCGGCATCAACATTGCTGTAATCGCCGAGCTCCTGCTCCATCTCCTTCAACCTGGAACCATACATATCCATTGAATCCGTAAAAACAGTGAAAATGATATCCTTACCGGTCAGTTCGTAGTATTTTGCCA
The DNA here is from genome assembly GCA_002382605.1 of Synergistaceae bacterium UBA4088. Classification (GTDB taxonomy): domain Bacteria; phylum Synergistota; class Synergistia; order Synergistales; family Thermovirgaceae; genus UBA2252. The sequence goes on along the minus strand of DFYG01000002.1, from coordinate 6,567 downwards.
TCTTTATCGCCATTATGACGTTTGCTGCGCTTGAGATCCCCATGAGGGGGAGCTGCCGGATCAGTTCTTCCGATACCCCCCTGGAAGCAAGGGAGGCTTTCCCGGCGGGCTCGTTGAATAGGCGTATCATGGCCATGCTGTCAGAATCATCTACATCTATTACCATATCGGTGTTCTTTACGTTGTGGATCCAGGGAACATGCTTGTCCCCGATCCCCTCTATCCTGTGGGCTCCAAAACCGTTATGAAGCAGGGTCGGGCACTGCAGTGCCTCACCGACAGCGATCTTCGATGTAGGGAAGACCTTTTTCATATAATCGCCCGCCGCAAGGGTTCCGCCTGATCCCGACGTGAAGGCCACCCCGAAGAATCTGTCTCCAGGTCCGGCGACCAGTTTGAATCCCTCTTCTACTGCCGAGCCGGTGACTTCATGATGCCAGAGATAATTCCCGAATTCTTCGAACTGGTTGAAAGCCACAACGTCCTTTCTCGTCCTTTTCAGTTCCCAGGTCTTGTCGAATATCTCCTTGACGTTGCTTTCACTTCCCGGCGTGGCTATTACTTCTCCTGCCACCTTTCTGAGCCAGTCAAACCTCTCCCTGCTCATCCCTTCCGGAAGAATGGCTATCGAATCGCACGCGAGCAGCTGTGAATTGTACGCCCCTCCCCTGCAGTAGTTGCCTGTGGAAGGCCAGATCGCTTTCTGTGTTGTCGGGTCGAACTGGCCGGTGACCAGCCTCGGTACAAGGCAGCCCAGAGTGGGGCCAACCTTGTGAGAGCCTGTCGGGAACCACTTGCCTGCAAGAGCCACGATCCGTGCGTCAACACCCGTGATCTCTTTCGGGAGTTCGAGTAAATTTACATCCCCGTAAAGTCCGCCCGTCTGTACAGGCTCGTTCTTCCAGGTGATCCTGAAGAGGTTCAGGCTGTTTATATCCCACAGTCCGACATCTTTTAGTTTTTCTTTGATCTCTACGGGGATTTTTTTCGGGTCTTTCATCTGCTCAAAGGTAGGAATTACAATATTCCTTTCTTTGGCTCTCTTTACCGTTCGTTCCAGCTGTTCTTCGTGCATGGTCAGATCTATCATTCCGGCATCTCTCCTTTATTTCAATATCCTGCGTAAAGGGGGAATTTCCCGCACAGTTCCAGAACTTCGGCACGGACCTCCGCGATCCTTTTTTCGTCTTCAGGGTCCCTGGCAGTCCTGTCGATCCACCCTGCCAGCATATTCATCTCTGCTTCCCCGAAACCCCTTGTTGTGACCGCAGGGGTTCCGATCCGGATACCGCTCGTAATAAAGGGGCTTCTCGTTTCGAAAGGAACAGTGTTTTTGTTAACTGTTATACCGGCTTTGTCGAGAGCAATTTCAAGATCCTTGCCCGTAATACCCTTGTTCTCAAGATTGACAAGGATGAGGTGATTGTCCGTGCCTCCGGAGACAAGCCTGAAATCCCTCTCAAGAAGCGCAACGGCCATGGCTTTTGCATTGGAAACTATCTTATCCTGGTAACTCTTGAAATCGGGACCCAGCGCTTCCTCGAAGGCAACTGCCTTGGAGGCGATCACGTGCATAAGGGGGCCGCCCTGCATTCCCGGAAAGACGGCCTTGTCCACGGCTTTGGCAAATTCTTCCCGGCACATTATCATCCCGCCCCTGGGGCCGCGAAGGGTCTTGTGCGTCGTGGTGGTGACAAAATCGCAGTATGGCACCGGATCGGGATGATTACCCGTGGCTACCAGTCCCGCAATATGGGCTATATCAAAAAGGAGCCAGGCTCCGGCATCTTTTGCGATCTCGCTGAATCGTGATGCGTCGATCGTCCTCGGGTAGGCGCTCCCTCCGCACACGATCATTCTGGGGCTGTGCTCCCTTGCCAGCGCAGCGACCTGATCAAAATCGATGGTCTCGCTCTCTCTGGAAACTCCGTAGGAGACCACGTTGTAAAGCTGACCCGAAAAGTTTACGGGACTTCCATGAGTCAGGTGCCCTCCGTGGGAAAGATCCATTGCCAGTATCGTATCCCCGGGCTTGAGAACCGAAAAATATACGGCCATGTTTGCCTGGGAGCCTGAGTGAGGTTGAACATTAACGTGATCGCACCCGAAGAGTTTTTTTGCTCTTTCCCTGGCAAGGTTCTCAGCCTGGTCGACAACTTCACATCCTCCGTAATATCTTTTCCCGGGATAGCCTTCAGCATATTTGTTTGTCAGTACCGATCCCATAGCAGCAAGGACAGCCGGAGACACTACATTTTCCGAAGCTATCAGTTCGATGCCTTCACGCTCACGTTTCATTTCGGAATCGATTATCGCCGCAATGGCGGGGTCGACTTTTCTAAGCATTTCACTGCCTTTTCCGAACATCTGGATCTCCCCTCTCAATTGAGTCTGATACTGATCAGATCCAGGGCTTCAGGACCTTTGACAGTTCTTCAATATTCGGCTCTACTTCCAACGGTTTCCCGACCGACTTGCGGGCGGAAGAAATGTCCTTGAGGCCGTTGCCTGTCACGATGACCGCGACCCTCGCTTCAGTGCCTATTTTCCCGGTGATCGCTGTTTTTTTGAATCCTGCGAAGGAAGCGGCAGCCGCAGGTTCCGCAAAGACCCCGGTCTTCCGGGCGAGTTCGGGAATGGCATCCAGGATCTCCCGGTCGGATACGGTGACCATGTCCCCCCGGCTGTTCCTTACCGCCCTGAGGGCTTTCGCCCAGTTCCTGGGAGCTCCCACCGAAATGCTGTCGGCGATGGTATCTGCGGGACCAAACTTAACTTTCGTCAGTCCACCATTTACAGCATCGAAAAGCGGGGAGGCTCCTTCCGCCTGGACACCAATGATCCGGGGAATACTGCCGATAATGCCAAGTTCCAAAAGATCCGAGAAACCCTTGTATATCCCGCTGATTATGCAGCCGTCGCCAACGGACACCATAACGATATCCGGAACGTTCCAGCCCAACTGTTCGGCTATCTCCATGGCACAGGTTTTTTTGCCCTCTACAAGGTAGGGGTTTATGGCGCAATTGCGATTGTACCATCCCCATTTTTCTATCGCCGCTGTCGCAAGGTTGAATGTTTCTTCGTAATCCCCCTTGACCAGGATCACCTCTGCTCCATAGACAAGAAGCTGTGCAACCTTGGCCGCGGGAGCGGACTGCGGAACAAAAATAAAGCTCTTGAGGCACGCAACTGCGGCAAAACCGGAGAGCGAGCTGGCTGCATTACCCGTAGAAGCACAGGCGACAGAACTCTGCCGGAATTCGAGAGCCTTCGCGATCCCGACCGCACTGGCCCTGTCCTTCAGGGAACCCGTAGGGTTCCGGCCGTCATCCTTTACGAAAAGCTCTTTTATCCCGTATTCATCAGCCAGTGAAGTTGCCCGGTACAACGGGGTCCATCCCACGGATAGGGGAAGGATGTTCTCTTCTTCTGCAACAGGAAGGATCTCCCTGTATCTCCAGAGGGTGTTCGTACGATCCTCCGAAAGGGTTCTCCGGCTGATCCTGCTCTTTGCTTCATCGTAGTCGTAGAGGACATCCAGGGTTCCGTCAGGACCGCAGTCCGGACAGGTATAGGTCAATGATCCGGGATCGAACTCCCTGCCGCAGAGAACACATTTCAGGATCTCGGGTTTTGCCATTTTTACTGCTTCAACCCCAGGACGGAACGGATGATCCCGAAGTACCCCTCACAAGCCTTCACAAGATGATCAACTTCAATGTATTCGTCGTCCACATGGGCCAGCGTCTCCAGGGACCCTCCGAAACCTACCGTCGGGATCCCTGCCTTGCCGGCATAATAACTTCCATTAGTACAGAAGTAATAGTGGGAGATCTCCGGATCCTGCCCGACAGACCTGAGGCCTTCCAGAGAAGCCTTGACAAATGGGGAATCCTCGGGAAATATCCAGCCCGGGGCGAACCTTTCTGCCGATATGGTCTCTCCCGTGTAGCACTTCTCTTCACCTCTCGCAAGAGAGACGGAAACCTTCATCTGAGGATCATCGGCGATGAGCGGGGCAAGAAAATCACGTACCTGTCCCAGCACTTCCTCTTTGGTCTCATTCTCAAGCAGCCGCCGGTCAAAAGTAGCGCTGCACCTGTCGGGGACTACGCTTGCTCCGGGGTAGGGAGAGGATATTATGTCCGTAACCTCCAGAATGCCCTCACCCAGAACAGGGTGTCTTTTCGGGGTGAAGCCGTTTTCAATGGCAAGGATCGCCTTCATCATCTTCTTGACGGCATTTATTCCAACCGACGGATTCGATGAGTGAGCATTCTTTCCGAATGTCTCAAGAAGGATCTCAGCTCTGCCCCTCTGCCCTCTTTTGAGAGTCAGGCCTGAGGGCTCTCCGATTACGACATAATCGGGTCTGAAGTTTTTCGCTATTTCTTCCGATGCCACTCCTTCGAAACACTCCTCGTGCACACAACCGCCAACAAGGATCTCTCCGTCAAGCTCGCCGGAAAGGTCCTCTTTCACGAAAGATGCGGCCTTGATCATCGCCGCAAGGTTGCCCTTCATGTCGGTCGAACCTCTTCCGTAGATCTTCCCGTTCACGAGAGTTCCTCCAAAGGGGTCATAGATCCACATCGAGGGATCACTGACATCGACATGGTCCATATGTCCTTCGAGCAGGATCCTCTTGCCCCCCTTACCAAGGACTATTTTGCCCACAACATTGCCGAAACGATCTACAGAAACCTCATCGAAGCCACTCTGCTCCATAGTTTTTTCTATGAGACACGCCACCCGGGCTTCGCAACCGGAGGGGCTGGGGATCCTTATCATCTCTCTGCAGAGATCAACCAGAATATCCTGCCTTTTTTCAGAAAGCATTCGAAATACCCCCTCAAATATTATTCCTGGTATTTTAGTCTATTGTTCCTTCAGGGTCGACCTTGCGATCCCGTAATATCCCCTGCAGCCTTTGATCAGCTGGTCAACCTCAATGTACTCGTCCGTAATATGGGCAAGATCCTGGGACGAGGGACCAAAGGCTATTGTGGGAACTCCTTTGACTCCTCCGAAGTAGCATCCGTTGGTGCCAAAACCTGCGCTGTCGGCAACAGCAGCCGGAAGACCAACACTCTTAAGGCCCTCACAGCATTTTTCAACAAAAGGATCGTCTATCTCCAGTCGCCAGGCTGGGACAAAGTGCTCACCATTTATCCTGGCCCCCGTATAACATCTCTCCTCAGCCGGAGCTATACGCACCTCAGCCCTTAGCCCTGGAATGGTTCTGGATGTCTCTTCAATTATCTCCCTTACCTGACCAAGCACTTCTTCGCGGGTTTCGCTCAGGATAAGCCTCCTGTCGAAGATGGCCCTGCATTTTGAGGGAACCACTCCGGTGGCTTTTTCCGGATAGGAGACAAGACTGGTAAGCTCCAGTATCCCTTTCCCGAGAAACGGGTCAGAGACGGGCTTGAACTTCTCGATGATCACTGAAATGAGCTTTATCATGTGGCTGGCCGCGTTAACACCATAGTCCGGGTTAGCAGAATGTGCTGTCTTCCCTGTGGTTTCCAGGATTATTTCCGCTCTTCCTCTCTGGCCTCTCTCGATACGGAGCGAGGACGCCTCTCCAGAGACGACATAATCAGGGCGGTGGTTCCCGTCTACAAGCCTTGAGGAAGCTCCTTCCATGCGCTCCTGGTGGACCGTTGCCGCAACTGCTATTTTGCCCCGGCACCCCCGCGGGTTGTCCTCCCTGAGAAATGCCGCAGCACAGACCATAGCTGCAAGGCTTCCCTTCTGGTCGGTAGTACCCCTCCCATATATCCTGCCTTTATCCAGGATCCCTCCAAATGGGTAGAACTCCCACTCAAAAGGGTCCGCGACTTCGACATGGTCCATCTGCGACTCAAGCAGGAGGGTCGGCCCATTCTCATTTAACTGGACCACGCCAGTAACGTTTCCATAGGAATCGATGCCGGCACTGTCAAATCCGAGAGAGAGCATGGCATCTCTCACGGAAACAGCCATCTGCCTTTCGTTCCCGGAGGTACTCGGAATGCGGACAAATTCCTGGCATAATCTGACCAGTTCATTTTCACGTGCGGCGTTCAGCACATCAGCACCCGCTTTTTTGAGATAACTGATTCATCCGTTTCCATTTTATTGTTTCTACAATTATAATCAATAAAGCTTTTATGATATAAACGATAGGGTTTACCTTATGAAATGAGGTAATGCTTTTGATATCATTTTTTCAACTTCACTCTTTCTGCTGCGTAGTCGAGGAGGGGTCTTTCCGCCTGGCCGCCGAGAGGCTCTTTGTTTCCCAGCCTTCTGTCAGCCAGCATATCGCAAGTCTCGAGTCTCATTTCAGCGTAAGCCTTTTCAATCGGCAAAAACGCAGGATACGCCTGACCCCTGAAGGCCGTCTGCTTTATGCCACCGCAAGGGAGATCCTCGACAGGATAGGTGATCTGGAAAGCAGGATAAAAAATCTTCAGTCACTTGAAAGTGGGACTCTTTTTCTAGGATGCTCCCCATATGCGGGCGGAAATACAGTACCCCCGGTTCTGGGAAGGTTTGCGGCCTCTTTCCCTGCCGCAA
>DFYG01000118.1:1538-14337 GCA_002382605.1 Synergistaceae bacterium UBA4088 | reverse complement strand
GTCACCGTTTCGGGGTGCGAATGCCAAGTGCCGAGCATCCCCGGCCAGAGCTTTTCCACCTCTTCCGCCGTGTGCCCCTCCCAGAGACCGTGATCTATCTCGCGGAAACCATCCATGATCTTCACATCAAGACCCAGGAGTGTGGCCGACGCATTGGCCGTATCCGCAGCGCGCGACAGGGAGCTTGAGATCACCTTGTCGATAGCGGCATTTTCCAGGGCCTTTGCGGCTGCTTCTGTCTGCTTTCTTCCGATAGCATTCAGTGGAATGTCCATCTTCCCCTGGAAGCGTCCCTCCCTGTTCCAATCGGTCTCACCGTGCCGGATAAGGAATATGTGCTTCATCTAGAGCGCCTCCGCGAAGTTGACCTTGACCGCCCACAGCAGGTCGGCATCCGTCTTGAAGGTCTCGATGACCGCCTCCTTGATGTCGCCGTCGATCTGGAGCGCTCCAACGGCGAGACCGCTCCCGTTTTTTCTTCCCAGCGCGAAGTTCGCGATGTTGGTCCCGGCCTTCCCGAGGAGAGTGCCTACCTTGCCTATCACGCCGGGACGGTCGTGGTTGCTGAAGAGCAGTACCGTACCTTCGGGAACGAACTCTATCCAGTATCCGCCGATGTTCACAACCCGCTGTCTTCCCTCTTCGGTGACGGTTCCGGATACCATGATCTCCTCGCGTCCCCCGAGGACGGAAAGCGCAAGCTCTACCTGGTTCTTCCATGTGCCGCCGGGCATACGTCCTTCTTCAACCCGGATCCCCTTGTCGGCCGCCAGGAGCGGAGCGGACATGTAGTTGACCTCCGGTCCGTGTGAGTACTCCAGGAATCCTTTCAATCCCGCGACGGTGAAGGGGGAGTAGTGGTAGGGGATCTCGAAGCAGATCGGATCGTCCTCGGGCGAGAAGAGAGGTCCCCTGAGTGTGATCCTGATATCCTTCACCGGCTCCTTGACGAGGTGGGCGGCCAGGAAGCCCAGTTTCCGGGCCAGGGAGAGGAAGGCCCTGCTTCCATCGGAGAGGGTCTGCTCGATGAACGGGAGGTTGACGGCGTTTTCGCAGGCCTTTCCCTTGAGGGCGGCAAGGAGGTTCGAGCAGGCGATCGTGGCGACCGCCGACTGAGCCTCTTCCGTATTGGCGCCTATATGGGGGGTGAGGACGACCCTGTCGCGGATATCCTCTGCCAGAAGAGGGTGATCCTTTCTTGCCGGTTCGCCGTCGAATACATCGAATGCCGCCCCCGAAAGATGGCCAGAGCGCAAATTTTCAGCGCAGGCCTCTTCTTCCACAAGCCCGCCCCTGGCGCAGTTGATGATGAAGGCGCCTCTCTTGCACGCTTTCAGGGATGAACTGTCGAGCATTCCCCGTGTCTCCCGCGTCAGCGGGACATGGAGGGTGACGATATCTGCAAGGGAGAGTCCCCCGGCGAGGTCGTCGACAAGCCGGGCTCCGGCCCGCTCAGCTTTTTTGGTCGAAATATAAGGATCATACGCCGTTACCTCCATTCCGAAGGCCCTGCAGCGCAGTGCGACCTGGGTACCAATCCGCCCCAGTCCAATGATGAGCAGGCGTTTACCTGAAAGCTGGCGTCCCACGAATTTACTCCGTTTCCACTCGCCAGAGGTCACCGAACTGCATGCCTGGGGAACCTTGCGTACGAGGGAGAGCATCATCGCCATGGTGTGTTCCGTGGCGGCCAGCGTGTTTCCGGTCGGGGCGTTGATCACGACCACTCCACGTCGACTTGCTTCCGCAAGGTCGATATTATCGAGGCCGACACCGGCGCGAGCGGCAGCTTTCAGCTTCTTCGCCGCGCCAAGGACCTCTGCGTCCAGCGGCGTGCCGCTCCTGGTTATCATTCCGTCCACATCTGCGACCGCCTTGAGGAGCTCTTCCCGGGAGAGTCCGGTGCGGACCTCGAGTTTTACCTCAGGGTCCTGGCGAAGGATCTCGAGCCCCGCGTCCGAAACGGTTTCTGTTACAAGCACCTTGAACATATTCAGCAAACCTCCCTGTTCCAGGTTTTCCAGGCTTCTTCAATGAAGCCGGGATGCATATCCAGTCCGCACTTTCGGGTTGCCCCGAAGAGGCTTCCGGCAAGCAGGCTCGCCTCCGGCCATCCTCCCGGAGAATAGTGGGCGAATCGGAGGATGAAAGGTTTTTTCTCCTGTCCTTCCGCCGCAGTGACTCCGAGTTCTTCCAGTACTTTCCTTATGATCTCTCCTCCATCGGGGGGCATGACTACCGAGGTCAGGGCAGGTGAACGGAAGTGCTCATCCCGTACGAAAAGCTCGAATCCCATGGCTTCGCAGGCGGCCTCAAAAGTTCGGGCCAGCCGCGCAGTGTCTGCGAATCTCTTTTCCCAGCCATACTCCTCCAGCAAGCGAAGCGAAGCCGCAAGGCTGTAATAGAGCGAAACGGGCGGAGTGAAAGGGTTCTGGGGTCTTTTTTTCTCCAGGTATTTCCGGTGAAGGTCCAGATCAAAATAGTACGAGGGGCAGCTGCGGGTCTTTGTCGCCTCCCAAGCGCGTTCGGAGAGCCAGACAGGGGCGACTCCCGGCGGAGCCAGAAGTCCCTTCTGCGAGCACGATGCCAGGCCGTCGATGCCCCACTGTGACGGCAGGCACGGCATTGCCCCGAGGGAGCTCACCGCGTCGACCAGGACGATGGGGCCGCCTTCATGTACTGCGGAGGCCATCTCCTCCAGCGGGTTCACTACTCCCGTGGAGGTCTCGTTGTGCGTGAAGAGAACGGCCTTTGCCCCCGGGTGCTCTGCCAGGGCCACCTGTACATCCTCTCCGGTGAATCCCTGCCCCCGGGGAATATCGACGGGGATCATTTTTGCGCCGGTGCGGGATGCGATCTCCCTGAACCTGTCCCCGAATACGCCGCAGGAGAAGGAGATGACATCGTCACCCGGGGAGATGAGGTTCACCGCCAGAGCTTCCAGCGCACCCGTCCCGGAGCCGGGGATAAGGATCACGGGCTCCCGGACCCCGAGAAGACGCTTCAGACGGTTCGTGATCTCTTCAAGAAGACAGAACCAGGGTTCGCTGCGGTGACTGACCATCGGTGCGGCTCCCGCCTGGCGAACCTCGTGCGGAACGTTGACCGGGCCGGGTGTGAATAGATGCTGCTGCATTGATCTCCCTCCTTCGGATAAAAAAAGGCCGGGAGATAATTTTCTCCCGGCCTGTATTCTGCTAAAACCTTGAAAATTTTATCAGGTTTTTTATATGGGTGACTGCGGCTCCTCCTCTGCCGGCAAAGGAAGGCCTGCCCTTCCGGACCAGCCGGAAGAGGAAGAAGAGGACCCGCTACCCATGCCAAACAGAATATGATCAAAGATCACTTTGCACCGCTCCCTGAAAAAAGGATGTACGCTTTATACCAATATATTTGAAAGAAGTCAATACAAATGTAAGCAGAACAAATGTAAGCATAAATCAGAAATCAATGGACAGAGAGCAGAACATCGGAAAGATGAAAACATAAAACATCGGCAGGAAAGTGCTAGATGCCCCAGCATCAGAATAAAGTCGGGAAAAGTGCCGGAACAGTCTCATAGGCCACGATCCCGATTTTTAGCATGTACGTATATACCAAAACGGATCGGGAGCCGGGAAGGACAAGTGAAAAAGGTCACCGCAGTTTCTTGAGGAAGGCGAGCAGTGCGGAAAAGTATTCGTCTACGTTGGCAATGAGAATATTGTTGTGATCGCCTCTTTCAAAGATGCGTATCTCCTTTTTATCCCCGCCTGCCCAATCGTAAATCCTTTGCCCGTGTGAAATATTTACCAGGCTATCGTTGCGTGCGTGCATTACCAGGACAGGCCCGGTGTATGAGTTCATGGTGGTTTTGTGGTCGATCTCTTCGAGTATGGCTTTTTTGAGTTCTTCCTGGTCGGTTCCGATCTCGGAGGGATCGATCCTCACTATCAGTCGTTCGAAAACGTCGGCAATTCCGCTTTCGAGAACCAGTCCGGCAATCTTGGGATAAATAGAGACGCCCCGAATCGCGGGAATGGATCCGACGGAGCGTCCAAAAAGGACTATGCGCGAAGGGTCAAGGCGCGTGGCTTCGATTATTCGAGGCGTGTCTTCAAGAATAGCGCCGAACGACGGTGTCCCATCTGACATTCCGTACCCTCTGTATTCGGCCAGCAGGACATTGCAGCCCAGTTGGTCAAGCGTTGTGGCAAAGCCTTCCATCCAGTCGCAGACTATCTCTCCGTTGCCGTGGAAATGAACCAGTGTCAGACCATCCGGGTGGTTGTTAGTGAAGTGGCATCCCAGCTTTCCCTCGGGAGTAGGGACGAAAAAGGGATTTTCAAACCATTGTTTTCTGGGGAAAAAATACCTGTCGGATATTACTTTATGGTTTATGAGTTGGTTCTTGTCCATCGACAGTCTCTCCTTTCAGGGATTTTCCGGCTCAAGTTCAATGATCAAGCACGTGTAGCATATCTGTGAGTGTTCCGTGCAGGTTGCAGGAAAAGCGATCCATGTCGCTTGTGATAGAGGTCCCAGAGCACAGGAAGAACCGTAGGAAACCGGCCTTTTTCAGATAACGCAGGGAAAAACCGTCTGGGGTCGTTGGACCGTACCCTCCCAGTTCCAGTCCGTCCACGCTGGTTGTGCTTGTGCTCACGAAATTACAGGTAATCCGTTTCCAGGCTTCTCCCTGGAATATCGGCGGAGGTGTGTCATCTATCCCTCGGGATATTTCCCAGAGATGATAGAGCGCGAACAGATGACCCTCGACACCCTCACCGGCAAGACATTGACCTATGCGGCGGACATGCTCGTTACCAGATTTCAGGAGGATCTCTCTCCTGCGGGAATTGGGAACAGTCTGGTCTGCCATAGATCTTACGAAATAGTCCGACTCGATTGAGACCGGGCGCATTGCTTCCGTACGGCCATGGCGAAAAGAGCGGAGCATTACCGATTCAAATACGCTTCGGCATAACCCCCATGTTCTGTACTGCGCAAGCTGAATGGCTATCTGAATGAAAGCGTCCGGACTGAAATTTCTCTTTTTGATCTCATCCTTGCCGAAGGGTTCGAATTCCATAGAGCGGATAAAAGTGTTGAGGGAGGTGGCAGCGGATTCTCTTTCGGCTGATCCAATTGCGTTGCGAGTCTCAATTGAAATATGGAAATCCAGATGTAGCGGCAGCGCATCCATATTGCTGTCTGGAAGGACCGTCTTTCCGTTGTGTTGTGTAATAAATTGCACCAGTTTCGCCATTGGTGATCCGTCAAGGTGAGAGTGCTCGAAGTTGAGACCGGCGATCTCGTTTGGAAATACGATGAACTGGATAGTTTTGTCGAACCAGCGGTTCGAAGTGTTGCCGATGATAAGTTCACGGGCAGCTTTCTCTCTGTCTGCCGGTGATGTATTGTCCAGTGAGAGTGAAAAAAGCGATGTTTCGATGATTTTAAGAAGACGGTGGTTTTCGGGATGATCGCTGATGAGCCTCTCCCTCTCCATTGCCCACATATCCCGCTTCAGGGCTGTAAGCGCGCCGACAGGCTCCGTAGAAGGAGCAGTTGCACTGATGATGTTTTGAAAAAGTGCTTCAAGTCTGCCTCTCTCTATAATGTGCCCTTTTTCGTCGATCACATCGACCCGGAATATCCTGCCTTTTCGAAGAACGACAATATGGTGTCGATGATCCGGGCTGGTCAGGCTCGGATCGCTGTGAACAAAATGGTCTTTACCTTTTCGCGGGTTTCTCGCCGCACCGAACATGTATGTGTACTGCTCCATGCAGAGGGGTTTGTCGTTAAAGGTGTCCGGTTCCAGATCTTCTCTTTCTATGAGACCGAAAAGATCACAGGCTGCGATTGTAAGTGAGGCGGCCTGCGCAGCTTGTGAACGTGCTGGGAGTTCCAGCAGATAGAAAGGGTTGCTGTTGACGGGGAGCGCGCTACGATCGGCCAGATACCACTCGCTTCTGAACGGGACTTCTCCAAGAAGATCGCTGTTCATGGAAAGGATATCTTCAAGGTTCCGCTGAAGACGGTCCCCTTCTCCGCCGTGCGAACGGAACGACTCCACGTTGGATCTTGTGGTCTCAAGCACTGAGGCATCGTCCAGGAGCGGACTGACCCACTGGAGATATCTTGCGCACAGCCTGTTCAGATCGCGGTAGACCAGGAGTGGAAGTTGCTTCCGGCCCGAAAAGGTTTTTGAATTCGTCATGACGCGCTCCTCCGCTTTTTGTGACTACAGAGTCTCTTTGGTCAGGGCTTTTTCGACCCTGTTCCGGACATCCGTATCGGATATCCATCCCTTCCAGAGTTCAGGGTTGGTTTTCAGGAACCAGATCGCCGTCGACTCCAGGTCCTTGCTGTTCTGTTCCATATAGGCTAGTGCCGAGTTGGTCTGCTCAAGAGTGGTTTCGTAGCTCTCCAGAAAAGCTCTGATCTCGGGATTCTTGTCGATGAATACCGTGTTGGCCACAACGAATACGCGGCAGGCCGGAAAGGCACAGGCGCTGGTCTCGGCCCAAACTTTTTCATCGTAAGCGGGTTCTTCCAGTTTTGTCATGTCATACATGCCCAGGATAGGTGTAGGCTCCCAGTAGTAGGCCAGGATTGGTTCGCCTTTTTCGTACGCTGCCGATATGGCTACTGCCAACGCGCTTCCCGAGCCGGAATAAAAGTTGTTGAAAACGTCGTCAAGTCCGTAGGCCTTTAGCTTCTCTTCGTTTTTCACGCTGACGACCCAGCCTGACGGGCCGTTATAAAGTCGTCCCTTGGTTTTGATCTCCGGATCCTGGAAGAGTTCCCAGTATTTTCTGAGGTCCTGGACGTTTTTCAGGCCGGGAGCCAAAGGTTTGATCCCTCTTTCCGGATCGCCTTTGATAAGGTATGTCGGCACATACCATCCCTGGGGGGCGTCGGGGAAGTTTCTGCCGAGATTGACGATCTTGCCACGCTCGATGGTTTCTTTCCACACCTCGGGCATATTGTCGGCCCATGTCTCCATGGCGATATCAAGATCGCCGCGTTCGAGCCCAAGCATGCCTGGTATCTCTTCCGCAAAGGAGTAATCGATCTTTTTCTTGAACCCGTTTTCGATGATGAATCCGGCCACCCGGTTATGGAACTGAGCGCTTTCCCAGCTGAAATCAAGGAAGACCACGTGCTCTTCAGCTGCCGAGGCAACGCCAAAGGCCATGATCATGATGACAAGCAACATTGCAAGAATAGATTTTTTCATACGGTTATCCTTTCGTTTCGGTAAGTGTCTCAAGAAGGATCACGCAAGTGAAAGATCACAGGTACAACACATCCATTCCTGCCTGGAAAGGAGCAGCAACAAACGTGCAGGAAACGACAATAACATCCCGCATTGCTTTTACTTGCGATCTCTATTGGAACCGCGATATTTGAAGATGGGGAAAAGGGGGGTAAGCTAACCCTCAGGGGAAAAGTTCCAGAACGGCGTAAAAAGGGACTTGTAGATGCTCTTGTCCGCTTTGGTGAATCTTTTGAGCAGATCCGAAATGCATGAAACCACTCGGCATCATCTCCCTTGCCCGGTCAGGCTGTCTGATAGGAAGCACAAGACATTCTATTATACCATGAGTCCGCAAAAGCCTTTTTTGAACAACGAAAGCCAGGCCGATGGCCCCCTCTGGTGGTCTTCGTGCGGAATATTTATGGGACTACGTGTAAAAAGATGCTACTGCATGGATGTCCCTCTTTTTCTGCTAAAACCTTAAAACATTATCATATTTTTAATATGGGTTACTACAGCTCCTCCTGTGCCGGCAAAGAAAGGCCTGTCCTTCCTGATAGGCCGGAAGGAAATGGAGATCAAGTGCAGGGCAGCTGTGAGACGCGGATCGAAGTGGCTACAATAATAGGGTGCTGGACATGACAAAGAGAGGAGCCTGTCAATGAAAAGAGAAGAACAGGCCCGGATAATCGCGCCGTGTGGACTGAACTGCGGGAAATGCCTTGCTTTAGAGGGCTGGGATATCAGAATGCACGCGCAGGGGATCATTGAGCTCCTCGGTGAGAATTTCTCAGGGTACGCGGCTCGCTTTGTCGAAATGAACTCTGTTTTCGAGGGTTACAAACAGTTTGCAGCACTGCTGGAATATCTGGCATCGGGATCGTGCGGGGGTTGCAGGAAGCAGGGGTGCCTGTTCAAGTCCTGCAGGGTGCATAAGTGCGTCAGGGAGCACGGCGTCGATTTCTGCTTCGAATGCGAAAAATTCCCCTGCGAGGAGCACGGTTTCCCCGAAGGGCTGAAAAATGGCTGGGAAGCCAACAACTGCCGGATCAGGGATCTTGAACTCGAAGGCTATTACGAAGAGGTTAAGGACGCCCCCGTTACCCATAAGCAGAAAATCCAGCGGCATCAAGAAAGGGGGATCCTGAATTGAGTGAAAATACTCCCTTGAGAGTTCCGGGGACCGTATGGCTTCTCGGCCTGGTAAGCTTGCTCAACGATACGGCCAGTGAGATACTTTATCCGCTTCTCCCGGCGTTCCTTTCTTCGGTATTGGGTCTGTCCCCGGCGGCCATAGGTCTTATCGACGGCGCCTCGAAGACGGTAGAGGGGTTCACGAAGGGCATAGGCGGAGCTCTTGCCCAGAGGTTCGGCCGTTCGAGGCGTTTCATGCTGGCCGGTTACGCGGTCTCCTCGGTGGCAAAGCCTCTTCACGCGTTTGCGGGCTCCTTATGGGGTGTGCTGGGATTGCGGATCACCGACCGGGTGGGCAAGGGAATGAGAAGTGCCCCGAGGGACGCGATAATCGCCGATTCAGTGCCACCTGAGATGCTGGGACGTGCGTTCTCGCTCCATCGGGCGCTGGACACTACCGGCGCTGTACTGGGCCCGCTCCTGGCCTTTCTGCTTATGGGGTATTTCGGGGATGTGCGGCAGGTGTTTCTATGGACCATTATTCCAGGTGTGCTGTGCGTTATCGCCGCCTCGTTCGTCAGGCGCGACAGCCTGACCGCTCAGCGGGAGAGAATGCCTTTCTCGGCATGGCGTGGTGTGATCAGCGACAACAGGAACTTCCGGTTCTTCCTCGTGTCCACGGTATTCTTCACCATAGCCAACTCCAGCGATCTCTTCCTCCTGATGCGTACACGTGAACTCGGTCTGACTGAAACCCAGGTCCCCCTGGTATGGATGCTCTTCAATGTCACCTACGTACTGGCCGCCTACCCCATCGGACTTCTGGCAGACAGGGTCGGAAGGCCCCGTCTTTACCTGGGGGGTTTTGTATTGTATTCGGTGGTCTACGCGGGTTTTGCCCTGAACCTGGCCGGCGCGGCGGTCTGGCTGCTCATGGGACTTTACGGTATCTACTACGGCGTCGCGGAGAGTCTGGGCAGGGCCCTTGTGTCGGATTTCGTAAAACCGGAGGTGCGCCCGCTGGCCTACGGGATCCATCACTTTGCAGTATCCGTAGGGGCACTCCCCGCCAACCTGCTTTTCGGTTTTCTGTGGCAGACATTTGGCGCTCCATCTGCCTTTCTTGCCGGAGCCGCCTTTTCGGTCCTGGCGGGGGCTGTGTTCCTTGCAGGGGCCGTTACTCGAAAGGCGTAGACCTTGCCGGAAAGCAGCAAACTGCGAAAAGTGACAGGAAGGTCTCGGATCATCGACGAAAGTATAACAAACTCCTGGAAGCCCTGAAGGGTATAAAATCAAACAAGGCTGTTGATAATATACCCTAAAGGGTGTATTCTTTTCGAAAAGTTATAAAATTGTACCCTGAGGGGTGTAATTATGGCGGAAAAACTTTCGGAGTTCGTGAAGAGAAAAAGGAAAGCCCTCGGTATAACCCAGGCCGAACTGGCGGACAGGGCAGGCGTAGGCCTGCGCTTTCTAAGGGAGCTTGAGAATGAAAAGCCTACGCTTCGGTTGGACAAGGTAAATCTAGTTCTGGACATGTTCGGCTGTGAAATGGGTCCGGTCAGGAAGGATGATAATTCTTGAAAAGGAGAGCCGTGATCTTCATCTTCGACCGCCCCGCCGGAGTTCTTTCAGAGGATGAAGACGGGTACCGCTTTTCGTACAACTCCGGATATCTCGCGGAAGAGAAGCCGATCTCGATAAGCCTTACGCTTCCCCTGCAGGAAGAGCCGCACTTCTCGCGAACCCTGCATCCGTTCTTTGACGGCCTGATCCCCGAGGGATGGCTTCTGGATGTGGTGGAGAGAACCTGGAAAGTGAATTCCCGTGACAGGATGGGACTTCTGCTTGTCTCCTGCAAGGATTGCATCGGGGCGGTTTCGGTACTTCCAATGCCAATGGAGGAAGCGGCGGGATGAAGAGCATCTGCGGCTTTTGCTACGAACCCCTTGATGCCGGTGAGCGCTTTTTCCACCGATCCTGCTCGGAAAAGCTGTTCGGTATCCGGAACCCTCCCGAACTTCCCTTTACGAATGAGTATCTGGAGGAGCTTGCAGAGAAAACCGTCAGGGCAAGCATCACTGTTCCGGGAGTCCAGACCAAGCTCTCTCTTCATCTCGAAAAGGAGGGGAGAGGTTCAGGAAGGCTGACGGTTGTCGGTCTGTGGGGATCCTTCATTCTCAAGCCTCCCGTTAAGGAATACCCTTTTCTTCCCGAGATAGAGGATATGACGATGCACCTTGCCTCCATCGCAGGGATCCGGACTGTTCCTCACGGGCTTATCCCCATGTTTGACGGAAGGCTGGCGTATATAACAAGAAGAGTGGACCGGCCTCTGGAAAAACAGGACCGAAAACGCAAAATGACCAAAAGACACATGGAGGACATGTGCCAGTTGGCGGAGAGACAAGCCGAATACAAATACACAGGTTCCATGGAGCAGATATCCAGGATAATAAGAAAATATTCGTCAAATCCGGGACTGGATCTGACGAAGTTTTTCGACATGGCTCTTTTCTCTTTCCTCGCGGGAAACGGGGACATGCACCTGAAAAACATTTCGCTGATCTATGGGAAAAACAGCGGAATAACTCTGGCTCCCGCTTATGATCTGCTCTCTACAAGGCTCATCCTCCCGGAAAGAGTCGATCCGGAGGAGATGGCGCTGACGGTCAACGGTAAAAAGGCAAAACTCGGAAGAGGGGATTACGAACTTTTTGGCAAAGCCTCCGGGTTGAGTCAAAAGCAGATCGACAACGCTTTAGGGCGTATGAAAAGATGTGCCCCCGCCATGTTGAAATTTATTGAAAAAGGTTTTCTGCCGGAGAATAAATCGGAAGAGCTGGCCGGGTTGATCCGATCCCGTGTTGCAAGGCTCTACAGCTCCACCCAATAGGCGCTTCCGTCCCTTATGCGGTTTACGAAGCCGTAGTCGACAAGGCACCTTCGCACCAGCACGTAGTCGTCGGTAACGGCCGACAGGATGCCGTTTAGAGCCTTCTCGGTGTATTTCTCCCCCGGCGCCAGAAGCCCCACAACCCTGCGCAGAAGGGCCACCCGTTCCTTCGCCTTGAAGGGGAAGCGATCCAGAGTGCCGTCCTCCCGGAAATATTTACTTATTATCCGCTCATACTCTTCTTCCGTCAGGGCGAAACGATCATCCTCCATCCGGGTGTTGGCGGGGAAATCGACCAGCCGGGCTCCTGGTTTCTGGCTTTTCTCGAGGATCCCCATCATGGCGAGAAAGGCCTTCGCGTGCCTTGTCCGTTCCTTCATCCGGAAACGGTGGTTGCGGACGGTCGACCGGCTGATGCCCAGGTCACCCGCGATACTGGCGTCATCCTCCCCCCGGAAGAACGCCTCCAGCAGATGTTCCTGGGTATCCGAAACCCCCTTCCATTGATGCATAAGTTTCAGCAGGTTCAGGAACTGGGGTCCGTGCTCCCTTTGAACATGGAGCAGAGCAGCGGCTTTGGCCTCCCAGAAGCGTCCGTCCGGCCTCCTGTGTTTATGCTACCCGTCGTATCCTCATGGCCTTGCCTTCAGATCTTTCAATGGCTCCGGGTTCTACCAGGCGCAAGTTCACTCGTACCCCCAGAAGAGAGTGGAGGCTCTGGATCGTCTCCATGTGCAGTTTACGCACCGCATCCTCCGAAACTGCTTCGTTGATCTCAGAGATCACCGTCAGCTCCTTCAGTCCCTCCATTTCTGAAACTTCCAGGTAGTAGTGGTGCGAAAGACCGGGCACGCGGCTCAGTGCGACCTCGACTTGCGAAGGGAAGACGTTGACACCGCGGATTATCAGCATGTCGTCAGTGCGTCCCTTTATTCGTGCGACCCTTGTCCCATTGCGGCTGCAGGCGCAGCTTCCAGGGATGCGGCGCGTGATGTCGTGGGTGCGGTAGCGGATCACCGGCATCGCCTCCTTGCCGAGGGTCGTGAGAACCAGTTCACCCTCTTCGCCGTCAGGGAGTACTCTGCCGGTCTCCGGGTCTATGATCTCTGCAATGAAAAACTCATCATCAATATGAAGCCCGTTCTTGCAGGGGCACTCCATGCCCACTCCGGGCCCCATGACCTCCGAAAGTCCGTAGACATCCAGTGCCGTGATTCCCAGTGCCGATTCCAGGCGTCCTCTCAGACCCTCCGACCACGGCTCGGCGCCGAATATCCCTATGCGAAGGGACAGCGAATCCTGCAGATCGCCGGCCTCGATCATCTCCGAAAGCTTTAAAGCGTAGGAGGGGGTGCAGGCCAGAACTGTCGTTCCCAGATCCTTCATCAGGAGGAGTTGCCGTTCCGAAAAGCCGCCCGAGGCGGGTATGACCGAAGCGCCAAGACGCTCCCCCCCGTAGTGCAATCCGAGCCCGCCGGTGAAAAGTCCGTAGCCGTATGCCACCTGGATGACGTCGTCCC
>DFYG01000118.1:0-1517 GCA_002382605.1 Synergistaceae bacterium UBA4088 | reverse complement strand
ACGACCTCGCTTCTGTCGCAGGCGAGCATTCCGGTGGGATAGGAGTCCCGGAGGTCGCTCTTTTCCGTAAAAGGCAGGTAGGAAATATTCTCGAGGTCCCTTATGTCCTTTGGCGTGACCCCGGCTGATTCCATCCTGGCCCGGTAGCGGGGAACCCTGTTCCAGACCCTTTCGACCACTTTTGCCAGTTCCGCTGATGCTCCGCTTTGCTTCTTCCTCATCGAAAACCCCTCCTCAAATAAAAAAAGGGCCCCCACCTTGTTCGTGGGGGCCCTTCGCTCGCTTTGGATCAACGCGGCTTAACCGCNNAGCGGGACCCGCGTTGGTAAAAAAGAAGAATCCGTTGGAAACTGCAGACAGTAGCAGGTGCTTCGCCATACAGTGCCTCCTGAAGATAAATTGCATGGTTTATATCATTACCGATCGGTGGTTGTCAAGCCAGGTCTTCCCTAATTCGATAAATATTTATATAGGTAGGTATTCATCAAACATGTGTTATAATACACTGAAGTTTTACCCACTCTGAGGAAGGAAGTGTTACACGTGTCAAACCGAAGAACATGGATCATTGCTTTTGCAACATTGCTGGTGTTTGCCGGCGCGTCTTTTGCGGCTATCGGGGGCGATCTTGTAGGAACTTACAGGGGAGTCTTCACCGGTCCTGACAACTACGGTGTATTCCTGGTCACAGTTGATCCTGACGGATCCATCTACGGAACAGGGCGTTCGCAGGTATATTACAGTGACCTTGTTTTCGAGGGGACTACCCAACCGGATGGAACGACCGAGTTTCACACCGTAGCTGGAGCGGATATTCCAATAGTCTTCAATGGCAGGATCGATTTCATGAACAGGCTCCTGGGCAAATGGAACAACCAGGGCGATGATGCCTGGGGATCATTCAACGGGCTGATCGAGACGAACTAGGAACCTGAATCGGGGGAAGATCATGTGGTATGTCCTACCGCAGAAGCTTTCCTCCAACATCGGAGTCGCCTCCGCTTCCGAGGGTTTCGTAGGGTTGATGATCCTTCGGAACCCGAAGGTTGCGGAGGCACTTTCATTTCTACAAATAGCTGTTTCAGCAAGTCTGATATTTTTTCTGCAATTTGACCATTAGATGAAAAACCCTGATCCCATATAGGGAAAAGTGCGTTTCAATCTTTTCTCTTTTTTGTGGACCGGTTTCACAACATCATTTTGAAGTTTGTCCGGAATTGGCCGCGGCGAAAGTTTCTGGAAATTCCGGTTCCCTGTCACGGTCTTAAAGGAAACAGCGAAAACGGGATCGCTACCCTAAGCATAAAGAGCCGAAATTTGACACACTGGAGGTGAAAAAACATGAAAGTAACAAAAAACCTTGGTATGCTCCTGCTGAGCATATGGCTTATTGTGAATGGTCTGGTCATGATCCTTAAATTCAGTTTCGAGGGGCAGCCCCTGATAATGTCCATACTGGCGATCGCGGCGGGTGTATTGATCCTGCTCGGCCGATAGCAGCAGGGCTTCAGGCTTTT
>DFYG01000006.1:16630-26742 GCA_002382605.1 Synergistaceae bacterium UBA4088 | reverse complement strand
AGACCACCGGGGAAAGCAATATAATCACCTTTATCGCCGTCCGCGTGAAGTTCAGCGGCCAATACAGCGTTTTTGTCTTCAGAGACGCCCAGAACAACCGCACCAGCCCCGTCACCGAAAAGCACGCAGGTGTTCCGGTCGCTCCAGTCTACAATACGCGAAAGAGCTTCCGCGCCTATCACAAGAACCTTTTCCCACAGCCCTGATCCGATCCCGGCAGAAGCAAGCACCATCGCATAAACACACCCTGTGCACCCGGCCTGTATATCGCATGCGCCGGCCTTTGTCGCCTTGAGCATGTTCTGAACAATGGGCCCCACACCTGGAAAGAGGGTATCCGGTGAATTTGTGGCAACAAGTATCATGTCGATCTCATCAGGGGAGACACCCGCCGACTTGAGTGCTTCCATCCCGGCCTTTGCGGCAAACTGGCTAGTCACTTCGCCATCCGAGGCAATGTGTCTCTCTTTGATCCCGGTTCTCTCGGTGATCCATTCGTCGCTGGTGTCGACCATTTTGGCTAGATCCGCATTCGTAACTATCTTTTCGGGGACATACATGCCCGTCCCCAGAAGGGCTACCGGCACAGCAAATTTAATCGTCATTCCATCGTACCTCCTTCCGAAAGTTCCTCTGCGATCGATGAAACTCCATTTTTCGATACAAAATCACGGGCAACTCTCAAAGCACTGCAGACAGCCTTGGCCCTGGATCTCCCATGCGCCTTTATAACAGCGCCGTTTACTCCAAGAAGCGGGGTGCCTCCAAGATTCTCGTAATTGAAACGGCCCCATATATCCTTGAGCATCGGAAGCATGAACACCATACCGACCTTTGGGAGCAGGCGCCGGTTGAATTCTTCGCGAATAAGGGAGTAGATGGCTTCTCCTGTGCCCTCAATGAACTTAAGAAGGATGTTCCCGGTGAGCCCCTCACAAACTACTACGTCGGCAACTCCGAAAGGAATTCCTCCTCCCTCGACGTTCCCAATGAAATTAAGGGAGCTTTTCCTGAAAAGATCACGGGCCTCAATGATCAGCTCGTCACCCTTGATCTCCTCCTGCCCATTTGAAAGCAGACCTATGGATGGGCTTTGGACTCCCAGGACCTTCCTCATGTAAACATCGCCCATAAGGGCGAACTGGTAAAGGTTTACCGGCTTGCAGCGGACAGTTGCGCCGACATCAATAAGCATAGATATCCTGTCGACTGCCGGGAGGGGAACTCCGAGACCTGGACGGTCTATGCCGGGGATCCTTCCTACTACAAGAACGCCGCCCGCAACAATTGCACCCGTGCTCCCCGCTGAGACACATCCTGCGGCCTCGCCCGAACGGATCATCTGCATGGCTATCCTGAGGCTGGAATGCCTCTTATGCCTCATTGCGGCAGCGGGGGGTTCGTCCATGGAGATCATCTCTTCTGCGTGAACCATGTGAATCCTGCTTCGGGCCACTGAGGAAACGGATTTCAGCAGCGGCTCGATCGCCGCGGTGTCTCCTACAAGAGCGACTTCAAGATCGGGGAACATCTCACACGCCATAATCGCCCCGGAACATGTTTCCAGCGGACCGTGGTCCCCTCCCATCGCGTCAAGAGCCAAAAGCACCTTGATCACTCTCCTCGTTCCTCACTGAGGGTCCATCACCGCTCTCTTCGATCACAGTAATGAATCTTCCTGTAAAAATTTCCTTCTCTCCAACCTTGATTCTCACGCTCACAACGTATTTATTTCCTTTTTTCGTACCAACCTTGGCACGGGCTATCAATCGTTCGCCTACCATTGCCGGGAACCTGTATCTGACCCTTGCCGAACCTGGTATTACCATATCCGCCTCAATTACCGCGACGGCCAGAGAACTTGCCATGGAGTATATGTAATGGTCCGAGACAAAATTGGTGTGTCTAAAAGCCATCTCGGATGTCGTCTGTAGTGTTGAAAGCGCCCATTCATCCGGCTGAAGATCCAGCAGATCCCCGATCACCTCCTCGCGCTTGAGTGAGCGGAGTTTGCTTCCTGCCTGCCGGGCCATCGTCCTCATCCGCTCCCGGACTTCGGGAATCCCTAGCACGGCTCTGTCTAGCCTCACAGTGCTGATGCTCACCCCAAGGTTTCCGGCGATCTCTTCATCGGTAAAAAGGGGATTGTTTTCCAGTTCCGAAATTATCCGGCTCTGCCGCACCTTTCTTCCGTCGGATCGTTTCATGGCCTGTCTCCTTTGTTATCTGGTTCTAGTATCTGGTTATATGATCAGGAAGTATAATGCAGGATATGGATCAGGTCAACAAGGAAGATCGAGGGGGACCCTAAAGGGTCCCCCTCGATAAACGGATATATTGCCGGAAATTGACTGGATCAGGATTCCGCCTTCTCCTTGGCGGCAGATTTAATTACGACGATCTGTCTGCCCCTGTAATAACCGCATTCCGGGCATGCCCTGTGAGTCTGGGCAACCTCTCCGCAATGAGGACAAATGGTGGTGCAAGGGGTCGTCAATGCTCCCAGAAATTGGGCCTTCCTCTGACTGGTCCTTTTATGTGACGTTCTACTTTTTGGAGTTGCCACTTTGATTCCCTCCTTTCCCGGGAACATTATCTCTATCTTCTTGCTTCCGGTCTGCCAGAATCTCAAATCTCGGGTCGATAGCCTCGCCGGAGCATCCGCAATCGTCCTTGTTCCTGACTCGTCCGCAAAATGGACAGATACCCCGACATTCGGCAGAACAGAGGACTTTTTCAGGCAGTGAAATAATAAGCGATTCCCAAACCTGATCAGATATGTCTATCTCTTCATCAAGGCTCTGAACTAACACGAGATCTTCGTCTTCTACGTCTTCGAAGGATGCAGCGACCGCCAGCGGCCTATAAAAATACCTGAAATCCCTGATAATTTCAAGTGTTGCTACGGAAAGGCACCTGGCACAGGGAACCGTTGCGTCGGCGGATACGTTGATATCTACGGTAAAGGCAGAGCTGTCCCCAACGACAGTAGCCTTAACGGCAACATTCTCCGTAAAGGAGTATGTCTGCCCCCAGTGCTCGATTTCGCCGTCGATGGGGAGCATCCAGAAAAAATTCAGACAAGATCCCGATTCTATCACTTCGGATCCATCGAAAGAACATTGCCAGTTTTGAGGTTTTTCCAGAAAGATCATTTTGCGATCCCCACAGGGCATAAAAATTGCCTACCTGATACCTAGATCCCGGGTGTCACGTGCTATTACAAGTTCTTCGTTCGTGGGAACAACCAGAATGCTAACCGGAGAACCCGGCTCACTGATAAAGGCTTCTTCGCTCCTGACGTTGTTCCTTTCCCGGTCGAACCTGGCCCCAAGGAATCCGAGCTCCTTGCAGGTCATTTCCCGAACAGTCTTGCTATTCTCCCCGATACCGGCTGTAAAGACAATGGCGTCTATCCCGCCCATTGCCCCCGCGTAGGCGCAGATATGTTTCCTTATACCGTAACAGAGGATGTTAAGTGCAAGTGCCGCTCTCGGGTTGCCCTTCGAGGCAGCTTCCTCGACATCACGAAGGTCGCTGCTAATGCCTGATACACCCTGGATCCCGCTCTCTTTGTGAAGAATATGGCTCATTGATTTCGGGTCGATCCCATCCTGCTCCATAAGGTAAAGTACCACGGTCGGGTCGATATCCCCACTTCTGGTTCCCATCAATACGCCGGGAACGGTGCCAAACCCAAGACTTGTATCAACCGATTTGCCACCCTTTACCGCTGTAATGGAGCTTCCGTTCCCAAGGTGACATGTGACTATCTTCAGATCCTCGATGGGTTTTCCAAGCATCTCCGCGGCCCTGTTCGCAACGTAGAAATGACTGGTTCCGTGGAATCCATAACGTCGGATCCTCTGTTTTTCATAGTAATGGAACGGGAGGCCGTATGTATAGGCGTAATCGGGCATTGTCTGATGAAAGGCCGTGTCAAAAACAGCCACCTGGGGAACATCCGGAAGTGCTTCTATCATCGCCCTTATGCCCATGAGATTCGCGGGGTTGTGCAGGGGTGCCAAAGGCACACACTCCTCAACGACATCCAGGACTTCCTGGTCTATCACTACCGATCGGGCAAATTTCTCTCCTCCGTGAACGACTCTGTGGCCAACCGCACGGAGTTCTTCAAGGTTCTCAAGAACTCCCTGGTCCCCGTCAAGAAGCGTTTCAAGAACAACCTTGATACCCACCTTGTGGTTGGGTATTGCAACATCCATTTTGTAAGCGTCCTTACCGGTCTTTTCATGTTTGATCCTGGAGCCGTCAATGCCAATTCTTTCGACAAGCCCCTTAGCAAGGACCTCTTCATTCTTCATGTCGAATACCTGGTACTTCAGCGAGGAACTGCCGCAGTTCAATACAAGCACTTTCATCCCTGTTCCACCCTCCTCGTCCTTGACCGAAACCCTTCCAGGGATTTATCGTACAATCAGCACGATAGGAAGGAAGGTTCAGGCCCTTGGCAAAAAAAAGTATTGTCGGGATCATCGCAGAATATAATCCCTTTCACAATGGACATTTATACCACATGAAGCGAGCTGTGGAAACAACGGGGGCCGAAGCCGTTATCATCGTCCTCTCATCCAGCTTTGTCCAGCGGGGAGAACCTGCCTTCATTGACAAATGGACCAGAGCGGAAATGGCATTGTCTGGGGGAGCAAGCCTTGTCATAGAGCTCCCGGTTGCATTTTCCTGCCACAATGCGGGGGTTTTCGGGGCAGCGGCAGTCGACTTGCTCTATATGACCGGTGTTGTCACACATATCTCGTTCGGAATGGAGGAACCGTCTGCACCGCTTGCCGTTATCGCGAAAACCCTCCTGAGTGAGAACGAAGTTTTCAGGACTACTCTTAAACGACACCTTGACGGAGGTTATTCCTACGCCGAAGCTCGTTCCATTGCAGCGGAAACCCAGATTCCCGGAGCAAGGAAGGTTCTTTCCTCTCCCAACAACACTCTTGCCCAGGAGTACGTTTCGAGGATAATCAGCCGCGGTTACGATCTACAGTCTGTTCCTGTAAAGCGGGTAGGAGAAGGCTATCACGGAACCGGAAGAAATACCTTCGCAAGCGCGAGCTGGTTACGGCAGGTTATCAGGAATGGGGAGATGTCTCCTTCAGGGACCGGGGCCATGCCACCCGGCGCAGCGGCGATCCTGGATCGAGAAATCGCCGCAGGGAGATGCCTTGTCTCACTCGATCTTTTCTGGCGGATCCTCGGAACGGTAATAGTGAGAGAAAACCGGGAGGTTCTGTCCAGGTATGCCGAGATGCGCGAGGGTATGGAGAACCTGCTGGCATCCAAGGCTTTGAAATCTCTCTCTTTTAATGAATTCGTCAACGAATGCATAAGCAAGAGATACCCAAGAAGCAGGATACAGCGCCATGCCACACATGTTCTTCTCGGTTTTGATCATGCCGCAAACCGGACAGCCCAGCTCAACGGCCCCCCATATTTAAGGGTTCTCGGCTGGAACAGCAAAGGACGGGAGCTTCTCCGAGACATGAGATATACCGCACGCGCTCCAATAGTCTTTCATCCCCGAGGGAGGTATACGACATATCAGCGCGACATCGCCGACCTGGAGTACTAGGCCTCAAGGATCTGGGAGAATCTGATCCTCTCCCCGGATCCCTTTCGGGAATCCAGGAGTCTTCCTGTCATATCTTCCTGATATCGGAACCCGGCGGGAAACATTCCCGGAGCCTTCTGAAGACACCCGGAGGTACCATGTCCTGTATGGCTCCTCCAAAGTGAAATACTTCCTTTACAGCCCGACTTGAAAGGTAGGAGTATTTTGCTTCTGTCACGATGAAGAACGTTTCTATCTCAGGAGCGAGCTGGCGGTTCATCAGGGCCAGCTGGAACTCATATTCGAAATCCGATAGGGCTCTCAACCCCCTGATGATCACCCTGCACTGCTCTGCTCTCATAAAGTCAACAAGCAGCCCGCCGAAGTGTTTGACCCTGACATTCGGGAGATGGCTGAGAGCCTCCCTTGTCATGGCCTCTCTCTCCCCCTTGACGAAGGTATACTTCTTCTGACTGTTGTCGAGCACCCCTATGGTAAGATCATCGAAGATAGCCGCGGCTCTCTCAGCGATAAAAATATGGCCGTTTGTTATCGGGTCAAAAGACCCGGGGTACATCGCCCTGATCAAGCAGATTCACCCTCTTCCTCGTGATGTCTCTGGAAAAAGGAAAGCACTGTTCCCCCGTATGTTTTTGATGAAATATCCCACCCTGTCCATAGGGAGGTTTCGAGCAGTTCACGCTTTGTATGCTCCAGAATGAAAACTCCTCCGCTGTTCATGATACCAGAGAGACGACCTGAAAGGGACGCCAGTCTTTTCACCCAGCCGTTATCGTAGGGGGGGTCCGCGAAGACAACATCGAATCTTCGAGACCGGGAAGCGAACAGCGGCAGGGCACGCCTTACGTCCATTCTGATTATTTCGCATCCGTTCAAGTCGATCCGGGATGCGATCGCGTTGACGTTCTTTCCTGAGAGTTCTACAAAAACCACGGGAGAGAAACCCCTCTCGGAGGCCCCTGTCCCCACCCTTCCGCTACCTGCGAAAAGATCAAGGAAAGACCTGGAGGAAGCAGGTCCGAGTATGTTGAAGAGAGCCTGGAGAACAAGAGCTGAGGTGGGCCTTGCCTCTTTCAGGACCTGTCGCTCTCCATCCGCAGGCCTGGCGGGTTGCCAAGGAGATCCATGTTTTTGAAGGGTTTCAAATCGACAACAGGTGTTCCGTCTATGGCATCCAGACCTCTTACAAGGAGTCTGTTCCCTGTTATTCCAATAAGATGGACACGGCTCAGTCCGATATGATTCGGCCTGTTGGGGCTGCATGTAGCAAAAACCCCTTTCAGCGGCCTTGAAAGATCTCCCCGGGGATGGACTCTGAGGGAATATTCCCTGGAAAAATGGAAACGGAAAAGAACAACAATGGACACCTCTTCTCTTAGCCCCTCCAATGCAGGTTCGAACCATGGAAATATATGGATTTCACTTTCAATATCCCTGAAATGGTCCGGAGGAAAAAGAGATTTGACGGAAGAACTGACAAGACCTACCGGAAATATCGGGAAACCGTTCATATGGTCTCATCCCTGAGATCTTCAACAAGCTTTTCAAAAGCCATAACGACAGCCGGGGTGCGGAATGGTCGTGATGGAGCATCCATCTTCACCAGACATCCATTCTTCCTGGGAACGATCCTGATAAAAAATGACTGTCTGAAACCTTCGTCGGAAGTTATGGTCTCAAGAAGCATCACTCCGGAAGAACTCATATAGCTGTCCTTGAAGACCCACCGGCAGGATTGCTCTCCCCTCTCAATCCCTGCAAGGGATTGTATTCTGGCTAATGTGGGACACTGCCTTTCAATGTTGGAATGCAATTCCTCTTCCTCCCTTTTTCGCCTTCCTGAGAAAAACGGCGTATTCTTCCTGAAACGCAGAAGGAATATCTCTTTCCCCTGTTCCCGCCATCTCCGCTCATATTTTGTCTGAATATCCCTTTCCGGGTTGAGGTACATCTTCTCCATCACTAAAGCGGGATGGGCGGGAATAACTCTTGCAACCTCTTCCGCATAGATCCTGTCGTCTGTTAGGAGTTCAAAAATCCCCCCTTTGACAAGGGATCCGGCAAGGACCTCTGTGAAACCGCTGAAAGTTACCCTCCTTTTGGCGTGTCGGGTTTTGGGCCATGGACAGGGAAAGTTCATATACACCGAATGGAGCCACTCCGGAGGGAAGCATTCTCCGAGAAGAAAACGTGCGTCACCAAGGAGGACTCGGGCGTTTTCGCAACCGGAATTCTGGATCCGCTTCACTGTCTTCATCACGCATTGCAGTGAGACCTCAATTCCGAAAAAAACCCCTTCGGGGTTGGCTGAGGCAACATGTTCAAGAAATTCACCGTTTCCGAAGCCGATCTCCACCGCGCGAAAGGGCGGATCGATCTTTGCCATCAAGGCTATCTCGTGCTCCGGATCTTCATTCAAAAAGATCCTGTTTATGGGGACCAACTTCCGAACACCTCCTGGATTCGAAAAAATCGGACAAAAAAAGGTCTCCTCTTGACAGTCATCTTTGTCTACATACAATATACATGCGGGTTTTTCTTTCAGTCCAACTATTCAGATAATATTTTGCTGGCTTTTCAATACGACATCCCATTATAGGCAAAAGAAGCCTTGAAGCGAACAGGGATCGGCCAGACTCGATCAGCGTCAAAAATAATGCAGGGGTGTGATATCATAAGCCGTTATTCCATAAGTGGCTAAAATCTGTTGATTAAGCGTATCTTCCAAGAAGGAGGGATAATTTATGTCAGAGGTCCTCGAAATTCGATGGCATGGAAGGGGAGGACAGGGTGCCAAAACAGGCTCCGCCATCCTGGCGGAGGTCCTATTTGAAGCTGGAAAATTCACCCAGTCATTTCCTGAATACGGGGCAGAACGTCAGGGAGCACCCATGAAGGCGTTCAACAGGGTTTCGGATAAACCGATACGGGTTCGTTCCGGTGTCCTCCATCCGGATATTGTTCTTCTGATCGACCCCACCCTCATCGAGGCGGTCAAGCCTACAGAGGGGGGCAAAGAAAATACGGTCTATATAATCAACACCCCTGATGCGCCTGATCCCGTAAGGAGGAAACTGGGGATCCCGGCTTCAGCCAGGCTCATGACACTGGACGCAACGAAGATTACGCTTGAGGAATTCGGACAGAACAGGCCCAACACTCCAATGCTGGGGGCCCTGTCTCACTGTTTTCCGGATGTCCCAGTACAGGCCTTCATCGATCACTTTACACACAAAATGGGCCATAAACTTCCCGAGAAGGTTCTGAAGGCCAACCAGAATGCGATTAAACGAGGTTTCGAGGAGGTGCAACAGGGATGAGCTCACCCAAGGGATGGAAAGATATACCTCTCGCGACGACAGTGCCCGCTTCGACCTCAGAGGCCGTGGAAACGGGCCAGTGGCGAAGCATGCGCCCCGTATGGGACGAGAATGAGTGCATTCACTGTCTACAGTGCTGGATTCAATGTCCCGACAAATCCATCAAGGCTAACGCCGACGGCAAGGTCACGGGAATCGATTATTTCTACTGCAAGGGCTGCGGCATATGTGCAGCGGTTTGCCCCAAAAAGGCCATAGATATGCGGCCTGAATCAGAATTTATCGAGCAGTAGCACTGCCGATAGAAAGGATGTGAATCAGATGCCAAGAAAGGACATCACTTCCGGAAACTGGGCAGTGGCAGAGGCGATGAGGCAGATCAACCCCGACGTTGTCGCCGCATACCCGATCACTCCTTCGACTGACATACCCATGAAATTCTCGGAGTTCGTCGCCGATGGCCTCGTCGACACCAACCTGGTCACAGTCGAAAGCGAACACTCAGCCATCAGCGCCTGCGTTGCGGCCTCCGTTTCAGGTGCAAGGGTGATGACAGCATCCAGTGCAAACGGCGTAGCCCTTATGCATGAAATTTTCCCCATAGCCGCTTCTTACAGGACTCCGATCGTTTTCGGCCTGGTCAACAGGTCGCTCGGGGCTCCCATCAACATCCATTGCGACCACAGCGACAGTATGGCGGAGCGGGATTCCGGCTGGATCCATATCTACTGCGAGGATGGCCAGGAGGTTTACGACACCACCATAATGGCCGTGCGTATCGCGGAGCAAAAAGAAGTTCTTCTTCCGGTCTTCGTCTGTCAGGACGGGTTCATCACCAGTCACTGTTTTGAGCCGATCGAGTTCATGGACGATGAAGCCGTAAGGGAGTTCATCGGAGAGAGAGACCCTCTCTTTCCTCTTCTTGACGTAGACAATCCGGTCGCCTACGGATCCCTGGCACTGACCGACTACTACTTCGAGATCAAGCGCCAGCAGGTTGAGGCGATGAAACATGTCGAAAAGGCCTATATGGATGTGGCCGCCGAATTCGCAAAGATAACGGGGAGAAACTACCCATTGATCGACAAGTACCTTACCGAGGACGCCGATTACATCATGGTGATAATCTCTTCGGCCGCGGGAGCAGCCAAGGAGACCGTCGACCGGCTGAGAGAGCAGGGACACAAAGT
>DFYG01000006.1:0-16576 GCA_002382605.1 Synergistaceae bacterium UBA4088 | reverse complement strand
ATGCTCATCCCGGCAAACACATACGTTTACGGACTAGGCGGAAGGGATTTTTTCCCGCATAACGCTGAAGAGGCGTTCATGGATCTGATCAACAACAATATGAGCCCCGAGGAGCGCTACCTCGGACTCAGGGAATAAGGGGGTGCTCCAGGTATGGCTATCAGACTGAAAGATTTGATCTCGAAGGAACGGGCCATGCGCCAGGGACACAGGATGTGCCCCGGCTGCGGTGCTCCGACAGTTGTACAGCAGGCGCTTCTTGCCATAGAACAGCCAGTCGTAATAACAGCGGCAACAGGATGCCTAGAGGTTTCAACGACTATCTATCCGTACAATTCATGGGGAGTTCCCTTCCTGCATACGGCATTCGAAAACGCAGGAGCAAACATCTCAGGCATTGAGGCCGCCTACGTGGCTCTGAAAAAACGCGGAAAAATAACCAAAGACATCAAGTTCGTCGCCTTCGGAGGCGACGGAGGCACGTACGACATCGGTCTCCAGGCCCTGTCAGGCGCAGCAGAGCGCGGCCATGATTTCACCTATATCTGTTACAACAATCAGGGATACATGAACACGGGAGCGCAGAGAAGCAGCGCAACACCTAAAGGAGCCAACACCACAACCGCTCCTGCAGGAACTGTTATCCCGGGCAAGCTCCAGAAACCCAAGGACCTTACCGCGATAATGGCCGCTCATCATATTCCATATATCGCCCAGACGACCATTTCAAACCCGATGGAAGTGATCGAAAAGGTCAAAAGAGCTATCGAGACACCGGGACCTGCCTTTGTCAACGTTCTAGCTCCATGTGTCCTCTTCTGGCGCATGGAACCATCAATGCAGCGCGAGATATGCAGACTGGCTGCTGAAACCCGTTTCTGGCCGATCTACGAAGTAATCGATGGTGAGTGGAAACTGGGTTACAAACCCAAAAAATATGTTCCTGCGGAGGAGTTCCTCAAACCGCAGGGACGCTTCAGGCATCTACTGAAGGGCGACGTAGGCAGGAAGGTCATCGATAATTTCCAGAAGGACATTGACGAAGAGTGGAATTACGTTCTAAAGCGATGCGGAGAGACCTGGGAGCCCCAGTCCTGATTTTTCCATCTGGAACTCCCCAGTTTTTCTTCCTTGACCGATACTTTGAAGAGGGATACAATGTTCGTCGCCTACGGGACGTAGCGCAGTCTGGTTAGCGCACTTGACTGGGGGTCAAGGGGTCGGAGGTTCAAATCCTCTCGTCCCGACCAGTACTTAAAACGGGAGACCTTTTGGTCCCCCGTTTTTTTATTATCATACTTCTCTTTGCCTAGGGGGACGGAGAATGGCAGAATTTTACCACAGGGCCAACACGAAAATAGGGCAGAATTTCCTTGTAGACCATAACATCCTTGAGGTTGTTCTCAAGCACGCCTCCATTAACTCAGATGACACAGTACTGGAAGTCGGAGCTGGCAAAGGAGTCCTCACAAAGGGGATCCTTGAACACGGACCCAAAGCGCTCTACGCCCTGGAGATCGATCGCTCTCTTGAGCCATACCTGCAAGGTCTTTCGCAGCAATACAAAAACCTCAGACTCTTCTGGGGAGATGCCCTGAAAGGAGGTTTCCCTGGATCATTTGATCCTGTCCCGAACAAAATGATAGCCAATATCCCTTACCACATAACAACCCCTCTTATCTGGAAGGTCCTGGAATCACTCGCGGGATACGGTCTCAACTATCTCCTCCTGATGGTCCAGAAGGAATCTGCACTAAAGATATGCGCACCCGCCCGATGCAAGGGTCGTTATCCCCTCGGGGTCACGATCCTCTCAATGGGGGAAGCGCGAATTTTAAGGCTGGTCCCGCCCGAGGCCTTTCGGCCATCTCCCTCTGTCACATCCGCCCTTCTTGAGATCAGGATCACTGCTAACTGTGATCTTCCGAACTCCTCTTCCTGGAGGTCTTTGCTCCGTTCAGGCTTCGCACAAAGGAGAAAAACTCTCGCAAACAACCTGACCAGGGATTTCCCGGAAATGAAGGATAATATCGCACCGCTTCTTGATTCCCTTGGCCTGCCTCCGTTTACCAGAGCCGAGGAGCTCGAGATAGGCCACTGGAGAGAAGTTCATAAATTTTTTGAGACTCTGGTCAGAAGAAAAAAGGCAGACAGCAAATGATCTGCAGCCTGCCTCAAAAACTTTCTCATGAAACCATAATAAATTAAAATCAGCGAACCTTGTCTTTCAGTGCTTTCCCCGGGCGGAATGCCGGAACCCTTTTCCCCGGAATGTTGATGATCTTGGTCGGATCCTGGGGGTTCCTCCCCTTTCTGGGAGCTCTTGCTCTGACTTCGAAAGTGCCGAACCCGACAATCTGAACCTTTTCCCCCTTGGACAACGACTTGCCGATCGCTTCAATTGTCGAAGCGACAGCTGCATTGGCCTGTTTCTTGCTGATTCCCGCAGATTTTGCAACTGCGTTGATCAGATCCGCCTTAGTCACCTTACACACACCTCCTACCCCTTGGGGTTGTTGTTGATTGCCGTATGATCTTAACCTAACGGCTTATTAATTAATATCATTTGTCGAGGAAGAGGTCAAGAGTTGAGCTGATTTATCTGGGTTTTTCCTTGTTTCTCCAGAAAACTCGCAGCGGGGTTCCCTCGAAATCGTCTAGCTCCCTTATCTTGTTAACAACATGTCTCTCGAAAGATTTCGTTACGATGTGAGGATCGTTGACTAAAAACACGAAAGCCGGAGGGTTCACCGCGACCTGTGAACAGCTTCTTATCCTCAAGGCAAGCCCCCTGGGCCCCAAAGGCATCCTCTCAAATGAAAGTACATCTCTCATCAGTGCATTCAATCTGGTGATCTCCATCCGGCGCATCCTGTTGGACTGTACATTAATGATGGTTTCCGGAAGTTTGTGGATCCCTCTACCCGTCAAACCCGAGATGAAAATAACAGGAGCAAAATCGACAAATGGCATTTCTTCCCGGATTTTACGAGTGATCCTGTCTCCAAGTTCCGGGACCTTGGGAAGGATGTCCCATTTGTTTACTGCGAGAACGAGCCCTTTCCCTTTATCGAGAACCAGACCAGCGACTCTTTTATCCTGTTCTGTACAGATTTCGCTTC
The DNA here is from genome assembly GCA_002382605.1 of Synergistaceae bacterium UBA4088. Taxonomy (GTDB): domain Bacteria; phylum Synergistota; class Synergistia; order Synergistales; family Thermovirgaceae; genus UBA2252. The sequence continues at coordinate 13,454 of DFYG01000006.1, read as the reverse complement.
CTTCCATGAGAAGTACAGCCACATCACAGCGGTCGATGCTGTCATGCGTCCGTACCAGCGAATAGAACTCGATATTTGAGCTGATCCTGCTTCTTTTCCTTAATCCTGCGGTGTCTATCAGTCGGAACGATCTGCCTTCGATTGACACCAGGGAGTCTACCGAATCCCTGGTAGTGCCCGGGATCGGGCTCACCATCGATCGCTCGGAGCCCGAAAGAAGATTAAGAAGAGTGGATTTACCGACGTTAGGACGACCGACAATGGCTACAGCTATCTCGTCTGAGCTTTCATCCCTGACGGCATGTTCCTCAGGAAGAAGAAACAGGATACGGTCTAGAAGTTCTTCTATATTTCTCCCATGAGCAGCGCTCACCCCGAACACATCGCCGAAACCAAGCGCGTGAGCTTCAAAGATCCTTGATTCGTGCATATTATCGTCAACCTTGTTCACTGCGACGATCACCGGTTTCCCTTTTTTTCTCAGGAAGAGGGCAATATCCCTGTCAAGAGGAGTAATACCTTCCTTCCCATCGACCACCAGGACCAGGAGATCGCTTTCATTCAGCGCCTGAAGAACCTGCATCCTTATGCTTTCGACAAGATCGTCCCCCCCCTCGGGGAAGAGACCTCCCGTATCGACCAGGAGGAATCTTCGGGCGTACTGCTCGACCTCGCCATAGATCCGGTCTCTTGTCACTCCAGGCTGATCGTCTACGATGGCCGACCTTTTTCCCACGATCCTGTTGAATAGAGATGATTTTCCTACGTTGGGCCTTCCGATAATAGCTACTATTGCCATGACTGGACCATTCCCTTCCTAATCAGCCCACAATGATATGCGGGGGAAACCCTTGGCGGATTCAGATATTCGAAACAGGGGTTCGAGTGATTTTCTTGCCTTGGAAAGATTTTCGCACCTTATCCACAAGATGTCTCCTGTCGGGTCCGGGTCCAGGCACTCAAGTCCCGAAGAAATCATGAGCTTTTTAACGTTTGGCTTGTTTTTCCCGATGTTTTTGATCTCAAGGAGATATTTCCATGGCGGGAGGCTGAGCTCCTTCCGTTCATCAAGCTCTACTCTCCAGAAATGATCCCATCCGATGGAAAGCCCCTTTTGCCACCCCATTCCGGGAACCCGGCTCTGAACAAGGATGGTTCTTGTCGAATGGTCTTTCCCCCTCCATGCCGACTCCCAGATCATCCTGAAGGCAGCGCTCCTGGCATCATAGAAAGGCGAATTGACAGCGGAGTCAGCATCGAGCCAGCATACCAGGTCAATAGAGAGATGATCGCAAAGCTCGAGGGATTTCCGTGACCCTACAATGAGCCCCCCCGAGGACAGCCCCCTGACTATAGCCTTTCTTTCAGATGCTGCCTTGCTGATATCGGCGTGCCAGGTGAAGACCGGATAATTGTCACCCAAAAAGTTTTCGCCGATCTTTTGAAGACTCTCAAGACCCGGTTTCAGGCCCTGAAGGGATATTCCTCCGCAGAACGGACATGTTTCGCTTCTGGATCTTGTTTCGCCGCAGAACCCACAGCTGAAAAAGCCCTCGGAATCATCCCAACGCACAGGAAGACCGCAGGAAGCGCAGACCATGATCCTTCCGCATTCATCGCACGTAACCGCGCCGGCATATCCTTTTCTGTCCAGGATCCAGAGAACGGTTTTTTTACCGGCTACAACAGACTGGGTTCTTTTCAGGGCTGAATCGCTGACTGGCAATGGTGTCTGAACCCCGGGGACCATAAGATTTCTCGACTTCCCAATATCCACAAATATCACTCGTTCGCCAGGACTCTCCGGGCAACGTCTGGGGTTGCGGAAATAACTTCTCGAGGATGGAACTCCGCCACCCAATACAAATCTTGAGCCCCAAAGCTGGGCTCTGGATCCCGCGGCGATCCTGCCGTGAATGAAAGGGAATCGCCGGGAGCGGTATGACGGATTTCCCTCATCATCAACTATCACCGTCTCCATCGAGGGAAGAGGCGCGAAAACGGCTGCGGGGGAGCCTACTACAACCCGGACTTCGCCTCTTCTTGTTCTCACCCAGTTCTCCATGGCGGCGGGGCCAGAATTGGAGGTCCAGCAGAGGCTCTGTTGCTTTAGATCTTCAGAAAGCTGTTTCCAGAAAAGACGGGCTGTCTCCTTCTCCGGGAAAAGAGCCAAAACCCGGCCGGTATCGCGACCGATCATTTCAGTGTAGAACTTCATCCTGTCGGCAAAATTCGGGGCATCACAGGTCTCTTCACTGAATTTTCCGGCAGGTGCATTAATCTCGGGGAAGACATCCATCTCTTTTCCCGAGATGATCTTTCCAGGAGCAACAGACTTCAGTGCCTCCCCGAAGCCGCAGAGAAAATGCCTTCCGAGGCGGGCCGCGGTCTCGAAAAGTTCCCAGCCCAGCGGCGGGGAAGTGTCAAGAACTCTTATCGCCTTCTGTATCCGGAAATCCCCGGAAGGCGGAGAACCCTCTGAAAGGCCTGTTGCAAATGCTACCCTTTCGGAACCTCGAACAGGAACGATCAGACGAATGCCGCGGCTGCAGGGTTCGCTGAACTCATAGGTAAGAGGGTGCCACCAGGGCCCCGGAACTATGACCTCGATGAACACGGTCGGCAGCCGGCGCTTCCACGACTCTGGGAGACGATCTCCCAGATGGCATCCGCAACTTCTTCCTTGGAGCCGGAGACTTCAAGCTTGACCCCCTCTTTGCCTATTATGGATACAGAATTATTATCGGAACCGAAGGCGGAACTCTCTGAACGTACATCGTTGAGAACAATAAGATCAAGACCCTTGCGAACAAGCTTCCTGGTGGCATTTGCAACAGCGTCGTCAGTTTCCGCGGCAAATCCCACCAGGAACTGGCCGGATCTTTTTGAAGCCCCCAAAGCTGCAGCAATATCCGGATTCGGACTCATTTCTATGATAAGGTTTTTCCCTTCCTCTCGTTTTATCTTTGTATCCCTTGCGCAAACGGGTGTGAAATCCCCTACAGCCGCAGCCTTGACGATAATGTCGTGGGATGGAGCCTCCCTGATCACTGCATCGAACATATCTCCGGCAGACACGACCGGTATCAGGCGTACTCCATATGGAACAGGCTCGGTTGCTGGACCTGAGATAACGGTTACTTCCGCTCCCCTGTACCAGGCAGTCCTGGCGAGAGCCGAACCCATTTTACCGGAGCTGGGGTTGCTGATGAATCTTACGGGATCGATGGCTTCCCGCGTTGGACCGGAAGTTACGAGAACTTTTTGCCCTGTCATGTCCCTGACTGAAGCAACAGATCTGAAGACCTCCTCCCTTATTACTTCTATTGAGGGAAGCCTCCCCTTTCCTTCGTAGCCGCAAGCCAGAGCTCCATCTTCAGGTTCAACTACACGGTATCCCAGTTCGGCGCAGCGAACGACATTGGCGCGGACGGCCCGGTGTTCCCACATGAAGACATTCATGGCCGGGAACAGGAGAACTGGAGAACGTGTAGCCAGAAGGGAAGCAGAAAGGATGGAGGATGCATCACCATGCGCGATCTTTTGAAGAAAGGAAGCAGTAGCAGGGGCCACAACAGTCACATCGGCCCATTCAGCAAGACTGATATGAGGAATCTTCCATCCATCCCCGGCAGAGAGGAAGTCCTCTTCAAGCCAGACCTTTCTTCCTGTGAGGGTGGAAATCACCAGCGGAGAGACGAATTTCTCCGCTGCGGGAGAAAGTGTCACCTCCACATCCCAGTCTTGTTTTCTGAACTCCCTGATGATCTCGGGAGCTTTGTAGGCCGATATTCCGCCGCAAACTCCTAGAAGGATCCTACGGCTGCTTTTCCATTCCAGTGTCATTTGGAACCACCTCTTTCCCGGGTTCAGAGGGAGAAGTTGTGGCCCGGTTCGAATAAACGACAGTTCCCTCCTCGATCTCTTTAATAGCGGTGGAGATGTGGTTGCTTTCACCCTCCTCGATCGTCATTCGCCCCTTCTTTTCGCTCAACTGGCGGGCTCTCTTTGCGATCATGCAGGCCATCAGGTATTTGTTCGGAACCGCAGGTGAACTTACAGGCTTGTCAGAACTATTTGTCATCAGTTTACACCTCTGGATATTTCGATTTATTTGTCCGGGCCGGCTGTCTGTAGCTCTCTACGATCTTTTCAAGAGTTACCAGCGCGGTCGGGAGATCGTCATTTACAACCGTGTGATCGTACAGGGAAGAGAGTTCTATCTCATGTCTGGCCTCATCCATACGGGTCCTCATATCCTCCCCACTCTCTGAGCCCCTTCTTTTAAGCCGTTCTTCCAGGTCCGCAAGCGATGGGGGCATAATAAATATTAGGATCGCTTCCGGCATGATTTCCCTGACCTTGAGCGCTCCCTGTACGTCTATCTCGAGAACGAGATCCTTTCCGAGAGAAAGTGCAGCCTCGACATCCTTCTTCAGAGTTCCGTAAAGATTACCATGAACCTCTGCCCATTCCAGAAACTTCCCCTCCCGCTCCAGTTCACGAAAGAGATCTGGTTTTACAAAACGATAATCATAACCATCCCGTTCACTGTTTCGGGGTCGCCTGGTAGTACACGAAATAGAATATTCGAGATCTTTAATTATCCCGAACAGCCTTTTTCTGAGAGTCCCCTTTCCGACACCGCTCGGACCAGATATGACGAAAAGATGGCCCCTAGCGATCCGATCCACTCTCCCTGCCATTCCCCTCGAACCTGATGCCTATTGTCTCAGGTTGAATTGCCGAGAGCACTACATGGTTGCTGTCCGTTACGAGGATCGCTCTCGTTTTTCGCCCCTCCGTAGCATCGATAAGCCTGCCCTGTGTCCTGGCCTCATCCTTCAGGCGCTTGATGGGGGCGGAAGCGGGGTGAATAATTGCAACGATCCTTTCGCTGACGACCATGTTCCCGAAGCCGACGTGCAACAAATTGTATCCCATTTTCTCACTCCACGTTCTGGATCTGCTCTCGAATTGATTCCAGAGAACTTTTTGCCTCCACCGCTATCCACCTGATACCGGCATCCTGAACTTTCGAAGCTATAGTGTTGATCTCCCTGTTCATCTCCTGAACCAAAAAATCAAGAGTTTTACCCGAAACCACTTCATTATGAACGATGCCGCGAAATTTATCCACGTGACTTGCAAGCCTCGCCATCTCTTCGGTAATATCCCACTTGTCGTTCAGCATCACTATCTCCTGCGCGATCCGTCCCTCGTCGCATTCGAAACCGCCGCTTTCAAGCAGGAGTCTTATTTTATCCTTTAGCAACTTGGCCGCTGTCTCTTTCGCGACCGGCCATTTATCCCCTATGTCCTGAATAAGGCCCCAGAAACATTCAAGATGATCGACGATCACCTGTTGAAGGTGGCTCCCCTCAAGCGCTCTCATTGAATCCCATTTGGAAATGCCGGCGGCGAGGAGATCCGAAATGGCTTCACCCAGCTCATTTTCAATATTCCCGTCATTATCCAGGGGCAAAACCATTACTCCAGGAAGAGTCAGCAACTGCTCTATAGCGACATCTCTCTGAAATCCAACATCCGTGCTTATCCTGGTGATATCCGTTACGTAGCCCTTAAGCACTTCGTGATCGATTCTGGCTGCCCTCAAAACCGGATCCCAGGATATCTCCAGACGGATCTGGATCTTCCCTCTCCTGGAAGCGGTCCTTATCTCTTGCTGAACCACTCTTTCGAAGAGTGAAAGCTCCCTCGGCGTTTTGACGGTTATCTCCTGGTTCCGGTGATTCACGCTCGATATCTCCAGGAAGATCGACCCCATCCGTGTATCTATCCTATTCCTGCTGAATCCCGTCATACTTTTCAACAAAATTACATCATCCCCCTTCCGGGCTTTAAATCAAAAAACGCTCGATAGCAAGAAGTAGCGAATTCATGTTATCGCCCCGGGCTGCACTGACCGGGATCACCATGTCGCCCGCTCTTCCGGCAGCGGAGATCCTTCTTCCCATATCACCGGCATCCACAATGTCGACCTTGTTCATCACAATGATCTTTGGGATCTTTTCCGCCCCTATCGATGAAAGTGTGTCCTCTACAACAGATATGTCCTCCATAAAGCTGTTCGAGGATGAATCCACAACAAGCAGTATCAAATCTGCGGTCGATATTTCCTCGAGGGTTGCCCTGAATGCTGTGATAAGACCCGGAGGGAGATTCCTTATGAAACCGACCGTGTCGGTCATCAGTGTAAAGCCTCCGCCCGGAAGTCGGATCCTCCTTACAAACGGATCAAGCGTGGAGAACAGCTTATCCGCTACGACAAGAGTCCGGTCGCCCGAAAGGCGCCGCAGAAGAGTCGATTTTCCGCTGTTCGTGTAACCGGCAAGTGCTATCGATTTCAATCCGGCCTTGACCCTCTGTTTCCTCTGCCCGGTCCTTCTCTTCCTGACGGTCTCGATCTTTTTCCTGATCTCCCTTATTCGTCTCTCGAGCTTTCTCCTGTGTCTCTCGAATTCGGTCTCTCCAGGCCCGCGGGTGCCAAGCCCCCCACCGGGACGGGACATCTGAAGGCCCAAACCCTTCAGGAACGGGACCTCATATTTGCATCGTGCCAGCTCGATTTGAAGTTTGGCCTCTCCTGTCTGAGCTCTCTCTTCAAATATCTTCATGATGACAAGCGGGCGGTCCCAGACAGGAAGACCGGTCATCCGGCCAAGATTCGCTGCCTGCCCGGGGGATATTCTTCCGTCTATCACAATTTTTGTTGCTCCAAGATCTTTTGCCTCAACCGCAACTTCTTCGGCTTTCCCGGAACCGATGTAAGATCCGGGATCAGGATCATCCCTCTTCTGGACGCATCTGCCAACGGTAATAACCCCAAGGTTCAGCAGGAGAATGGAAAGCTCTTTGAGGCTGGACTCTACATCAACCGATCCAGCCCCGTCTATAGCGACAATATAGGCTGCCTCCCCGACAGAATTACGCGTATCATGCAATAACGAATTCCTCCTCCAGTTTTATCAGGGCGGATTCCAGTTTTGCTGTTACTGCCTGCCGGAGCTCTTTGGACGATAACCCTTTGCCAAGATCTTCCACAAGTATCGGATCTCCGAAAACAAGAGTTATCCTCTCTGGTCTATAGCCTGTGGATCCACGGGGGAGAGCTTTGAAAGTCCCGTTAATGTAGGCCGGAACCACTGGTACGCCAGTTTTGGCCGCAAGGAGACCCACACCCCCCTCAAGGGGATTCAATCTTCCGTCCGTGGATCTCTGCCCTTCCGGAAAAAGGAGCACACTCTCGCCTTTCTGTATTCTTTCAAGAAGAAACTTAAGGGCTCCGGCCGCACTCTGCATGTCTTCCCTCTTTGCGGGAACGGCTCCAAGCGCCCGGATGGCAAAACCAAAAGGGGCAAAACTGAACAACTCGGACTTGGCCAGGTATCTGAGCCTTCTGGGGAAAGCCGCCCCGATAACGATCGGATCGAGGTTGCTGCAGTGGTTCGCGGCAATAATGACAGGGGGAGTGACTGAGAGGGGCTTGTCGAGACCCCTTACTGAGAGCCGGTTGTAAATTTTAAGCATCACCCAGAAAAATTTTGCCACTAACCAGTAAAAAACGACCGTCAACTTCACTCCTCCCTCTTCATCGAAGTTCAGCTTTAATGATGTCCAGGATCTCTTCCACGACCGATTCAATGGTCATGTCGGAAGTCTCCACTACCCTGGCTCCTTCCGGGACGAGCAGGGGCGATATCTCCCTTTCGCTGTCGCGTCGATCTCTCTCCCGGATCTCATTCCTTAGCTTTTCAAAAGGAACTTCTTCCCCTCTTGAGAGAAGTTCCTTCCAGCGTCTTCTTGCTCTTACCTCGAGATCAGCATCCAGATAGATCTTGACAGCNNATATCTCTTCCATCCGCTACGATGCTGCCCTTTCCAGCCTGTTCTCTCTGGATCCTCATCAGAAACCGGCGTACCGTGGGAAGTGCCGAATACGCAGAAACCATTCTGTCAACTTCCTGCGACCGTATCTTTTCTGATACATCCTCCCCGGCCAGAAGAACTTTCCCTTCGCACAGGACTATCCGGCACTCCTTCAGCGCGGAGGCAAGTTTCACGCTCTCGACCGGAGGTATCGCCAACCTTGAAAGAAAAAGGGAAGTGGCCCTGTAGATGGCTCCTGTATCGAGATACTCGTAACCGATCCTTTTAGCCACTAACCCGGCAATAGTGCTTTTTCCTGCCCCGGCTGGTCCGTCGATAGTAATGATCATTTTTTGTAGCTCCTTCTTTCATCCACTGCACCGGATATTTCCCTGACCGATCAAATGATGCACCCGTAAAAGATCATTTCGAGCAGTCTCTCGCCCTTAACCTGGATAAACCCCCCGGACGGGAGGTCTCTCAACTCGAGAGAACCGATCTTTCTCCTCACAAGCCTGATAACCTTCAGTCCTCTTGACTCAGCCATAAGCCTGACCTCTCTTTTAATGCCTTCCGCTATTGTTATCGACAGCCATTGCCCTTCGGGATCCCCTGAAATGATCCTGGCTTCGACAGGTCGTACGACCCTGGAACCAAATTGAGTACCCTGCATAAGGGAACCCAGTTCCCCGGAAGAAACGTTTCTCTGTACAAGAATCTCGTATGTTTTAAGTATCATGCTGCCGGGATGGGTGATCTTATGGGACATGGTTCCGTCGTTGGTAAGAATAAGAAGGCCTTCGCTGTCCTTATCAAGTCGTCCTGCGGGGAATACGCCCTCTTCTGAGATATTCCGGGGCAGGATATCCATCACAGTCCCCGAAAATCTGTCCGAGACCGCACATACCAGCCCTTTCGGCTTGTTCATAATGATGTACTGCTTTTTCTTAATAGCGAGGACGGCTCCGTCAAGCCTTACTATGTCCTCTCCGGAGTTTACCTGGAAAGAGAGATCCCTGACCGTGGACCCGTTCACTTCAACCCTTCCAGATCTTATCAAGGAGTCGGCGCCCCTTCTTGAACCCCCTCCGCACATTGCTATAAAACGGTTAAGACGGAACCTGGTCTCCGGCTTGTCAGGGCTCATCATCGCCGCCGCCGGTGCTCTCATCTATTGATAGGAGTATCTCCTGCATTTCCTCAAGGGTAGGAAGATCAGAGATGGCTCCGAGCCCGAATATCGAGAGGAATGAATCAGTGGTTCTATAGAGGAGAGGCGTTCCGGAGCCCTTTCTGCGCCCCGCAACCCTTACAAGCCCGTGACGGAGAAGAGTCTCAAGTACCCTCTCGCAGCGTACTCCCCTTATCTCCTCAATCTCCGAACGGGTTACTGGTTGAGCGTATGCAACTACAGCGAGTGATTCAAGAGCAGCCTTGCTCAGACGGATCCTTTGCGTTAAGGCTACGTCCCTGAAGTTAGATACAACTTCCTCCTGTTCCGGCGAGGTCGCCATCACCCACCCTCCAGCAATATTCATAAGGCAAAGTCCGTGGCAGTTGCGGTACCGCACGGTTATCTCTTCCAGTGCTCTTGAGATCTGCTCTTCGGCCACACCGGTAACGGATGAGATCTCTCGCAGGCCAACAGGCTGGGTTGCAACAAAGAGTACGGCCTCAACAGACCGTGCTATCGGTGAGAGAGGTCTGTCAATTCCTGATCCGGACATCACCGAACGGTTCCTCCTGTGAAATATGAATCATTCCAAGCCTCGTCATTTCGAGGATAGCAAGAAAAGTGACGACAAAAATCTGTCGTGTCCCTGATGAACCGATCATTTCGCTCAAAAGGATAGATCCTCTTCTGGATATCAGGCAGCTCAACTCCTCCATGCGGCTTTCCACCTGCTCTTCGTCAGGAGTGGCAACTGGTATCCCGTTCCACTCCTTTTCTACGTCCTCAAGGACCGCTCCGGGCGTCTTGTCCTTATGGCGGGCCATCATCTCCCACCATACCATCGAAAGGGAATACAGGTCGCCGAGATCGTACCATGGCGGTCCTTCTTCAAGGGTGTTCCTGCAAAAAGAGCGCTCTCTGGACTTCATGAGTTCCGAAAGGTGAGATGCGGCCGTCCTGTAGGGCCTGTAACGATTAAGCACCTTCATTACAAGCTCCTGATCTGAAGCATCTTCTCCTTGAATTTGCTCAAAACCTGGGAGGGAAGGCAGGAGCGCCTTGAGTTTTCCAAGCAACAGTCTGGCGGTAAGCAAAAAAAAGACCGCCTTTTCGTTAATTCCTGCTCGCTCGTTCCTCCGATTAAAATCGGAATAGACGCGGATCAATTCACTTACACTGATCCTGGAAGCCTGGATCTCCCCGGTTTCCACCAGATGACAGAGAAGGTCCAGAGGTCCGGAAAACCCCTCGAGTTCAACATCGATAGACATTTGTGCTCCCCCAATACAAGGGAGATAAGGATCAGCGGTCGACAAATCCCATGGAGTCGACTACCTGGGACATTGTTTCGCCGGCGACCGTTCCCGCTCTTTTAGCGCCCTTTCGGAGAACTTCCAGAATTCCGTCCTCTCTGGATTCAAAGGCTCTTCTTCTCTCCTGGATAGGCCTCAAAAGATCCATCAAATGGCCGAAAAGGGCCTTTTTACAATCGATACAGCCTATACCAGCGTTTTTGCATCCGTCCCAAAGATGATCGCGCTCTTCAGGATCCAGGTTAAAAACCTTGTGTATGTCCCAGACAGGACACTTATCAGGGTCTCCAGGATCCTTCCGTCGTTCCCGGGCCGGATCAGTCATCATAGTCCTGAGTTTTCCCCAGATATCATCATGCGTATCCGCGATGTTGATAGCGTTTCCGTAGGATTTGCTCATCTTCCTGCCGTCTGTACCGGGAACCTTCGGGGTTCTGGTCAGCAAGGTTTCGGGTTCCGGGAAAATATCCCTGTACAGGTGGTTGAAACGTCGTGCTATCTCACGTGAAAGTTCAAGGTGAGCTGACTGATCTTCACCTACGGGAACCAGGTCTCCCTTATAAAGAAGAATATCCGCAGCCTGAAGAACAGGATATCCCAGGAAAGCGTAGGTGCTGAGATCCTTGTTCTGGATGTTTATGATCTGCTCCTTGTATGTAGGGTTCCTCTCAAGCCAACCCAGCGGTGAAATCATCGAAAGCGCGAGATGAAGTTCAGCATGCTGAGGTACATGAGACTGGAGGAATATCGTGCTCCTATCGGGGTCAAGGCCCACCCCGAGCCAGTCCAGGAGGACTTCGCGGCAATTACTCCTTATTGAACCTGTTTCTGCATATTCGGACATCATGGCATGCCAGTCGACAATGCAGTAAAAACAGTCATAATCGTCCTGCAGCCGCACCCAGTTTGAAAGGGCTCCCGCAAGATGACCAAGATGCAGCCTTCCGGTCGGCCTCATTCCGCTGAAAACCCTTTTTCTCATTCCATTTCACCTCGTCGTCATTTTAATATCATTATATTTCCCGGATCGAAACCTTTTTCATCAACAAGAACGACTTCAAGCGGGATATTCTTCGAAAGAAGTTCTTTAAGTACAGGGACAGAGTTCCGCTCGATCTCGCCGTGGTCAGCCAGAACAACCCCGATCCCGCTTTCAACTGCTTCCATTATCTGATGATACTTCATATCGGCTGTGACAAACACATCCGCTCCATCATCAAGGGCAAGGGGCCATAAGTCTCCACCTGAACCTCCGACCATCGCCACCCGGGAGACCATTCCAGGGAGAGCATAATCCCGGATCCAGGACAGTCCTAAATTGCCTTTCAGTCTATTTCTGAATCCTTCAGTGGATAAAACCTCCGGGAAAAAGCCGGCAACTCCAATTCCCCAGGCCCCTTCGGCACCGACCTCGAGTGGCGATGGCTCAAGAAGTCCCAGGCGTTCGCCGAGGATCACATTAACCCCTGCGGGGCTCACATCCCAGTTGGTATGTACGGAAACGACAGCCAGATGGTTTGCCAAAGCCCTGAGCAGTTTGCCTCCTGTTGGCGTCTGCGTCTGGATGCTTCTCAAGGGATCGAATAACAGGGGATGATGAACTAAAAGGCAGGAACAACTCTTCCTGATCGCTTCATCAATTGCTTTTTCCGTAGCATCCAGCGCGACCCCGATCCGGGTGACTTCCCATTCCGGCGATCCCGCCTGTAATCCGGAATTATCCCAATCGAACGACCAGGAGAACGGAGCGAAAGAATCAATTGCATGGATGACATCCTTTATTCGGATCATCCGTTCATTCACCTCTTCCTAAAAAAAAAGCCACCCCCGGGCGGCTTCATTCTTTTCTCGTGGTGGGCCCACCTGGACTCGAACCAGGAACCTTCCGGTTATGAGCCGGTGGCTCTGCCAATTGAGCTATGGGCCCAGATATCAGCTTATTATTTTTCAGAGGAACAGGAGAGAGACCAAGTAAGCATTACTCCTCTACAGAGATACATCCGACAGGGCAGCTGTCTGCGGCCTCCCGGGCACATTCAGAACCTTCCGGCCTTATGACCTTTGCTTTGCCGGCATCTTCGTCAAGTTCAAAAACACTGGGACATATCTGTGCGCAGACTCCGCATCCTATACATTCATCCCGATCAACCTTAACACTCATGGAGATAAGCCACCTCCTCCCAAAGGGAGATTCTAACCCACACTGCTATTGGCGTCAAACAGCAAAAGAGCCTGAATCCGAAAATCTGGGATCATTGATCAAAAATTCCGAGAAGAAGGGTCCCAGGAGCATTAGGCAACAGCCTCATTTGGCTCAATGGAAGTGTCTCGGCAAAGTAAATTTGGAAGGTTGAATGATCCGTGTCTAAAGTATTAATTTCGACTCGAGATTACCCGTATTTACTGCTGCACCTTGACAATGGGAACACCGTCAGCCCCTCTTTCAAGCCTTAGAAGAGCGCGATATTCCGAGACTGCTTTTTTAGCCGGTTCGGAAGCGGCAATAAATATTCCTGTACCGATAACCTCGGCACCCAATTCCTTTGCCACGAGCAGCATCCCTGCCGCAGTGCTTCCCCCCCTCATGAAATCATCTATCACAAGTACTTTTTTCCCTGCCGAAAGGAATCGCGTTCCCATGAACATCGTCCTTACCTCTCCACTCCCCGAGGGGTAATGGACGGCCACCGCGGGGCCATCGCCGGGGCGGTTCCGGAAACGGCACACCGCCATGGGGATGCCCAGTGCATGGGCGGTGAAAATAGCCAGTGGGATACCCTTGACTTCAGATGTCATCACGACATCGGGGTTCCTTCCACTGAAATCAGAGGCAAGAGCGTATCCCAGAGGACCCGCGTATCCAGGGTTGAAGAGGATGTCTGAATAGTGGATAAGCATCCCTGGAAGAATTCTGTCTCCAGTCGAAAGTATACCTGCGATGGATTCGAGAAAGGATTTTCTGCATGCTTCAGAAAGGTCCGGCCTTAACGAAGCCCCACCGCTCCGGCCGCGGTCAACGTGGATCCCTCCCAGCCCCTCTTCTCTGAAAGCCTGGTCAATAATGGTCACATCATCGC
>DFYG01000125.1:1657-10523 GCA_002382605.1 Synergistaceae bacterium UBA4088 | reverse complement strand
CTGACGCGTATTCTCGACCGGGTCGAGGAGGGTCTCCCGGATGATCTTTCCTCAAAGGCCTTCATCGACCTCGGCCTGAACCGCCTGCCCGATGTGCTGAAGGACAATACTGACAGGAACAGGACTGCCCCGATAGCCTTCACCGGCAACAAGTTCGAGTTCCGGGCTCCCGGAGCTTCCCAATCTCCCGCCGGGCCAATGACAATGATACTGTCTCTGTGGGCATGGGGGCTGGAACAGATGGCGAACATGATAGACGCGAGGATCGGAGAGACCGATGTTGCCGACGCAGCTCTTGATGCTATTCGCCTGGCAGCCCTTGAAAGCAGGAATATCCGTTTCGAGGGGAACTGCTACTCCTCTGAATGGAACGAAGAAGCCCGGAGACGGGACCTCCCGATAGCCGCAACAACGGACGAGGCACTGGCACTCTATCTTGTCCCCGAACACAGGGAACTGCTCTCCGGCCTCGGTATTTTTTCCGAAAGGGAGATCGTCGGTTATTACGAGACACGCCTTGAGCAGTACATCAAGACCATAGAGATCGAGATGAACGTTATGGAAGGAATGGTCCGGAACGGGATACTGCCGGCCATCACGAAACAGGTAGCGGCAGAAGGCGCGGCCCTCGGTTTTGTCCCTGAAAGTACAAGAATGGGATCCCGCTCGCGCTGGCAGGAGCATATCGATGAACTTTTCAGGATCAAGGAAGAGCTGTTAGGATCAGTCGGGGAACTTGCCTCACTGCATGAAAGCCTGGAACCCCTTGATCTTGAAAATAGATCTCAGACGCTGACCGGGAAAGTACTCCCTGTCCTGGACAGCATCAGGAAGAAGTGCGATTTTGCGGAGACCCTTATTTCAGACGAGTTCTGGCCATACCCCCGGTACAGCGATATGCTTCTGAGCAGATAGGAGCATTGATACAAAATAAGGAAGCAGCGGAGCTTAAACTCCAAACTCAAAACCAGTATCCCAAAATGGGCGGAGCCCGTAAGCTCCGCCCATGGCAAAATTACATGATCGACTGGGTATTCTGGCCCGGGTCAGGCATTCCGGAGTCGGTCCCTGTCTTTGTTCCTTTCATTCGCCGTTCACCGTTTTTGCTCTTATGATCCTCAATTGCTGCCGAAGAACTGCCTGTCATACTCGGAGTCCAATTTAAGGGTTCCATTCTCGATAGTGAAACTGCCCGGCTTAAGATATCGGACCACCCTCTCAAGAAGAAGGGTCTCTTTCAGGTCGGAATACCAGGCCATAAGCCTGATCATTTCCCTTATGTGGGGCTGCTTCTGAAAATACGTGTCCAGCCTGTTGAGCCCTTCGATCAGATATTCGCCTTTTTTGCTCTTCTGTGCGAAGTCGATAAAGTGGTAGGCCAACTGCCTTTCAGCGACATCACTGACCATGAGGCGGAAGCTTGCGCTATCCAAAAGAGGTCTTTGCGCCGCCGGCGATGGTTCCAGTGCCGCCGCCCTGAGTGCCCTGTCACCTATCATACCGCTTCCCAGGAACAAGAGCCCCGCAAGAGCAGCAGCGCACATCGCGACCCCAAGCGCCCTCAAGATCCAGGGCCTCCTGATCATAGACCATGCCGTCCGGGATGGAAGTATCTCCCGGTTCGCGATGCCGAATGCGAGGGCCATCCATACAGCGTCTTCGATCCGGTGGAATGGACGTGTCCAAAGCGCGTTGAACCATATCAGGAAGAGGAATCCGCATGCCCACACGGCCTCGGCGGAGATCTCTTCCCCTCTCTTCACACGTCGGATAAAGGCAAATATCCACCAGGCACCGATCGCCAGAAGAATGAACCCTCCGAAGATGCCGGTCTCGCAGAACCACTGCAATACCTCGTTATGCGCCCAGTAAGTGTACTGCCACTTCATATCGGGGAACCGGTCAAGCATTTTCCGTTGGGCCTCAAGGTAGTTCCACTTGAAATGCCCCAAACCTACTCCCCTTACAGGATGCATCATGAACATTGTCGCGGATGACGCCCAGATGCTGTCTCGTTTGCCCATGGTCTGAAAACCCTCGACCATCGCCTTTGTCTTCATTACAAAAGAATTTCCCCGCCCGAGGAAGAGTGTCCCGGAAAAGGTCAAGGCCAGAATGGCCGCGAGTACCAGCAAACGACGTGAAATAATACTCCTCTCCGCATTTTTCACCATCAGGAACGATATGACGATCATGCCAACAGCAAAGGAAAGGACGGCAGAACGGCTCGTCGAGTTCCATAACCCCCAGGAGTTTATCGAGAACAAAGCCAGATTGACTGCCTGCAGTATCCTCGCTGAAGGGGGTTTACCGCCAGTACGCCCCCTCAGGAATATCCATGCGGATCCGAACATGGCTATGGCCAGCCACAACCCGAACATGTTCTGCTGTCCGGTATTGCCTATGTATTTCCCGGGGGTGGGGTAGATCAGCGGAAGAATTCCCTGCGCGCCCCTGATCTGCAATTCGGCGAAAAAGACGTTCAGGGCCGCGTTGACCGCTGCGCCCCAGAGGAACAGTGAAAGCCTCTTCTCCTTAATTCCGTCGTACGCGATAAGGTAGACTCCCCAGAGCGAGGCGAAGAAAAACCACTCCCTGGAAAAGGTGGGAAAAGATGTCAAGGGAACCCATAGAGGCTGAAGCAGGAGAAAGAGCACGACAAAGAGCCATAAGACCCCGAAAGGATCAAGGATGAAATTTTCGCGGACTCTCTCCATGAACACAACCCTTAAACCAGCTATAAGAACAAGGATGCCTATGGGGGCAAAGGCAGTGGCCCACTTCAGGAGGTGAAGCGATTCAAACCAGAAATTTCCTGAGAATACGATATTCGGCAGAACAAGCGCCGCGAAAAGAAGGACCGTGAGGGTTGGATCGGGGACCAGTGAAGCCCGTTGGACCGACTTCAATGCCTCCTGCCCGTCGATTGGAAGACCGCTTAAGTTCCCCGGCCCATGTCCTGGAGTCATATTCATGGTCCAGCCTCTTCACAGTCGATCGTGACAAGTATCTCCAGTTTCCTCTCCCGTTTCCCAACTGACCTGACCTTCATTTTGACGCTTAAACCCTGCTCTCTCTTATGCTGTACGGCTTCGGAAATGTCCGCCAGTATGGCTTTTTCCAGCGGGGTCGTCCAGGCTGCCGATCGGCCGTTCTTTTTATTTTTCTTCAGGGGACGGGCCAGTTTCTCGACTATTCTGGCCGAAAGACCTTCGCGGGAGGCTCGTTCGGCCAGTTCGTACTGAGTTTCAGAAGAAAGCCCGATCAGCGCCCTGGCATGGCGCTCGCCGATACGCCCCTCGAGGACCAGGTCCTGGACCTTCTCATCAAGATCCAGAAGGCGCATCTTGTTGGCTATGGAGGGTTGGGATAGTCCTACCCTTTTTCCAGTCTCGGCCTGGGTCCAGCCGGTCTCTTCCATGATACCTGAGACTGCTCTTGCCTGTTCAAGCGCCGTCAGATCCTTGCGGTGGATATTTTCGACCATAGCAATGACCGAATCCATAGCCGGGTCGGGCTCGACAATAACGACCGGCAATTCTTGGAGCCCGGCCATCATCGCAGCTATAAGCCTTCTTTCTCCCGCCAGAAGTCTGTACCTCTCCTGATCCTTGAAAACAAGCAAAGGCTGAAGAAGCCCGACCTCTGAAATGGAGCGGGCAAGGGCTTCAAGTGAGGAGGTATCAAAAATCCTCCTGGGCTGGCAGGGGTCCCTGTCTATCATCTCCGGTCTGACTCTTAACAGTCCCTTGAAATCCACAAAGCGCCTCTTTCGTCCCGGTTTTTCAGTTAGACCAGGCCTGGTTTGCAAATCTGGCGTGCTCTTTGAAGAACGTCAGTTTCACCGTGCCGGTAGGTCCATTCCTGTGTTTCGCAATTATGATATCCGCAGAGGTGTCGCTCTCCTCCTGGGCGGACTCATAATATCCTGATCTGTATAGAAGGACTACAAGGTCCGCGTCCTGCTCAATAGCCCCGCTGTCCCTGAGGTCGGAAAGCTGGGGGCGTTTTTCGGTTCGCGACTCGACCGCTCTCGAAAGCTGTGAAAGTGCAATGACCGGGACCTCCAGTTCGCGAGCGATCGCTTTCAGAGACCTCGATATCTCGGCGACCTCCTGCTGCTTGCTCTCTATCCTCCGGGAAAACTGCATCAGCTGGAGGTAGTCTACTACGATCAGTCCCGTGCCTGCTTTCAACACCTGTGATTTGAAACGCCTGCATCTGGCCCTCAGTTCGAGGGTGGAAAGGACTGAACTGTCGTCGATGTAGAAGGGAGCTTTTGAGAGATCACCCGCGGCCTTGGCAAGTTTTTCCCATGCGCTCTCATGGAACATCCCGGTCCTCAGGTCGTGGACATTGACCCTGGCCCTCGATCCGAGCATCCTCTGGACAAGCTGTTCCGAACCCATCTCAAGGCTGAACATCAGAACGGGAATACCTCTCTCTACCGAGGCGAACATGGCCATATCCAGCGCAAGTGCGGTCTTGCCCATCGAAGGCCTTGCCGCGATGATGTTCAGACTCCCCGGCTGGAAGCCACCCGTGAGGCGTTCAAAGTCGCTGAAACCGCTTGGGACACCGGTCACCGAACTGTCAGGAGAGTGGAACTTCTCCTCTATGCTGCGGAAGGTGGGACCGAGAACATCGCCCACCCTGCGGTATGGGACCTGATTGCCTCGCTGGGATATCTCAAAGACGGACCTTTCTGCCTCATCCAGAACCTCCTCGAGTTCCCGTTCTTCCGAATAACCGAGCCTGGCGATCTCAGCCCCGACCTGGATCAATCTCCTGTGGACCGACTTCTCCCTGACGATGCGAACATGATATTCAACATTGGCAGTTGTGGGGACGGATTCGACAAATCCGGCGATGAAAGCCTGCCCGCCAAGTGTTTCCGACAGGTTCCTGCGAGAAAGTTCTTCCAGGAAGGTCAGAGGGTCCACCGGTTTGCCCTTTTCTGCCATTTCTCGCATGACACTGAAGGCCTTCCTGTGGCTTCCGTCGTAGAAATCATCGGGAAGGAGGTAGTCCAGAGTAATGACCAGGGCATCTTCATCAAGAAGGCAGTCCCCCAGGACGGCCCTTTCGGCTTCAATGCTGTGAGGAGGGATCCTCTCGAACAGCTGATCACTCACGTTTTTCGGCCTCCACAAGGACCGTCATTTCGGCCTCTACACCCGGGTGGAGGCGGACGGAAAATGAATATGAACCCACCTCCTTGATCTGGGTTGAGAGTTTTATCTCCTTTTTATCGATCTTCACTCCAAAACGGGAATGCAGCTGTTCCGCGATCTGTGCGACCGTCACACTCCCGAAGAGCTTGCCCTTCTCCCCCGCGGTGGCCTTCAGGATCACCTGTTTCCCCTGCAGATGATCCCTGTTGGCAAGGGATTCCTGTTCTTCGCGCCGGGCCCTGTTCTCCCTTGCCTTCTGGCGTTGCTGCCACTCTTCAAGCTTCTCCCTGGTGGCCTCTTCAGCCATCTTTCTGGGAACCAGGAAATTCCTTCCGTACCCCTCTGCAACATCTATCAGGTCGCCCTTGCTTCCCAGTTTCGAAACATCGCACAAAAGAATTACTTTCATGATATCCCCCCCCGGATCCTGGAACGCAGATCAAACCACATATCTATGATACCCAATAGAAGAACGATCTGTGCAATGAAAGGAACAAGAAATACAAGACCGGTCACAAGAACTCTCACTATACGTCCAAGTCCTCTGGCCTGCATGAAATTCCAGGTCACAGCCAGGCCCTGGATAAAGAAGAGCACGGTTACAAGAAGACGCAGATTCAGTCCTGCCCGCTGCAATACGGCCAGGCCGGGGTAGTATGAACCGGCCAGGTGCAGGGCGATGGATGCCAGAAGAGCCCAGAAGAGGCTTTTCGGGAACCTCCAGTAACTGAACCCGGGAACGGCGGGTAGTTTTTGTTTCCCAAGCCTCTTCAGAACCACTCCGCTGACAATATAACTCAAAAAGCAGTCGACTGTCGCCGCCATGACGAGCAGAGCCGGAAAGATGAGCGGGATAAGGCCCAGGGCTGCCCGCATCTGTTCGGTTGCCGACGATACTGCCGCTTCAGGCATCCCCATGCTTGAATATATTGAACCGATCTTATCCATCATTGGGAGTATTTGCGACTCATCCAGGGCAAAGGGGTTTATGCCTGTAATTTTAACCGTTATCGCCATGAGCAGCAGTTTGCTGCCCAGGGATACGAGAATTCCGTAAAGCAGGATGTCGACCGCTTTGTCAAAACGCCTGCCAAAAGCTCCAAGGGCGATGCCGAGGAAGCCGAACCCAAAACAGAAGAACAGCGCTCCGATCACCCCGGTGAACGCCGCAATTATGAAAGTCGCCACAGCGACACCAAGGACGGATCTTCCCAGGCTGTGCCTTAAACCCAGGACAACCAGCGGGGCAGGGCATACCAGGGAGAATGCCATCCCGACAAGCGGTAGAAAGTGACCGGCAAGGAATAAAGCCGCCGCCAGGGCGACAAGAAGAGAAGATTCAACCAGTTCCCGCGTCCTGTCCATCTCAGACCTCCTGAATAAACCGGGGGGAGAAGCCAAGGCCTCTCCCCCCGGGAAAACATTAAAGCGAGATCCCTACTCGGCGCTGTAAGGAAGAAGCGCCAGATAACGGACCCGCTTGATAGCTTCCGTGAGCTGCCTCTGGTGTTTTGCGCAATTTCCAGTGACCCTTCTCGGTACTATCTTGCCACGCTCACTGATAAATTTCTTGAGCTTGTCGACTTCCTTGTACTCTACATGCTGGACCTTGTCGACACAAAACTGGCAAACCTTGGGTTTTCTCCTCTTGTTCCGCTTGTTTCCGTTTGCAGCAGCAGTACGAGGCGGAAATGCCATTGTGATCCTCCTTTCGGGCAGATCACCTGCCCGGACCTAAAAGGGGATGTCTGCGTCTTCCCCTTCGTCTTTAGCACCATCAACTTCTGAAATGTCCATAACGAACTCGTCCCCGAAACCTTTTTCCCTCAGGCTTCCACCCCGCGGAGCCTGGTCCGCTTCACTGGAAGAGAAACCGTCGCTCTCTTTTCGTGTCCCGAGGAATGTTACGTCCTGTGCGATTATCTCTGTAACCCAGCGGCGTTCTCCAGTGGTTGCCTCGTAGCTCCGGACCTGGATCCTGCCTTCTACGAACACGGGACTGCCTTTTCGGAGATATCTCTCACAGTTCTCGCCTTGCGATCCCCATACTACGACCGGGATGAAATCGACCTGGTCCTTCAATTCCCCGTCCTTGTTCTTCCACTGGCGGTTAACGGCAACGGTGAACTTGGCGACGGCCTGTTTCGATGTCGTATAGCGGACTTCCGGGTCGCGAACCAAATTACCCATCAGCATAGCCTTGTTGAATCCTCTGGCCATAAGAATCACTCCCTAGGCTTCGTCAAGTGCAATAACCAGGTGCCGGAGAACCTGGGTCTTGAGTTTGATCAAGCGTTCCAGTTCGCTGACCTGAGCGGGATCCAGACTGAAAGAAAGTAAAGCGTAAAAGCCTTCGGTCTGTTTCTGGATGGGATAGGCAAAACGCCTTTTCCCCCAGGGACTTGACTTCCCGATCTCTCCTCCCAGGTTGCGCACGACCCCTTCGATATCCTCCACAGCGATCTTGTGATCCTCCAGATCTGCCTGGAAGATCGTCACCATCTCGTACTGTCGCACGTCATTCACCTCCTCCCTTTGGACTATGGTCTCCCTGTGTACAGAGAGACAGGGACATACAGCAGAGCATTATACGCTACTGGATCGGCTGCGGCAAGGAGTCTTCCGAAACGATCTCGATACGGTAGATCATCTCACCGGGGAAGGTTAAATTGAACTGTTCCCTTGCCAGCCTGGCTACCCCTTCCGGGGTTTTGTAGAATATGATCTTTTCCTTAAGGACCTGGACGTCCCTGGTCATTGCGACGAGCTGGTCCATCCTTCGGTCAATTATGGAGCTAAGCCTGGTTATCTTCCTGAGCTCCAGAACATACGCGGTTCCGACTATTGCCAGGAAACACAATCCCGCCGCGATCAGCGCGACCCAGCGAAGCCGGATCATTTCTACATCTGCTCCGGAGCGCTTATCCCAAGCAGAGATAGAGAATTCGCAAGAACGATCCTTGAGGCCTCGGATAGCAGCAACCTGGCTGATTCGATACCTGGCTCCACCCCGAGAACGCGGTGAGAATTGTAGAACGAGTGGAAATCCCCGGCAAGGGCATAGGCATAATACACAATGCGGTGGGGAGCCAGATCCGTGGCCGCTTTTTCAACTTCCTCCGTAAAGGCCGACAGCCTCTTTATGAGAGCGATCTCCTCTGGCTCCCGCAGGAGGGAAAGATCCGCCTGGAAAGGCCCTGGAACGGCGACTCCGCGTGAAACGGCTTCCCTGAATATGCTGTGGATCCTGGCATGCGCATACTGAACGTAAAAAACCGGATTATCGTTGGATGCGCTCTTCGCGAGATCAAGATCGAAATCCAGGTGGCTGTCTGAACGCCTCATGGCGAANNCTGCCCGCCTCTGATGAGGTTTACGAACTGGATCAGAAGGATCTGCAGGTCCGCCTCGTTCCGACCGAGAGCCTGCACGGCAGCCTTCATCCGGGGAATATAGCCGTGATGATCGGCTCCCCAGACATCGATAACCATGTCGAATCCTCTGTCGTACTTGTCCTTGTGATAAGCGATGTCGGAGGCGAAATAGGTTGGAACGCTGTTGCTCCTGATAAGAACGCGGTCCTTGTCGTCCGAAAATGCCGTGGCCTTGAACCAGGTCGCACCTTCTGCTTCGAACGCAAAACCGTTCTTCTTCAGGGTTTCCAGCATCTTTGGGACCCTTACCCCATCGTA
>DFYG01000125.1:0-1648 GCA_002382605.1 Synergistaceae bacterium UBA4088 | reverse complement strand
GGGGGATCATCAAGAAAACGCTCACCTTCAGCGGCAAGAACATCCCTGGCCAGATCGTAAATATAATCTCCCTTGTATCCATCTTCAGGGAAAGGTGCCTTTTCCGGACAGCCGCAAACCTCGAAATATCTGGCCTGGGTCGAACGCCCGAGTATTTCCATCTGGAGCCCTGCATCGTTGATGTAATACTCCCTTTCCACATCCCACCCGGCAAATGCAAGGATCCGCGCGCAGATGTCACCTACAGCGGCGCCCCTTCCGTGACCGACATGAAGAGGACCGGTAGGGTTGGCACTGACGAATTCAACCTGGACCTTTCTTCCTCTGCCGGCATCGACTCTGCCGAAATCCTCTTTCTTTTCCAGTATCTGCCCTATAATGCCGGACATCCAGGTTTCGGAGAGAAAGAAGTTTATGAAACCTGGCCCGGCCGCCTCGACCTTGTCGATCATGGGGTTTACGGGAAGACAGGATATGATCTCCCCGGCTATCACAGCAGGTTTTTCTCCGAGTGTCCTGGCCCACTGCAGGGCTGCATTTGTCGCCCAGTCGCCCTGACCGTCCCTCCTGGCTCTTTCTACGTCGACCTGGGGTTTCCCCTGCAGCGGGACGCCTCTTTCGCAGGCGACCTTTCCGATAGCCTCTTCCAGCATCTCCCTGATCAAAGCCTCAATATCCTTCTTCATGGCCTCACCCCGTTCCAATTACTTTCGCCGAAGCGGGATGGTTACTCCTGACCAGCCCAGCCCCTGGCGGACAGCGTTTGAAAAGATCTGTTTCGCCGGATCATCCAGCCTGGCGGAAGTAACCACCATCCTGTGTTCTCCAACAAGAGTCCGGCTCTTTTTCACCCTCAGGTTCTCCTCTATACGGACGCTCCCCGATGCTTCCGGGCGAAGGGCTGGAAGAACCATCACGCCGAAACCTTCGGGGAGAGCTATCTCTATCGATTGTTCGTAGACGAACGGGAATCGGATGCCGCCTGACGCGCCTCTTTCGGCTATCACGGTCTGCCACGGCATAATTGCCGACGGCATGCGAAGCAGCAACCCATCCCCTCCCGGAATACCCAGCTGCGTTCTTACCGGGACCGTGATCCTGAACCCGCTCCCCAGTGTTTCTACTGAGATCTTTTCTCCAGGGATCCCCGGGGTCGAAGGCCAGTTGAAGGCGGAAAGGATATCAGCGGCCGTGTCGTTTGAGGGAATGGACCCTCCTGAGAGAGTATCCACCCACCCTCCGCGGGCCGNNGCGGGCCGTCACGACGAGATCGCCGCTGGCCACGCCATCAGGAGACAGCGACAGATTCCAGTTGAATGAAAGCCGGTGGTCAGAAGCTGTTCCAGCAGGGATCTCACGTCTGAGGACGGTGCTGCCTTCAGGCGCGTAGACCGTTCTGCCCCAAAGCCTGGGGGGTGTGGATCCGGGCTTTACCCCCTGGCCTATTTCAAACATGAAAGCCCGACCGACCGGGGGAGTGAGAGAAAGAACCGGTTTTCTCCATACCTTGACGGTCGCTGGAGCATCATCACCCACGGGAGTCACCGGTTCCCAGAACAGTTCGGCGCTCCAGCCCGCCTGGCGAAGCCACTTTGCCAGAAGGAAGGAGGCCTCCCACTCTGTCCAGGGACCATCGGCGGGGATGGCC
>DFYG01000099.1 GCA_002382605.1 Synergistaceae bacterium UBA4088 | reverse complement strand
CATGTAACCCAGAGATGAGTGTAACCTCTTTCTGTTGTAGAAGATCTCGATATATTCATATATGGCTCTCTTTGCTTCCTCCCTGGTCCTGAAACGTCTGTAGTTCACCAGTTCCGTCTTAAGCGTATGGAAGAAGCTCTCCATCGGCGCGTTGTCCCAGCAGTCTCCCTTGCGGCTCATGGAGCAGATCATTCCGTTCTTTTCCAGCATCTTCCTGAAATCCTTGCTTGCGTACTGGACACCCCGGTCGGAGTGGTGTAAAAGCCCCCTGCCGGGGTTTCTTCTCTTTATGCCCATTTCAAGAGCGTCACAGACCAGTTTCCTCGTCATGGTCCTGTCCATGGACCATCCCACTATTTTCCTGCCGTACAGGTCCATGGTGGCCGCCAGGTAAAGCCATCCTTCATCCGTAGGGATGTAGGTTATGTCCGATAGCCACGTCATGTCCGGCAATCCCACCGAGAAGTCCCTGTTCAGAAGGTTCGGCGCAATGGGATGGCTGTGCTCCGAGTCCGTCGTTACCTTGTATTTCTTTCTGTGCCTTGCCACCAGCCCGGCTTTCTTCATAATGGCCGCCACTCGCTTGCGGCTTGCCCTGGTGCCTCTTCTGGATAGTTCCCGGCATATCCTTAAGGAACCGTAGCAACTTTTGAATTCATCGAATATGCCCTTTACGAGCTTCAGCAGTTCGGCTCTCTCTTTTCCCCTCCTGCTTTCGGGATTCTTCTCCCATGCATAATATCCGCTCCGGGATACTTCATATATTCCGCACATCTTCTCCACACCAAGTCCTTCCCTGGCGCGATCCCGGATCATTCGGAACCGCTCTGCTGCTGCAGTTCCCTTGAGAAGATGGCGTGTAGTTTTTTTAGGATGTCACGTTCCTCGGTGATTTCTTCCAATTGCTTGCGTAGCCGGTAGATCTCTTCCTGTTCCGGGGTGCCTCTGACCCTCTTGCCTGTTCCGGGAAAGGCACCCCCGGGGTTGTCGCGGTATTCCCCAATCCACCTGTAACAAAGGTACATCGGTATTCCTGTCCTCTCCGACAGTTCTTTCACCGTCATGCCAGAGCCTTCGAACATCTTCACCGTCTCAAGCTTGAATTCCCTCGTGTACCTCGTACTGCTTGCCTTCTTCCCCATCCTGGACACCTCCACATCAGAGATTATATTTCACTCTTTCCGGTGTCCACTATTTGGAGTCAATCCACACGATTCACGGTTCACGGTTCACGATTTACGATTTACGATTTACGATTAACGGCTTTCGTATTTACTTAGCCATGCAAGACAGGTGCGGACGCCGAAGCCGGTGGCCCCTTTGCGGTAGTAGCCGTAGTCCTCGTCGGATGTGTCGACTCCCGCTATGTCCATGTGAAGCCATCTGATCCCCTCTCCGACGAACTCCCTCAGGAACATGGCCGCCGTTATGGCACCGCCGTACCTGCCGCCGGAGTTGACCACGTCCGCTATCTCGGAGCGGATCTTCTTCTTAAGGCGTTCGTCGTCCATTGGCAGTTCCCACAGGCGTTCGCCCGTGCTGCGGGAGACTTCCATGAAAGATGATGCAAGTTCCGCTTCGTTCGTAAAGATCCCGGCAGTGTATGGACCAAGCGCCACCACACAGGCTCCTGTGAGCGTCGCCATATCCACTATGACGGACGGCTCCTGTTTTGAGGCGTAGGCAAGAACATCCCCCAGGACGATCCGTCCCTCGGCATCTGTGTTGTCGACTTCCACGGTCTTGCCGCTGAACATCCTGATGACGTCGTCGGGCCTGTAGGCTCCACCCCCCGGCATGTTCTCGACAGCCCCCACAAAGGCATGCACCTCGAAACCGGGCTTGATCTCCGAAACGGCCTTCATGATGGCGATCGCGTTGCAGGCACCGGTCTTGTCGCCCTTCATGTTCCTCATGTAGTCACCCGGTTTTGTGTTGAGGCCGCCGCTGTCGAAGGTGAGCCCCTTGCCAACGAAGGCCACACGTCCGGACGAAGTGCCGTCGGGCCTGTAGATCATGTGGATGAATCTCGGGGGGGTGTGGGAACCTCCACCGACGCTGAGAATACCGTTCAGACCCATATCTTCCATTTTCTTTTCGTCAAGAATGTTGCACTCGATCCCTGTTTCTTCCGCCATCCTTCGGGCCTGTTCAGCCAGGGTGACGGGATTTATGACGTTTCCAGGTTCGTTGGCGAGATCCCTGGCGTAGTTCTGCGCACGGGCTATCACCAGACCCTTTTCTATGGCCTCTTTTTGGCCTCCCTGGATGTGAAGTTCTTCCAGCAACGTGGGAACTTCAGATGGGTCGTCCTTGCTTTTGTATTTTTCGAAGCGGTACTCCCCAAGAAGAGCTCCCTCCGCGAGCGTGGTCGACACCGCCGGTTCTGCCGCCTCACCCGGGACTGCAAGCATCTTCCGGCATCTGTCCTTGCCAGCCTGTTTCACGGCAACGGCCATGGCCCTGCGCCAGCTGTCGAGCGAAACCTTTTCTTTCTTCCCAAGACCTGCCAGGTACACGCTGCGCACTCTCTCGCCAGGGGCATTGAGCGCCAGGAACGTGTCGGCTTTTGCGGAAAAAACGACTCGCATCGCCATCTCAAGCACCACCGGCGATATGTCGTCCCCAAGCACTTTTAATGGTTCCAGATCTCCCTCGAAAAGGAAGAGAACTATCGCATCACCTGTCCACCGGGACGGAGAAATATCTGTGTTTTTCACCTGCATGTCTGAATGCACCTCCGAAAGCATTTTATTTAACTGACCGGCTCAGGATATCATATTATTCCTTTACGGAGGGTGATCCACACCTTGCACTGCGTTGTATAATCACTTTATGTAGTGAGGCTCAATCTGCGTCAGGGGACATATTCCCCTGAAGGTGGTGGCGGCCATCGAAAATGATCTTTTCGCCGGCTTTGATATTGGATCGGCTGCACTCCACTGTTCCGTGGTGAGAGCTGATAGTTCTGTTGCCTACTCCCCCCCTCCTGTCCTTCATTCCGGAAAACCTGTCGATGCTCTCGTCAAGCTCTGGGATATGATAACGAGCACTTTCCCCGCAAGGTCAATCCTGTCGACTGCGTTCACGGGAATAGGTTCGATCCACTTCCCTGAGGTTTTTCCAGGCATTCTACGCGAACACGACAGTGTCTGCCTACTGCGGGGTGCCGCCAGGACAAGCCCCCTGAGCAGAGTTATCATTCACCTGGGAGCCAAGGACGCCTATTTCTTCATGGTTTCAGGATGCCCGGAACGGCCGGTGCTTCTAGACTGGAGCACCAGCAGCAAGTGCGGCGCCGGTTCCGGGACCCTGCTTGAAAAACAGGTCCGCCGGCTCTACCCTCCCCAAAAGGACGACCCTGAGTCATTCACCGACAGCCTCAGAGTGGCTGAAAGGGAAGCACTGGAGCACAGAAACGCCGGAGCCTACAACGCAAGGTGCGGCGTGGTTCTTCAATCTGACCTGATACATGACCAGAATGAGGGCATGACCCGAGGCCTTATTATGGCCAGGCTTTTCCGGACAGTGGCCTCGAACATCGTCCATGACGTGATAGGCAACAGGGACCTGGAACCCGGATCAAAAGCCTCTCTCACCGGATGGCTTGCGGGGTGCGACCCCCTTCTTGGTCATATACGCGAAATGACATCCCTGGACCTGGAGCGCCCGGCGCATTTTGCGAATGTCGGTGCGGTCGGGGCGGCCCTCATTGCGATTGAGAGGGGAAACAGGGTGACGATCGATATGGGCAGGATCGGAGAGGTCGCAACCGCCGCGCGCGCCAGAAGGCAATACGCCCCTCCCCTCTCGGATTCCATGAAAAGGGTTTTCATCCACACCCGCGTTAATTCACCCTCAGAGGAGATACAGGCAGGCACGAATGAGGTTGTAATAGGTGTCGACGGAGGATCCACCACCACCAAGGCTGTTGTTGTTTCGCTCGAAACGGGAAGACCCCTTGGCGGCGAATACGTCTCAACCCACGGGAACCCGCTGGGAGCGCTGGCAGAGATAATGAGCCGCCTCTCTTCATCTCCTGGGAAACCCCATGTCGCAGGTATCTGTACGACAGGATCGGCCCGCAGGCTTTTCGAAAGAGTACTGTCAAGCCCGGCAATGCGCAAAATACTTGAAGCAGAGGGGAAAATGATCCCTGACACTTCGGTGGACGAGATCACATGCCATGCCATCGGCATAAGGTCTATGGATTCCGGGATCGACACGATATTCGAGATAGGCGGCCAGGATATGAAGTTCACCACGTTCAGGCGCGAGGGCGGGCGTGCCACTGACGAGGTGGACGAGGCAAGGATGAACTACTCCTGCCAGGCCGGTGCCGGCCAGACGATGGATAACATGGCCATGATACTGGGGCTGGATGTAAGGGATTCTCTCCAGGAGGAGGCCCTCCGCGCAGAACGGGTCCCCCTGATCGACGCCACCTGCGGCGTCTTCATGGAGATGGAGGAACACAGACTGATAGCCGAGAACCACACTGTGCCCGAGATAGCCGCTGCTATAGTCCGCGCCACCGCTTCGAGCTATTTCAACAAATTCGTAGGTGGTTCGAAGCACGTACGCCATAAGTGCTCCTGCCAGGGAGGACCCGCCCTCGGGAAGGCTTTCCTGGCAGCAATGGCGGACGTAACCAGGCAGGACATTCACGCTTACCCGAACAGGGAACTTATGGGCGCACTCGGAGCTGCTATCTTCATCAGGGAAAGTATCCTCTCCGCAAGAGATGAAGGCAGGGAAACGGCTTCCGCTTTCAGGGGGTGGGACTCTGCAGGGGGGGATTTCTCGCATTTTGCAATCAGCTGCAGGGAACATTTCCAGGGTAGATCCTGCGGGAAAAGGGACTGCCAACTGAAGATCTTTACCATTGGCGGCGAGGAGACAGTTACCGGAGGCTTCTGCCCCCTGGGCAACAGCGAGGGGGTTGATGCCAGCAGGCCGGACTATGTACGTGTTTTCCACTCTCTTGTCGAGAAACATTTTGATGGGGTGCTTTTCGATGACCTTTTCGAAGCAGAAACCGCCGGGAGAACCATTGTTGGCATCAGGCGCTGCTCCGCAACCATCGGAAGCCGTGCAGTGTGGTCGGGAGCACTCTTTTCTGAACTGGGCTTTCTGCCAGTTCTCTCACCTGTCTCAGATGAAAGGGTTTCCCGCCTTGGTTTGCGGCACTCCTCTACAGACTTCTGCGTCGCAATGAAGATATCGGCGGGACATACGGCCCTTCTTGCCGCTGACAGCAGGATCGATCACATATTCATCCCGGGTTTCATAGACCGTACACGCAACGCGGATCCGGCGCACATTTTCTGCATCTACACTGAAGCAGAGGGATTTCTTCCCTCGGACGATCTTGGGCTTTCAGAGACCAGGGTTATCCGGCCCGTCTGGCACCTGGGGGACAGGAAGCAGATGGCCAGGGCCCTGAGAGAGGATCTTGCGCGGATCGGTCACAGAAGGTCCCTCGCGGACATTATTGATGCCTTCGCCAGGGCGGATTCACGGGAGGCCTCATTCATCAGGGAAATAGCCGCAACTGGAGACAGATTCATGGCAATGATAAAGGAAAAGGGAGAACCGGGTTACGTCGGGCTTGGCCGGGATTACGTGGTGCTGGACCCTGCTGCGTCTTCTGATACGGGCAGGATGTTCTCATCCGTCCGTGGAATGTTCTATATCCCCCAGACATTTATTGCTCACCTGTACTCATCGATCCCCATTGACGATCTTGTGCCAAACGAATATTGGGAACACAGTTCGGAGATAATCAAGGCTTCCATATATACCGCCCGCCACGAAAGGCTGTTTCCCATAAGACAGATGAACTTCGCCTGTGGTCCGGATTCGATCAAATTCATGATGGAGGACGCCATTTTCAGAAGGGAGGAAAAACCTTTTCTCCACCTCCTTACGGATGCCCAGACGAACAACGCCCCATTCGTGACCCGCGCCGAAGCCTTCCAGCGTGTAGTTTCCAGTTGGCGTCCAGGGAAGACAACGATGAGCGCTTTCTCTTTCGTCAGGCAAAAGCCTGGCGCAACAAGCGACAGGAAGTGGCTTGTACCCTCCATGGGCAACGCAAGCATTATGGGGGCAGCGGCCGGTAGATACTGGGGCATAAACGCCATAGTCCCACCTACGGCAACCCCCGGAGCACGTGAGACCGCCGACAGGCTTATCTCAACCGAAACGTGTTTCCCCCTCAAAGGAGTTGTCGGCGATATCATTTCGCACCTTGAACGGGAGGCTGAGCGTATCGGGAGGGAGAGAGTAAACTCGGAATATCTTGTTTTTCTGCCCACCACCAGCGGGCCATGCAGATTCGGGAAATACGCCGAGGTCATGGGCCTTATTCTTGACGAACTCGGGTTCGGGAAGGTCCCGGTCCTTTCCCCGACCACAAAGAACGGCTACCTGGACGCAAAATCCCTGGGATTGCCATGGTCACCTCTTGCGAGGACCGGATTCCTGCGCGACATATACAACTCCCTGCGCGCCGCCGATCTATACGACGACCTGGTGCTGAGATTCCGCCCTTACGCGTCCGACAGGGATCTCTTTCACGAAGCCTCGGAGAAGAGGCTCCTTTTTCTGGGAAAAATGTTCGAAACAGAGGGAGCATCACTTAGGAATATACTTGAATGGGGAAAGGAGACCGCCTCCATCTTCTCATCGATCTCCTCTCCCTGTTCTGAAAGGTTCCCCCTGGTCCTTTATCTTGGAGAGATATACATGCGCCAGCACGATCCCTACACGGGGCATGTGGCAGAGATGCTTGANNGAACTTGTGAGGGGTCCCGTCTCAGAGTGGCTACGCTACGTTATCCATATCGTGGGGGGAAAGGATCCCCGGCTGGAGTACAAGGCAGCATCGATGTACATGAACTTCGTGGAAAAGATCATCAGAAATGGCTCAAGGGAACTTCTTTCCGGCAGGTGGGTCATTCCTCTCCCCGAAAAGACCATTCCGGAACTTGAGCGAAAACAGATCTACCACGCCGACATAACGGGTGAATCAGCTATTTCTGTCGGGATATTCAACGCATTCCTGAACGGAGAGATCTCCGGATCCCGGGAACACCCGGTCTGCGGATTATTTCATGTCGGTCCATTCACCTGCATGCAGGAGGGCGTGGCTACCGCCAGAATACGAGGGATGCTCAAGGCGGCAAGGCGCAGGGACCCCGATATCATAGTCCCGGTCATGCACGCCTCTTTCGGTGAGTCGCCCAACCCTAATCTTGAAGCTGAGATCGCCGCTTTCCGGGAACAGTGCATCCTTATGAGAGACTCTATACGGGAGCGATCTAAAGTTGTGTGAGAAGCATCGTTATCGCACCGGCTACAGGGGATGTCAGGTTATCAAATTTTCCTGGAGTATACCTTTCAGCGGCTGCAATGGCGACGGAAGCCAGAGTCAATTGGACCGTGGAGACCCCGGGCGATGGAAAGAGGGCTGAAAAGGTCAGCCCCATCCAGAGGGCCGAAATTAAACAGGCCGCAGTCCCGTGGATCGATTTACCAAAAGACGTTCTTTTACCCCCCGGGAAAGATCCGGCCATTGCTCCCCATGCATCGGAAATGGTCGCCATAGCCATTACGGCAGGGCCTATTCCGCCGGGCGCGAGCGAAGCAAGTGAGGCTCCCCAGAAATATGCTGACAGCCCTGAGACGTGAGTCTCCTCCCCCTCCTTGGCTATGGGAGAGATAAGCCTTTCGAGTCCCCCCCTTTTACGGGATGGTCCGAGCCTGGCAATTTCAAGAAGTCCAAGTATGATGGCAGGTATGAATACACTGGACCTGAAGGCCCAGATATCCCCTGCAGGGAAAATGACGAGCGGGAAGATGAGCCCGAGGAACCGGACGGCTCTGCGGCGGAGGATCCTTCCATCGCGAGCCGAAAAAACCGCCATCGCAAAGCTGGAAAACAGAAGAAGGAGTATCGAAATAACG
>DFYG01000152.1 GCA_002382605.1 Synergistaceae bacterium UBA4088 | reverse complement strand
GCGCGTCGGGAATACCTGCCTGTAGGATAGCCCTAGTATGTTGCCCTCGAAATTGTTGGGAAGGCGTACCTCGACCAGGGAAAATCCACCTTTTTCGATCTCCCTGGGTATCAGCGGATACTGCATCTTGCCGGAAGAGGGGTCGTAAAGAGCCGCTTCCAGAACAANNAGGAACCAGAGCGAAGTCCGCTCCATTCTTCCATCGGCGAGAAGCCGGAACCGGATGTCCCTCAGGATAACCAAACCCTGGGAGGAGTCCATGGCATCAAGCGGGGGAGCTTCCCTGAGCGATCTCTTGAGTTCTGCAGTTATGTCGTTGGCATAAACCGCGCTGCAGAGGCTTAGCATGACAGTAAGGATCATCGTGGCGAAGATCGGTCGAAGTTTCAAAACATCACTCCCATCAGGCCCGGATAACCGNNGGTGACGGTCCCTGCAGGGACTGGATCCCTGATGCCTGTGAGGCAACCGAGAGCAGGTTATCCCGCGATTCCCTTCGCGGCCCATGACCGTGTCCTCCAGCAGATGTTTCGGACATGACAGTAACCCGGAAAAAGTATTCGGTAAAGGAGAGACGAACGCGTTCCATCATCTCCTGGAAAAGATTATATGATTCGAACTGGTATTCAAGAAGGGGATCCTTCTGCCCGATGGCGCGAAGTCCTATCCCACGCCTGAGTTCATCCATGGCAAGCAGGTGCTCCTTCCAGGCCGCATCAAGAACGTTAAGAAGAAGAAACCGGATCATTTCGCTTGCGGATTCTGTCCCGACCTCCCTGATCTTTTCATCGATCCTGTCCGATACGGCGGCCGCTATCTTCTCCCTCGCGTCTTCAAGGTCCGCTGGCGACTCTACGTCATTGAGAAAGGCATCCAGACCGGACCAGAACACACCCTTGAGGGGGACATTAACTGCCTGCGGCTGAGCTTCTCCCCCCTCGGGGAAGAAGCGCTCGAGGATACTGTCAAGGGCATCCTCGATCAGCTGGCGTGCGTGCCCGGAGAGGTCCGGCTCGGTAAGTATCTCTCTCCGTTCGATATAGACCGCCTCTCGCTGCTGGTTCATTACGTTGTCATACATAAGAAGCTGACGCCGCATGTCAAAATGGAATTCTTCGACTCTTTTCTGCGCCGACTCGATCGCCTTGGTGAGGAGGCCGTGTTCAATATACTCCCCTTCCTCGAGTCCGAGCTTATCCATGAAGCCGCTGATCCTTTCGGAACCGAAGAGACGGAGAAGATCGTCCTCGAGGGAGAGGTAGAAAGTGCTGCAGCCGGGGTCGCCCTGTCGACCGCTCCGCCCTCGCAGCTGGTTGTCTATTCGTCGGGATTCGTGCCGCTCCGTCCCGATTATCTTCAGACCTCCGAGTTTTACGACTTCCGCATGCTCCCTTTCGCAATCACCATGTTTTTTATCAAGCAGTACTTCGAACTTTTGAGGATCCGCAAGAGGGTCGATATCTTTTCTGGATGCCTCTTCCCTGGCAAGGGAAACGGGGTTCCCTCCCAGCACAATGTCGGTGCCGCGGCCGGCCATGTTGGTAGCGACCGTTACAGCTCCAAGGCGCCCGGCCTGGGCTATTATCTGGGCCTCCATCTCGTGGTACTTGGCATTGAGAATACGATGCTCGACCTTTCTCGCCTTTAGGATCCTGCCAAGGATCTCCGAACTGTCGATAGATGTCGTTCCGATCAGAACAGGTTGCCCCATGCGGTGGGTCTCCTCTATATCGTCCGCCACCGCAGCATACTTCTCGGACTTGGTCTTGAAGATAAAGTCAGGATTATCCTCCCGGATCATGGGCTTGTGGGTCGGTATCACCACCACTTCAAGGCCGTATATGTCCTTGAACTCCTCCGCTTCGGTGGCTGCCGTCCCGGTCATACCTGCCACCTTTCTGTACATCCTGACGTAATTCTGCAGGGTGATAGTCGCAAGTGTCTGGTTCTCGCGCCCCACCTGGACCTTTTCCTTGGCCTCTATGGCCTGATGAAGTCCGTCCGAGTATCGTCGGCCGAACATGAGCCGCCCTGTGAATTCGTCAACAATGACGATCTCGCCGTCCTTGTTCACATAGTGGATATCCCTCTGGAAAAGATGATGCGCCTTGAGCGACTGGACGATACGATGCCCAAGTTCGGACCTCTGGTAATCGGTGAAAAGCTCCGGAATGCCGAGTATCTCCTCGCACCTGGAGATTCCGGAATCCGTGAGAGCTACGTTCCTCTCCTTTTCGTCGAGTTCGAAATCATCACCCTTGCGCAGGCGCCTGGCTACTTCGTCTGCCTTCCCGTAGACCTCGACGTTATCGTCTGATGGGCCGGATATGATAAGAGGGGTCCTCGCTTCGTCTATCAGGATCGAATCCACCTCGTCGAGGATAATGAAGGAGTGTTCCCTCTGGACAAGCTGGGAGGAGGTTACGACCATGTTGTCCCTCAGATAGTCGAAACCGAATTCGCTGTTGGTTCCGTGCGTGACGTCGGCCCTGTAAGCCTCCATCCTTTCGTTCTGGTCCATATAGGAATAAATGACACCGACTGAAAGACCCATAAATTTGTAAATGGGCCCCATCCATTCGGCGTCACGTTTTGCAAGGTAGTCGTTGACGGTTACCAGATGAACACCCTGCCCGGTGACAGCGTTGAGCGCCACCGCCAAAGTCGCGACAAGGGTCTTTCCCTCCCCTGTCTTCATCTCTGCTATCCTGCCCTCGTGCAGAGCCATACCGCCCATCAGCTGTACATCGAAATGGCGCATGCCAAGGGTCCGCCTTGAAACCTCCCGGACCGCAGCGAACACCTCCGGGAGAAGATCGTCGAGTGATTCCCCAATGGCGTGTCTTTGCCTGAAGTCATGGGCGAATGCAGCCAATTCGGCGTCGGCCATTTTCTCCATGCCTGGCTCAAGCGCGTTTATCCGGGAGACCATCGAAGCATAACGCTTCAGCGTTCTCTCGTTTCGATCAAGACCAAGCGCTTTCTTCAATCCTTCCAGCATCCATTTCACCTCGATCGGCGTTGAGAAACGGGGAATAACCTTTCAGAACGACATTATATTCCCCGCACGGGGGAGCGTCAAAATAAAGGAGGGAATTAAAACGGGGCGGCATCGACCGCCCCGCCGGGAATCGATATTTACAGATTGAATGGTTCCAGATGTGCCAGAAAATGGTGCAGCCCCTTTACGGGCGGGGCGTAGGACACCTTAAGACCGTAACGGATCCCTTCCCTGCGTCGATAGACGTTCACTATGGATTCCCCGACATGCGCAATATGACTGTTCGTGTAGGTTCTCCGGTTGATGGCAAGCCGGAAAAGCTCCAGCTTCGGGTACCTGATCTCTCCCGTTTTTTCATCCTCGGTCGCAAAAGCAAGGGCCCCCAGTCCTATACCCCGGATAGCGGCCTCACGGTATATCTCGATACCGAGAACATCCGCCGGGTAATATTTCTGTGGAATGTGGGGCAAAAACGCAGCGGCATCGATGAAGATCGCATGTCCGCCGGCTGGCTTGATGAAGGGAACTCCTCCATCCTCGAGGATATCACCGAGATAACGCACCTGGGCCACCCTGTGGGCCAGGTACTGCTCGTCTGTCATCTCGTGCAGCCCGACGGCAAGAGCCTCGAGATCCCTTCCGGCAAGGCCGCCGTAAGTGGCGAAACCTTCGAACAGGATCACCCTGGGCAGGAGTTTCTGGTACATCTCCTCTGTTCTGCAGCAGATCATGCCGCCGATGTTGACGAGAGGGTCCTTCTTGCAGGATACATTTATCGCATCCGCAGTGTCCATCATGGCCCTCAGAATGGCGGCAACAGACATATCCGAGAACTCTTTTTCCCTGATCTTGATGAAGTAGGCGTTCTCGGCCATCCTTGCAGCATCAAGAAAAAAAGGAATGCCCTCACGCTTTGCCACGGCGGATACCGCCCTGAGGTTGGCAAGACTGACGGGCTGCCCTCCTCCGGAGTTGTTCGTGACCGTTACCATAATGAGAGGTACTCGCTCCCTGCCGTATTTTCTGATGACATCCTCCAGTTTGGAGATGTCCACATCCCCCTTGAAGGGGTTAAGCGATGTCGTGTCGAAAGCGGCGTCAATAACACAGTCGACCGGTTCTGCTCCCATGTTGAATATGTGAGATCTCGTAGTATCAAATGGCATATTGAAAGGGACAATGTCACCTTTCCTGAGAAGGGTCCCAAAGGTAACGTTCTCTGCCGCGCGGCCCTGGTGGGTCGGTATTACAAACTCGAAACCAAGGACTTCCCTTACCGCATCCTTGAGCGCGAAAAAGCTGTCGGCGCCCGCGTATGCTTCATCTCCGCGCATGATCGCGGCCCACTGGTTCTTGCTCATCGCGCCTGTCCCGGAATCGGTCAGAAGATCGATGTAGATATCCCTCGAGGTGAGTCCGAACATGTTGAAGTGTCCGCGCCTTAGAGCCTCCTCACGCTGTCCCTGGTCGGGAACGGTGACGGGTTCTACCATCTTGATCCTGAACGGTTCGGGCTGGATCGATCTTGCCATACAAAAAAGACCTCCCTATGGCTGTTCTTCAGCTCTGCTGGAGGATCCTCAAATTGCTTCTGTCTCGTCTGATCTTTCCGTGGCAATTATAACACTGCCTTCAAGCCTTGATATCAACAGTGAAAAGAAGTGGAAAGAGATGCTCTGCTTACTGGAAGTATCCGGGTCGACTGTTTTCAGGTGAGAAGTTTTTTCCCTTCCGCGAGGTAGTCCATCCCTGACCAGAGTGTGGCTATCATCGCTATCCACATGGCGAAAAGCCCTCCGGGCAGGTTGAAGATGACCATGAGAATTGCAATGATCTGGGTGACCGTCTTCATCTTTCCTCCGCGGGAGGCGGAGATGACAACACCCTCGGACGCCGCTATCATTCGAAGCCCTGTCACGAAAAACTCCCTGGATATGATAACGACCACTATCCATGCCGGAAGCCGCTGGAGCTGGACGAGCGAAATCAGTGCGGCGATGACGAGTATCTTGTCCGACAGAGGATCTATAAGTTTGCCCAGGTTGGTGACCATGCCGTGCTTCCTGGCGAAATAGCCATCGAAGGTGTCGGTCAGAGCGGCGATCGTGAAGACAAGTCCAGCCAGTATATCCCCGAAGGGGAGACCGAGAATGTTTCCGAACTGCGCCCGGAGGGTCAGAAAAACCATAACCAGAGGCGCAAGAAAAACCCTGGAAAGGCTCAGTATATTCGGAAGATTCCAGACTCTCAAAGAGATATGCACCTCCTTATAGTTTCAGAAAAGAGAGCTTCATTATTCCCCTGACCAGGAGCAAAGCCCGGGGTTTTTCAAACCCCGGGTCGGTCCTGCTTCCGCTAACCTCCCAGGTAGGCTTCTCTGACCTTTGGGTCCCTGAGAAGTTCTTCCCCCGTTCCAGAGAGGACTATGCTGCCAACCTCCAGGACATAGGCCGCATGCGCTATCTTTAAAGCCGCGTAGGCGTTCTGCTCCACGAGAAGAACGGTCTTGCCCTCTTCATTGATGGTCCTGATAATATCGAAGACCTCCTTGACGAGAAGCGGAGCCAGACCCAACGAAGGTTCATCAAGCATTATAAGCTTCGGGGAACCCATCAGCGCCCGACCCACCGCCAGCATCTGCTGCTCCCCGCCGGACAGCGTTCCGCCCTTTTGCCAGAGGCGTTCCTTCAGCCTTGGGAAAAGCTCGTAAACCCAGTCGATATCACGGTTTATCCCGACCTTGTCAGATCGGCCGAACGCTCCCAGCATCAGATTTTCGAGAACTGTCAGATGGGGAAAGATCCTGCGCCCCTCGGGCGCCATAGTTATTCCCGCCTTGACAATATCCTCGGCTGCCAGTTTGCCTATCTCTTTTCCGTCAAAAAGGACCGAACCTCCGCTCTTGTGAACAAGGCCGGCCACTGCACGAAGAGTTGAACTCTTTCCGGCCCCGTTCGCCCCGATCAGTGTTACTATCTTTCCCCTGGGGACCTCGATGGAAATGCCCTTTATTGCATGAATGCCGCCATAGTGTACGTCAAGATCTTTTATCCTAAGCATCCTGGACATACTCCTCCCCCAGGTAGGCTTCGATCACCCTGGTGTTGGCCTTGATCTCCTCCGGCTTGCCCTCGGCTATGGTAACGCCGTAATCCAGTACCCACATGTGTTCGCATATCCCCATTACCACCTTCATATCATGTTCGATAAGAAGAACGGTAAGATCGAACCTGGTGCGGATGTCCTTGATGAAACCCATAAGATCCTGCGTCTCGTTGGCGTTCATCCCTGCGGCTGGTTCGTCCAGAAGAAGGAACGAAGGATCCGTGGCAAGCGCCCTGGCGATCTCCAGCCTTCGCTGCGCTCCATACGGCAGCCCCCCGGATTCCTCATTCGCAAGTTTTTGCAGACCCACAGCCTCAAGAAGGAACATGGATCTCTCTCTTACCTCTTTCTCTTCTTTCAGGTAGGAGGGGAGGCTCAGCAGGGCGTGCCACCAGCTTGTATGCTGTCTGACCCTGGCTCCCACCATAACATTCTCAAGAACCGTCGCTGTATGGAAAAGCCTGATGTTCTGGAAGGTTCTTGCTATCCCTCCTGAACAGACCCTGTAGGGGGGCCATCCGGATATATCCTGCCCCTCGAAAAGTATCTGTCCTTCAGAAGGCTTGTAAAAACCGGTGATCATATTGAAGCATGTTGTTTTTCCGGCCCCGTTGGGGCCTATCAGTCCTACTATCCTGCCCTTCTGGACCTGGATGTCGAAGTTATTTACGGCTGTCAGGCCGCCAAAGCGCATCGTCAGGCCTTTGGTTTCAAGAACGATCCTGCGGTCGCTCATCTTGCATCACCCCGCCTTCGGAAAAGTCCCAGAAACCAGTCCCAGGAGAATTCACGCCTGCCCATCATCCCCTGCTGTCTGAAAAGAATTATGAAGAGCAGAGCAAGAGAAAAGACCACCATGCGCATGCCTGGAACCCCTTGCAGGGTGAAAGTTCCTATTGTCAGAGGGTTCTCCACGAAACGGAGCCACTCCAGGAGGACCGTGATAATGACTCCCGCCAGCACCGTTCCTGTGAGAGAACCAAGACCTCCGGCAACGACGATCATGAGAACGTTGAATGTGAGGATGAAAAGGAACATCTTGGGATCGATCGTAGTTATGAGACTTGCGAGAAGCGCCCCCCCGACTCCGGCAAAAAAGGCGCCGATCACGAAGGATGTCATACGGTATCTGAAAGTGTCTATGCCCATTGCCCTCGCGGCAACTTCGTCGTCCCTGATCGCCTTCAACGTGTTGCCGTAGTTGCTCCTGACAAGCCGCATTACCACGAATAGCGTCAGGAGACACCAGCCGTAATTCCACCAGAGGTTCGAATAGGACGGTATTCCCTTCAGACCGAGAGCGCCGTTCGTTACTTTCGGCATGTTGTTAGCGAGAACCCTGATAATCTCCGCAAAACCCAGGGTGGCGATCCCGAGATAGTCACCACCGAGCCTGAGGACCGGGAATCCTATCAGAATGCCGAAAACCGCGGCGACAAGCCCCGCTATCAGTATGGCCAGAAAAAAAGGAGCGTGCATCACGGAGAAGGGCCACATTGGCGCCTGGAGAATGAACATGGCCTGTTTTTGAGCCGCGGGGAGGATAAGCAGAGCACAGGTGTAGGCTCCGACAGCCATGAACCCCGCGTGACCGAGCGAGAAGAGACCAGTGAAACCGTAGATCAGGTTGAGGCTCAAGGCCAGAATAATATTCACGGCTATCAGGTTCAGTATCTGGATCTTGTAGCCATCGAGATTTCTCCCCGCCCAGAAAAGAAAGAGGCCGAGGATGAGGACCACTACACCGTTCAACATGTAATTTCTCTTGAGTTTTGCGTCCATCAGACCTTATCCTCCAGCTTCTCACCCATTAGACCGGTTGGCATGATGAGAAGAATGATGATCAAAAGAACGAAGGCAAAGGCATCCCTGAAACCGGCGAGCGCCGGAAGGAACGCGACTACCATTATCTCTATGAAACCAAGGATCAGGCCTCCGATCACAGCTCCATGGATGGAGCCTATGCCGCCGAACACAGCGGCAATAAAGGCCTTGAATCCCGGAATAACGCCCATTATCGGCTGAAGCTGGGGGTATCTGAGAGCCCACATAATGCCGGAAGCTGCAGCCAGGGCAGAACCGATGCCAAATGTAAGGGCAATGATCCTGTTGACGGGAACCCCCATCAGACGGCTGGTTTCAATGTCCTTGGAAATGGCCCGCATGCCGAGGCCCGGTTTTGTCCTGTAGACCACGTAAAGCAGACCGATCATAAGAATGAAGGAGAGGACCGGGACGACCAGTGTCAGGGGAAGGATACGGATCTTGCCGACAATTATCACCTTTACGAGCCAGTCCGGACGCTGAACCGCACGGGGTATGGCAGAAAAAACAACTATGGCGAAGTTCTGAAGGAAGAAAGACACTCCGATGGAACTTATGAGAGCCGAGATGCGGGGGGCGTTGCGAAGCGGTTTATATGCCACTCTGTCCACCATTATTCCTGCCATGGAGGTCACCAGGATGGAACCTATGACCGCTACGAACCAGGGAAGGTGGAAAAGTGTGACTCCCCAGAAAACAAAGTACGCTCCCAACATGAATATCTCGCCGTGGGCGAAGTTGATAAGCCTCAGGATACCGTACACCATGGTATATCCGATAGCGATAAGCGCATAAAGGCTCCCAAGGGTGAGTGCATTGAAAAAGTGCTGTACGAACATTGCCAAGCTCATATGAGCTCCCCCTTGTTATCACGTAAAAGGCGGGGGAGGAAGCCCCTCCCCCGCAAAAAAACCGGGTCTCCCGTCAAGGGAGATCCGGTTCGGTCTAGAGTTCCGGAGTTATCGTTGCGATGTACTGTTTTTTGCCGTCCTTGATCTGGACAATACCGATCGGCTTCTCTGCGTCGTGGGTTTCGTTGATGGTCGTAAGACCTGTTACGCCCTCGAAGTCCTTGGTCGCGGCAAGAGCGGCAGTGATCGCTTCGGGATCTGTGCTGCCGGCGCGGCTGATGGCGTCGAGGAGGATCAGATAGGAGTCATAGCCCAGAGCCGCGTTGACGTTGGGATCGTCGGTGCGATTCTTCTTCCATTCATCGGTGAATTTCTGGGCAACGGGATTCATATCCGTCATCGACGGGTCATACGGGAATGTAGTGTGGACGAATCCCTCAACAGCGTCTCCGCCGATCTCGACGATCTGCGGGTTGTCCATGGCGTCTCCGCCCATGATCTGGAAATCAACACCAAGCTCCTGGGCCTGCTTCATGATGATGGCGCCTTCAGCAAAGTAGGATGGGACAAAGAGAATGTCGGGGCTCTTGCTGATGATCTCCGTGATCTGGGCTGTGAAATCCTGGTCGCCCGAATTGTAGTTGAGCTTAGTTACTACCTCTCCGCCGAGTTTCAGGAAGGACCTCTCGAAGAATCCGGCGAGGCCGACAGAATAGTCGTTGGCTACGTCGATCAGCAGGGCGGCCTTCTTGGCTCCAAGAACCTTGTAGGCATAGGTCGCCGCACCGGCGCCCTGAAGCGGGTCGATGAAGCATACACGGAAGATGTACTTCTTGCCCTGGGTCACGAGCGGGTTGGTGCAGGAAGTGCCGACCATCGGGATCCCGGCGCTCTCGGCAACTTCTCCGCCTGCCATGGCAAGAGAGGAACCGTAGGTACCGATGACCGCAACAACATTCTCCTTCTCGATCAGGCGCTTGACAGCGTTTGCAGATTCAACCTTGTCGGACTTGTTGTCTACGACAAAAAGCTCGACCTTCCTGCCCAGGACCTCGGGCATCTCGGTCTGGGCCATCTTGACTCCATCGAGCTCAAGCTGCCCTCCAAAAGCGTTCTGGCCTGTCAGCGGGAGGAAAACGCCGATACGAACCACTTCTCCCCCGGCAGCCGGCTCCTCGGCGGCCGGTTCCTCAACAACAGGCGCTTCCGGGGCCTTCTCGCCCTTCATCATCATAAACCCGATCACCGCAATTACTACTATCAGACCTATCAAAAGACCTTTCTTCACTTATGCTCACCTCCGTATGGATGTAGAACCTGCACGATAATTTTACACGAAATCAATCACAATGCTACACCTGCGAATCCCTTGCCCCGTGTATAAAACACCTCTTTTCCTCCGGATCTATTGAGGAAGCGGCCGGAAATGATCCTCTGTCTATTATTGACGCACAATTATTATACTCCAGTCACTTCAATATTGTGCCCGGGAAACGTTTTTTCAACTCTTCAATATTCGGGACGGATCCGTTCCTGAGAGAGGGATCAAGGGTCTCTCCAGGTCGGAAGAGCTGTATGACCCACCTGACATCAGGACCGATCTGCTTTTCGATATCGATAAGATCCTCAATTTTCATCAGGTCAGGGACAAATGTTGTCCTGACCTCGAGAGGTATCCCGGAAGATCGCAGCAGTTCGAGCGATTCACTCACCGGACGTCCGTACCCGCGGACTATTCGGGGGTAGTCGCTCCAGGAAGCCTTAACGTCAATTGAAACGGCATCCACAAGAGATTTCCCGACAAGTGCACCGAGCAGATCGGGACGGCTTCCGTTGGTGTCAAGTTTGATGTCAAGCCCCGTTTCAGACTTGATCGACGACAGAAAACCCGGAAGTCCTTCGTGTATCGTAGGTTCGCCACCGCTTACGACAAGACCGTCAAGGAAAACAGACCTCTTTTTCATATCCTCCAGGATCACTTCCAGGTCAAGCCTGCCTGACGTCATTTCGACAAGATCACCGTTATGACAGTAGGGACAGCGAAAATTGCACCCGCAAAGGAAAAGGACCGGAGCAACATGTCCGGCCCAGTCGATGAAGGAAACGGGAAGGTAACCCCCGATGGGAACAGCTTCGCTCATATTTCAACCGCAGTCCTTACTCTGTCGCGAAGTTCCGCTCTTTTACCTGCGTTCCAGGAGGAGGTCTTTGTAAAATAGCCGGTAATACGCGTTATTCCGTCCACATCCCCGCTATTGCAACCGCGACAGGAATCAAGGAGTCCTCTTTCGATCCGTCCGCAATCGTTACAGATGGTGAATTCGGGGCTGAAGGCTATCTGGGCACTCTCGGAATGATTGAAAGCCTTTCTGACGAACGAGGCCAACGCTCCCGGATCCGGCCTGTGCTCTCCCAGCCAGACATGGGTTATCGCTCCGGCGCTGATCATAGGATGGAACATACCCTCCCTGACGACCCTCGAAACCGGGTCCAGGGGTGCGTCGTAGGCAAAGTGAGTGCTGTTGGTGTAATAGACCTCTCCGCGATCGAGGTTCCCCTTGACGAAACGCGCCGCATCATCCCCGAAGAACCTGAGGTCAAGTCTCGCAAGCCTGTACGCGGTACTCTCGGCCGGGGTCTGCTCCAGAACGATCTTCAGCCCCAGTCTCTCCGACAGCTGGTGGCACTTGAGGTCCATGTATCTGGTCACCGCGAGACCAAGATCCATGGATCCCGGGTCTTCGTGCATCTGCTTCCCGGTGACGCACTGGACCATCTCGTCCAGTCCCAGGATGCCGATAAGGTGACTGCTCTTTGCCATCCGGAGGTAGGGCTCCCCGTCGTGATCCACACAAAGGACCGAAAGCGGCCCTTTTGAGCCAAGCGCGAGGATCTCGCCGAGAAAATTCCTCTTCTGCACGTGGGCATCGGCGGCAAGCTCCATCAGCCTGTCGAGGATCTCAAAGAGTGCCTCTCTGTCGCTTCCGCTTCTGTAGGCGATCCTGGGCAGATTTACAGTCACGTTCTGGAGCGCACAGTAACGCATCTTCCACGGCGTTGCCGCCTCCGCGAGGTCTTCTTCGGATAGTTCAAAACTCA
The DNA here is from genome assembly GCA_002382605.1 of Synergistaceae bacterium UBA4088. Taxonomy (GTDB): domain Bacteria; phylum Synergistota; class Synergistia; order Synergistales; family Thermovirgaceae; genus UBA2252. The sequence continues at coordinate 16,136 of DFYG01000152.1, read as the reverse complement.
GCCTGCAGCACTCACTGAGCTTGGCTACTCCTCCGCGGTCAAAGACAAAATACGTGCTGCCCTTCTCAGAGGCCACAAGGCAGGCCAGGTGAAGGAATTCCTCCCACCCCGGCTCTTCGAAGAAGCGGTCGGTGATGTGAAGCAGAGGTTTGGGGAAGAAGAATGGCTGGCCGCGGCAGTCACCCTCAAGGTAGACCTCGAAGAGGGCCCTGAGAAAATCTTTCGATTCCGCGGAATAATCAGCATAGGTCTTGCCCGTGGGGACGCCTCCGGGTCCCAGGGCAGGCACATTCCTGAAGTGGTCGGGGATCTCGTAGTAGAGGTTGATGTCGGTGAAGGCCACCTGGCCGCCCCGGCCTCCCGCCAGCTGGTTGAACTCGAATATCAGCATCTGTGCAAGCTGCCTGATCCTCTCGAAGGGCAGGCCCACGAGGAAAGGGGCGAAAAAGACGTTCACGGCATCCCAGCCGATCGCGCCCGCGAAGTTGTTCTGAAGAACGGATGTCATCTTGAGAATATGCGCAAGGAGGACATCGGGGTGCCGGGCAGGGGCTGAAACACTTGTTATTGATGGAATGTCCAGCCCGTACCGGATGACATAGGCCATGCTCTGGCCTGAACAATAAGGGCGGTTTACCATGCCGAGGTCGTGCAGGTGAATGTCTCCTCCAAGATGGGCATCGGCCACCTCGCGGGAAAAAACCTTCTTCAGGGCGTACTCCTTGAGGATCATCTCGGCTACAGAAAGGTTGATGGACTCCGGGTTGTGGGAGGTATTGCTGTTCTCCCGGTTGGGGTTGAGCATCATGGATTCCAGGTCATATACAGGGAGCCCCAGTCGTGAATGATCGGCAAGTTTGGCGTCAAGTCCACGGAAGAAGAGCTTGACGTTGACCATCTCCCTGATGATGGTCGTCGTAACCCTCTCCCTGCCGTGCCTTAGGATATCCGTCTCGACCTCCGCGGCGATCTCGCCTGCTATCGCAGGGTCGACACCGGCCTCTATGACGAGCGCATCCCGGATACGCGCGGTATCCCAGGCTGAGCGATCCTCCTGGCCGAGAGCCTCTACCATCAGGGAAAGGTCTGTGGACTCCCCCTTCCCTGAGAATATGAGCATCTGCCTCCCGCTGGAACTGCTCATTGAAGAAAAGAGCTCGTCCTGAGTGGTCCTTTCACGGGGCTTCATATGTGACCATTCCTTTCCTCATGAAGTCTCGAAATTTCGTCTACAAAACTTGAGATATCCGTGAACTCCCTATAGACCGACGCAAACCTGACATAGGCCACTTTGTTGATATCGCGGAGTTCATTCATGGCCAGTGACCCCACGCGAAGGCTGGATATCTCTCCCTGACCCGTTTCTCTCAGGGTCTCCTCGATCCTGGTAGCGGCTTCCTCGATCTGCTCAAGAGTGACAGGCAGTTTCTCACAGGCCTTTGCCAGACCTTTGAGAAGTTTGGTCCTGTCAAAAGCCTCTCTCTGGCCGCCTTTTTTCACGATCCAGAGGACAGGCCTCTCTTCAAGGCGTTCGTATGTGGTAAACCGCTTCAGACACTCGGGACACTCCCGGCGGCGCCGGATGACCCTTCCTTCGCCGGCGGTCCTTGTCTCGATAACACGCGTCTCCATTAAGCCGCATTTGGGGCAACGCATGCGAACACTCCCCATATTTAGGATGTTGCGCCTAGTATAACACTACATTTTGTGTTATGCGCGATCTAAAAAAACAGAAACCGGGCTCCGCCTTTCAGCGAAGCCCGGCCTGTACACTACAGGAAAATTATAGCGAACGAAGGATATCCGTCACTGCGTTCCTTACTCTCTCACCTTCGACCCTGCCCTTGAATTCGGGCATGGCCCTCCCCATTACAAGCCCCATATCAGATGGTCCTTTAGCCCCGGTCTCCTCCACGATCCGCCGGACTACCGAAACTATCTGCCCATCATCAACGGGAGCCGGGAGAAAAGCGGAAAGGAGAGCAGCTTCCCGGATCTCCTCTTCGGCACGTCCTGGCGCTCCTCCTGCCGCGAACTGCTCCGCTGCTTCCTTCCTCTGTTTTACCAGTCTCCGGATCACAACAAAAACATCATCCTCAGCAAAAGGAGCGTCACGCCCCCTCTCGATCCTGGCGTTGTCGACAGCAGCCTTGAGCATCCTTAACGGCACAAGCGATGCCTGATCCCGCCTCTTCATAGCCGCTACGATATCGTTATGGATCCTCTCTTCCAGCTCCGTCATGCCCGTTCTACTTGCTCTTTCGCTTTCTCGAAGCGTCTTCCCTTTTTCTTTTCTTCGCCTCGCTCGGTTTTTCGTAGTGCGTGCGTCTGCGTGCTTCGCGCAGGACGCCTCCTTTCGATACTTCACGCTTGAATCGCTTCAGGGCATCTTCGAGGGACTCATTATCGCGTCGAACGACTTGTGTCATTTGCGTTCCCCCCCTTCTCTCTCACTCAGGGTCAACCTGGAGGCCAACTGAAAGACCGACCCGACATCAGGTGAATATGCAGGTGAAAAACCGTCTGCCCTGCTCCCGCGCCGCAGTTGACGACAAGGCGATACCCGTCTGCGCTCAGCCCCAGATCACGGGCTACCCTTGCGGCCGCGCCCATAAGCGGCGACCAGAGGGACGGATCCTTCACGTCGTCAGCGGAATCGACGTGGATTTTCGGGAACACCAGAAGGTGCACTGGGGCCCTGGGGTGAATGTCGCGTATTACTATAACATCATCATCGCTGTACACGACATCCGCCTTTTCCAGATCTTCCACTATTCTGCAGAAAATACAGTCTCCGTTCATCAGGCCAACTCCTCTTATCATCCCTGAGCACGATCCATTATAAAAAAAATATACCTCGCAGGACAACAGGGACCGGAAATTGATCAGGAACGGAACGCGGTAATACCTGGTTGCGCATTATATCATACGAAACCCTTCAGTATTCCATCGACTGCATCCGTCACGGTAACAGTCGTGGATCTGCCAGGAGAAGACAGGCCCAGAACTTCCACCCTCAGGTAATGTGGGGAAAGCCCTTCGAAATGCCCTTCCCCGCACTTCTCGACAAGGACATCGATATTGGAGCCGATCCATCGGCGGCAACAGGCATCCAGCAGATCTCTGCCCAGCGCCAGCGCCTGGCTTACGCGCGAACGGATGACACCATGGGGGATGCGACCCGCCAGCCTTTCGGCCGGTGTTCCATGCCGCGGGGAGAAGGGAAAGACGTGAAGTCTTCCTGTTTTTACCGCCTTAAGGAGTGAGAGCGTCGCATCGAAGGCTTCATCGCTCTCTCCAGGAAAGCCGGCGATTATGTCCGTGCTGATATGAAGGTCTTCACCGAAAAAGTCCCTGGCCAGATCTACACAGCGGGCAAAATCTTCCGAAGAGTATCCTCTTCGCATCAGCCCCAGGATGCCATTGTCCCCGCTCTGCAGAGGAAGATGCAGGTGGGGGCAGAACTGGCGGGTTTGCGAAATATCGCGAAGAAGGACTTCATTTATCGCAAACGGTTCAAGGGAACCGAAACGTATCCTCTCGATGCCTGAAATATCACCTGCCCTGCGGACAAGTTCACCGAGGAGCATACCGGAGGTTTTCCCGAACATGCCGAGATTTATTCCGGTAAAGACAACTTCGCTGCAGCCGGAGAGCGCTACTCTTTTTACCTCTCTCAGAACATCTTCGGGAGGTCTCTCCACGGATCTCCCTCTAAGATCGGGAATTATGCAGTAAGAGCAGCGATGGCTGCAGCCATCCTGGATCTTTATAAAGGCTCTGGTACGGTTCTGTGGTGTGGTTATGAAAAGGGGATCCCATCCGTGGTCATCCTGAACGTCAGTTCTTTCGATCCTGAGTGAACCGGACGTTCTGCCGCCGGAAAGCATCTCCCGCACGATCTCCGGGATCCTGTGCTTCAGCCCATTCCCCACAATGCAGTCGATCCCGAGGGATCTTGCATCTCCCGGTTCCGTGCCCTGGGCCCAGCATCCAGTTGCAAGAATGACGGCCTGGGGATTTTCCCTCCTCAGGCGCCTGAGCGCCTGTCTGCTCTTTCTGTCGGCTTCGGCGGTTACAGAGCAGCTGACCAGAACCGCCACGTCCAGAGGTCCTTCGGGGACAAGAACGGCGCCTGTCGCAGCAAAGGAAGAGCAAAGGGCCTCCGACTCGGAAATGTTCGTCCGGCACCCCATGGGAATGATCCGGACCCTGACCCCCTTAAGGCGGTCACTCATTGATCTTCTCCGCGGTGGTGATAAGCGAAAGACAGGCTACTCCTACAACGGCCGCGGTCTGCGATCTCATGATCCGCGGACCGAGACGGACCGGAACGAAACCCTCCCGTACGAGGGTGTCGACCTCTTCTTCGGTCCAGTCCCCCTCCGGCCCGACCGCAATTGCGGCTTCCCGCGAAGGATGGAACCTGAAGATATCGGTAGTTCCGGATGTCATCGCGGCGAATCGTGAGGATGGAAGTCCCAGCGACCCGATCCCGGAAAGCTCTACAGGTTCGAGTATCTCCGTCGGTGTAGCGGCACCGCACTGTTTTGTGGCCTCCAGGATCATCCTGTTCCAGCGATCCATCTTCCGGCTGGTTTTAGAGGAGGAGATGCTCACAACGGAGCGTGAGCACAGAAGGGGAACAATGACCGATGCGCCAGCCTCCACAGACTGGACCACAAGCCGGTCAAATGCCTCTCCTTTGAGCAATCCCGCAAGGAGCCATATCCTTGGGCCTGCCTCTTCGAATGAAGAGGACACAAGAACTCCTCTGGCCTCGGATCCCGAGATCTCGAGTCTGAGAGTGAGTCTTTTCCCGGGGAGCAGACCCTCGAAAAGGTCCCCCTCCCTGCATCGACGGACTGTTATAAGGTGACGTCTCTGTTCCTGGTCCAGAAGCCAGAGTGAATCTCCCTCACAGCGGGCTCCTTCAAGGCGTACGCGCGGCAGCGACACCCCACCACTCTCCCTTACGGGTCTCCTTCACGGGTGAAAGGCCTGCGCCCGAGAGTAGTGCGATAAAGGTATCCCTCTCACTGAACGTCAACCCCGAAAAAACAGCTACTCCTTCATCCGAAAGCACGGTGGTGACAAGGGGCAGCATCGACGCCAGGGGATCGAAAACAATGTTGGCACAGACAAGATCAACCGTTCCCTCGAAACCGTTCAAAAGATCACCCGTTACAACAACAACCTTTTCCTCGCCTATTTCGTTCAGGCGGAGATTCTCCCTGACCTCCGGCAATACAGCCGGATCGTGATCCCTGGCCTGCACTGTCTCGGCGCCAAGTTTTATCGAGGCTATGGAAAGTATTCCTGAACCGGCCCCTACATCAACGACTGACATTCCCGGCTTTACATACTCCTCCAGGAGTTCCAGGGCTATCTGTGTGCTTTCATGGTAGCCGGTGCCAAAAGCGCTTCCCGGGAAAATATAAAGGGGAACCGTTTCAAGGGGTTCGTTTCCCCGATGCCATGGAGCCATGACGATAAAATGTCTCCCTACCCTGAGTGGAGGGAATGCCTCCTTCCAGGCCGTGTGCCACTGTTTGTTCTCGATCCGGCCCATATCTACTATCCTGATCCCGGGCCACGGAGAGATGATCCCCTGGACCCTTTCGATCCAGGCGCCCAGATCCTGGGTCGTCCTGTAATAGGCCTTCAGTGCTACCCTGCCTGAATTCTCCTGTATCTCGGAGCCTATACTCCCGGAAAGATCTGCCAGGGCTGAAAGATCCTCTTCGTTCTCCAGGTTCCCTTCGAGCGTTATATACCACCAGAAACCCTCTTTGGCTGACATCGGCTTTCCCCCCCGGCTTCTTTGTCGTTATCGATGAGAAACGGGAGGCTTCAATGCCTCCCGTCCATGGAAAGTCTACCACGATAAGCCTTCAATAGCATCAGGAAAAGATCTGTCTGATCCTGTCGATCAGTCCTGCCGACTGAACCTCGACGTCCATTTCCCGGGCAAGTCCTTCCATGAGAGCTCTCTCTCTCTCGGTAAGGCTCTGCGGAACATCGATAACTACATGCGCATAAAGATCGCCCCGGCCGGAACCCTTCAGGCGCGGCATTCCCTTCCCTTTTATGCGAATGGCCTTGCCACCCTGAGTTCCGGGCGATATTTCGACCTTTTCGGTCCCTTCGATGCTAGCGACCTCTACAGAGCCTCCGAGAACTGCCTGCGGATATTTCAGGATGACCCTGGTATGCAGATCATCCCTGTCGCGTTCAAAAGAGGGATGGGACTCGACCTTGATCGCAAGGAACAGATCACCCGGCGGCCCTCCATCTGAACCTTCTCCGCCTTCCCCTGCCACGCGAAGCCTTGTGCCGGTATCTACACCAGGAGGAATTTTCACATCGACCCGGTGTTTTGCACGGACCTTTCCGGATGCTCCACAGTTCCTGCACCCGCTCTCGATCTTCTTTCCTGATCCTCCGCACTCGGAGCACTGGCCGACGCTCACGAACGTCCCGAACGGGGTCCGCTGCTCTCTCTCCACCTGTCCGGATCCGCCACAATATGGACAGCTTTTAACTTCCGTGCCCGGCTCCGCTCCAGAGCCGCCGCAGCGGTCGCACTTCTCAAGCCTGGGGATGGAGATCTCTCTGCCGATACCGCGGAAAGCCTCTTCAAGCGATATCCTGATGGTCATCTCAAGGTCCTGCCCTCTCAGGGGCCCCCGGGCTTCGCGACGTCCTCCGCCGAAAACGCTTCCAAACAGGTCTCCGAATATGTCCCCGAAGGGTTCGAACCCCCCGCCGAACGGACCGCCCCCCGGCGGTGCATCGCCGATAGTGCCGAACTGATCGTACCTTGCCCTCTTCTGGGGATCCTGAAGGATCTCATAGGCAAGATTTATCGACTTGAACCTTGCCTCGGATTCGGAATCACCGGGGTTTGCATCAGGATGATGTTTTCTGACCAGCTTCCTGTAGGCTTTCTTGATCTCTTCCTGCGAAGCGCTCCTCGGTACCCCGAGGATCGCATACAGGTCCCGGCTATCCCCATCTGGCACAGTTCGTCACTCCTCAGTCTTTCCCGTTTTCTTCGAATTCCGCATCAACGGTCTCTCCTTCGGCGGCCCCGGATGTTGACCCTGGATCGTCCGCCTCCCCGGTTCCAGCATCCTGGTAGAGGCGCGTGGATATCTCATGCAGGCTCCCGGTCAACTTCCCGCAGGCTTTGCGGATCTCTTCGGGATCATCTTTGCCGAGTATATTCCGGACATCTTCGATCTCGGCCTTGATCCTGGTTTTTTCATCATCTGAGACTTTTTCACCGAGGTCGTTCAGCATTTTTTCCGTGTTGTATATGAGAGAGTCACCCTCGTTCCGGGCATCGACAAGTTCCTTCTTTCTGCGGTCGCTCTCCTGGTTCTCCTCGGCCTCTCGGCTCATCCTCTCGATCTCGTCCTCGCTAAGCCTGGATGACTGGATAGTAATATGCTGCTCCCTGGATGTTCCCTTATCCTTCGCCCGGACGTTAAGTATACCGTTGACATCGATGTCGAAGGCAACCTCGATCTGGGGGATACCTCTCGGTGCGGGCGGGATCCCGTCAAGGAAGAATTTGCCCAGCGTGACGTTGTCGCCCGCCATTGAACGCTCTCCCTGAAGAACATGGATCTCGACCTGCGGCTGGCTGTCGGACGCCGTCGAGAATATCTGGCTCTTTGATACCGGTATCGCCGTGTTCCTGTCGATTATCTTTGTGAAGACCCCTCCCAGTGTCTCGATACCAAGCGAGAGGGGCGTTACGTCGACCAGAATGATGTCCTTGTGCTCTCCGGTCAGGATAGCGCCCTGGATGGCGGCACCTACGGCAACGCACTCGTCAGGGTTGATGCCTTTGGTCGGATCCTTGCCCAGCAGTTCCACGATCTTCTTCTGGACCATCGGCATTCTGGTCGCTCCCCCCACCAGGAGAACCTTGTTGATCTCCTCACGGGTAAGGCCGGAATCGTTAAGGGCTCTTTTTGTTGGTGCCACGACCCTTTCCAGAAGAGGCCTGGTTATCTCCTCGAAACGGGCACGCGTCAGAGTCATCTCAAAATGCTTTGGACCGCTGGCGTCGGCAGTAATGAACGGCAGGGAGACAGACGTCTCAGACATGGAGGAAAGTTCGACCTTGGCCTTCTCTGCGGCCTCGCGGAGACGCTGGAGCGCCATTTTGTCCCTGGAAAGATCGATCCCGTCGCTTTTGCGAAACTCGGCGATCATAAGATCCATTATCTTCTGATCCCAATCATCGCCTCCCAGAAGGTTATCACCCGAAGTTGCGAGAACCTCGATGACTCCGTCCTCTATGCCGACATCGAGGACAGATACGTCAAATGTTCCGCCCCCCAGGTCGAAGACAAGGATCTTGTTCTCGCCACCCTTATCTGTGCCGTAGGCCAGGGCGGCAGCTGTTGGTTCGTTTATTATTCTCAGTACTTCCAGGCCCGAGATCTGACCGGCGTCCTTAGTGGCCTGTCTCTGGGCATCGGTGAAATATGCAGGAACGGTTATTACGGCCTGGCTGACCTTCTCTCCCAGGTATTCCTCCGCGTCACGCTTGAGCTTTTGGAGTATCATTGCAGAGATCTGCTGGGGCGTCTGGGTCTCTCCGTCTATTTTTACCTTATAGTCCGAACCCATATGACGTTTTATCGAAGATATCGTCCTCTCCGGATTAACTATGGCCTGGCGTTTTGCGATCTGCCCTACAAGCCTCTCCTTTTCCTTTGTGAATGCAACGACTGAAGGAGTTGTTCTGGCACCCTCGGCATTCGTTATGACCGTAATATGGTCTCCTTCCTTGACCGCGACACAGCTGTTGGTAGTCCCAAGATCTATTCCAATTACCTTTCCCATCTAGAGGTCACCCCCGCAAATTTTTGTAGTTTCTTCCGTTACCCGGTCTTTCATTCTCTAAGAGGCCCTTCTGGCCACCTTCACCCTGGCCGCCCTGATGACCTTGCCCGCTATGGTGTAGCCGGGCTGGATCTCTTCCGTAATGATCCCCTCGCTGGCATCAGCCTCAGGTTCTTCAATAGCTACAGCCTCATGGAAGACCGGATCAAAAGGTTTGCCGATCGACTCTATCAGTGAGACTCCCATGCCTTCGAGGACTGAGAATATCTGATCGCGCACCATCTGGACTCCCCTCTTCAGGGAATCGAGATCTACCTGCGGAGATGAAAGCGCCCTGTCAAGATTATCCAGGACCGGGATGATCACAGCCGCGGCGCTCTCGGAGGCAAGCTGCCTTGTTCTCTCCCGCTCCCGCTCCACCCGCTGTCTGAAGTTAAAGAAATCTGCCCTTGCCCTTGCAGAGGCGTCACTCAGAGCCTTGTTCTCTTCGCTTAGACGTTCGGCAAGATCCCTTGCTGATCTCAGTTCGTCCATGATACTGGTCACATCCGGAGCGGATGCATCCTCAAGCAGTATATCTTCAGCATTGCTGGGCTCCGGCGTATCTCCCCTTCCGCAGGGATCCTTGATGTCATTCACCGGGCCTTTCCGGGCCTCGTCATCTTTTCCGTGTTTCATCTAGCGACCTCCTTCTTCACTTTCTCCATTGTCAGACAGGGTCCCCAGGATCCCCTCGAGGACGGATATCGATCTTTCGTAGTCCATGCGCACTGGACCTATGAGCCCGACTATAGCCCTTCTTCCTCCAGTCGTGGCCGAAGCCATGACGATGGAGCAGTCACGCATCTGGAAGACGGGGTTCTCGTCCCCGATGGTTATGCAAAGCCCCTTCTCGGCCGAGCAGCCCTGAACCAGCTTCCCTATGGATTCATCCTCCTCGAGAAGCCCCATTATTGCCTGAAGCCTTCCGAGATCATTGAAATCCGGCATGCCCAGAACGTTATGGGTACCCCCGGTGAAAAACTGAAAAGGCTGTTCCGTCAGTATCCCGTCCATCTCCCTGATGGCCGTGCGGCAGTTGTCCGCATAGCGCTCGAGGGCATCCTCTACATATGCCTGCAGGGTATCCCTGACATCTCCCCACGGACGACCGACAGCAACAGTCGAAACCCTCCCCGAAAGCTCGTCCAGATTTTCCTGGGTCATATCGCAGGGAAGCACGACTGTTTTGTGGTGGATCAGTCCCCCTTTGAGAACAAGAAGAATCAGCGCCGTACGATGTCCCATCCTGATGAATTCAACCCTCTGGAGTACAGTCTCCTCGACAGGCCCCAGGGCAGCGACCCCGATATAATTCGTTATCTTGCCCAGAAGCCGTGTGGCGTAACCCAGCGCCTCCTCAGCGTCCCTGCGGCGAGCCCTGAGTTCCCTCAACCATCCGTCGCTGTCCGCCGGAAAGGAGCGCTGGCGCCTCATTATGGCGTCCACGTACAATCTGTAGGCCTTGGGGGTGGGTATCCGCCCCGCGGAAGTGTGCGGCTGATAAAGATACTCCATGACCTCGAGATCGGACATTTCGTTACGGATCGTGGCAGCGCTGCGATCCTTGAGGAATTTCCTCGATATGGTGCGTGACCCGACAGGTTCTCCGGTCTTTATGTACTCGTAAACTATCGCGAGAACCACCTCGAGATGTCGTTCACTCAGCAATGAAAACAACTCCCTGCCGTTATTAGCACTCTCGGTTGTGGAGTGCTAAGAGGTTTGGACCCGAAAGGTAGATTAGCAATCGCATCGACTATTGTCAACACTGGTCAGAGAGCAAAGTCTCCCAAACGTTGAGCATTTTGGCCTAGAATAGGTTCCGTGATCCAAAAATACTCTTTCCCCTGGAGGGTGTAAATTGGCTGTTGCAGGAAACAGAACGACCATTCTTCTCATCAGACACGGAGAGTGCGAAGGAAACAGGGAAGGTCTTTTCAGGGGAAGAACCGATCTCCCTCTGAACGACTCGGGGAAACTTCAGGCAAAGGCTCTGGCCGAAGCGGTGTCGGTCTTTCCGCCCGCAAGGGTCTTTTCAAGCCCCCTCTCCAGAGCGACAGAAACTTCTCAGGCTATCAGCGAACGATGCTCTGTCCCATTTGAGATCCGGCATGGTTTCAACAACATGGCTCTGGGTAAATGGGAAAAGAGAAAAAAGAGCGAGGTCGAGCAGGAATATCCTGAGGAGTGGAGGCTTTGGCTTTCACACCCCGAGAGGCTTCGCATCAGCGGAGGGGAGACCCTGTCGGACGTACAGCGCAGGGCCTTCGCGAACCTCAACGCGCTCGTAAACATCTATACAGGAGAGACCTTCGCGGTGGTCTCGCACAGAGCCGTTCTCAAGCCTCTTCTGGCCGCCGCCCTTGGAATATCCGAACCATATTTCTGGAAGATCCATATCGATACCGCGTCCTTCTCGATCCTGACCCATGAGCAGGAAAGGGGCTTCTGCCTTGTCTCTCTCAACCAGACCTCCCACCTGGAGCATCTCATCAGTGAATGGGTCTGACGCTTTGCCGAAAATGGACAATTACGTCCCCGAACCCGACAATTCCCGATTGACCTATCCTTGAATGAGCAATATCATTGCTTGCGCCTGTAGATATAGGCCATATCCCAAAAGGCGGGAGAACGGAAAATAGGATGACCATATACAGATTTCCGATCCGGAACGAAACGGACCTGTGGAACGCCATCTCCAGAGCCGAAGCCGACGGGCGAAGCTTTCCCTATTTCAACCGCAAGCGCGAAGTCCTCTCTTTTCTCCTTCCGGACATTGATTTCAGGGCTGCCAACGCACTTAAACAGGAACTTCTCTCAAGGGGTGGAGACGCGATCGTCCACAGAAATGCAATAGATGGATCGGCCCCCCTTTCCAATGTGATCATAATGGGAACGCTCAAAACCCTCATGGATCTTTCCGAAAAACTCCTCGCCATGCCCTACTGGGGGCTCGACCGTGTCAGGGAGGAGATCGAAGGCGCATTGGCGGCCCTGGAAATAAAAAAATGGGAACTGTCCCTTCCCGGACGGGGCTCTCTCTCTCTCGGGGGAAAAACAAAAATCATGGGTGTCATAAACGCCAACGACGACTCTTTCTACGGCGGAAGCCGAGCGGCGGACACAGGATCGTGCGCTGCCCTGGCCGCAAAGATGATCGAAGAGGGCGCAGATATTATCGACATCGGCTCTGAATCGACCCGGCCCGGTTCCTCGCCTCTTTCTCCGGAAGAGGAGGCGGATCGGCTGATCCCCGCCGTCAGGGCAGTACGAAGAGAACTTCCCGGCGCCATCATATCGGCAGACACATTCAGGGCAGGAACCGCGATGGCGGCTATTGAAGCGGGAGCCGACATCATCAACGACATCTCCGGGGGTCTTTTCGATGAAAACATGTTCACGCTTGTGGCCAGAACGGGCAACCCGATAATAATAATGCACGCAAATGATGTTCCTGGCGGAATGCACGATCCTTTCGTATACAGGGATATAATCGGCCATATAGTTTCGTTCTTCGCCCGGAGAATTGAAGCCGCGGAGAGGTCCGGGATCGACCCCGGACAGATAATTCTCGATCCGGGCATAGGCTTTTCAAAAGACATGCGGCAGAACCTCAGAGTTCTTGACAGGATCGAGTCGTTTTCAACCCTGGCCAGACCTCTCCTTGTGGGTCATTCCAGGAAAAGCACGATCGGCAAGGTGCTGGGCCTGGATGATCCCGCTCAGCGATTGGAAGGCACACTCGCAGTATCCGCTTTCTGTGCCCTCAAGGGAGTTCCTGTCATCAGGGTCCACGACGTGACCCAGAATTTCCGTGCGGTACGCATGATAGAGGCTTTGAAGGGGGAAAAACTCTGATGCAGGCTGGAATATCCCTGGGGAGCAATCTCGGTGACAGGCTTGGGAACATTCGCCAGGCTGCTCTTCTTTTAAAGGAAAGGGCAGTATCCATCACCGTCTCGAGCGATGTATTCGAAACTGAGCCCTGGGGGCACAAGGATCAACCCAGCTTTCTCAACGCGTGTCTCCTGACGGATACTGAAGAGTCGCCCCACAACCTTCTTTTTAAGATCCAATCGATCGAGAATGAACTGGGGCGCATCCCCAGGTTTCGTTGGGGGCCCAGGGAGATCGACATCGATATCCTTTTCATGGACGGTCTCACGATAAACGATAAGGACCTTGTTCTACCTCATCCCGAAATGCACCGGAGAGCTTTTGTGCTGGTGCCTCTCAGCCAGGTGGCTCCCCAATGGGTTCACCCCCTTCTTGGGCAGGACATCGGAGAACTGGCGGCGCAGGTCCCGAAAATTGCCATCGTCAGGATAACAAACCTCTGAACGATCCTTAAGGAGTGAATATTTTGAGATCACACCTGTCAAGAATTGTGACTTTCGCCTGTATTTTTGCCGTATTCACCTTTTCCCCGTTGTTTCGATCACCAGCAGGAGCCCAGGATCTGAAGATCCTGTCGGTTCCCGGACATCCAGTGATCCTGCTGCTCGAGACCAGTGAAGGGGTGATAACCTCCGCCCTGCTCCGTTCCCCCGCAGGCATCCAGAAAGTGCTTCCCCTGGAAGGCTACGTCTTTGCGGGTGAGAGCGTTGTCGAGCCTTACGCCGACCATGATCTCAGAAAGGACCTCCTATGGACCATTACTCTCACAAAACCGGGGGACCGTTCAAAGGGGTTGTGCCTCTGGATCGGAGTAACGACCCTGGTCCCGAGGGCGTGGATCATAATCAGCCCGCTCGGACAGACATACTGGGACTCGATACCTGTTAAACTGTATGCCCCCAGGGGCATCGCCCTCTTCGTTTCTCCTAACCTTCCAGCCTATGCGGAACTCCCGCAGTTCGGAGGCAGTCGCACCCTTACTTTCGTTTATACAATAGCACTGACCCCTGAGGGGCCAAACTTCCAGGTCATCCCGGAGGTCTACCGCCAGCTTCACAGGATAACATCCATCATCATGGATGCGGAAAAGATCCCCGAACGCAGGGAGGCCTATTCACGTCTTCTCGCTGATTACGAATCTCTCTCAAAGGGCGGGAAACCGTCGACCGAGGTAATTCAGAACTTTGCGTGGAAGCGCATCCTCAACCTGGACTGGAAATAAGGGGTAAAAGGCGGGACCCGGATCATCACCGAGGTCCCGCCTTTTCTTCATAGCAACAGATTTTTCTCAATCATGCCAAACTTGCTGCACTCCGCGATAACAGAAACATCCGTTCCCGGCTTGAATTTACCTATTGTAACGGACACTTTTTCTCCGCTCTTTTCGATCTGCCCGATGTAGAAAAGACCGGCAGCGACCCTTCCGTCCACTTTCACATCAACCTTTTTGATGAAGTGGGTAGAAACATCTCCCACCGGGTGGGCTATCAGGACAGACAGCACTCCGTCATCTACCGAATACTCCAGTTCCATAGATGCCGGCGGGTGAGATAATCCCATGGTCGCGGTTGCAAGAATTGCAGCCAGCGCGACGGCCATTATCAATGCCTTTCTTTTTGCTCTCATTTTCATACCCCCTCCGATCCTGTCCCGATACGGTCATGATGCTGTAAAACCTACCTCAAAGAGGCCAGATAGCTCCCTATCCTTTCAGGTCCGTAATCCCTCCGGAACAGCGGTCTGTCGTCTTTTGCGTAACAGGCAAGGGAATCCTCGAAAGTTTTTCTCCCGGTTGTCTCAAAGATCACTCCAAGCGGGTACGGCGGTCCTTCTAGGGCCCTTTCCAGGGCAGCCTTCCTGTCTTTGGGGTCATGATCCTCAGGCAGAATGTAGGAGTTTTCCTTATACCAGGCGAATGTGTTTATCCTGTTGAACGACACGCACGGCTGGAATATGTCCACAAGCGAGTAACCCTTGTGGAGGATCGCTTTTTTCATGATCTCTTTGGTGAACTCCACGTTCCCGGAAAAAGTCCTGGCGACGAACGAGGCGCCCTGGGCGACAGCAACGGCGATCGGGTTGAACGGCTCCGAAAAAACGCCGTCGACCTGGACTGGTGTTTTGAACCCGACGGGACTGGTAGGCGAAGCCTGCCCCTTTGTGAGGCCGTAGACCATGTTGTTGTGGACAAGATTGGTGATATCCGGATTCCGCCTGATGGTGTGGATGAAGTGGTTGCCCCCCTCACCGTACATATCTCCGTCTCCGCCTATGGCAAGGACTGTCATATCGCGGTTCGCGACCTTCATTCCGGTGGCATTGGAAATGGAGCGGCCGTGAAGGCCGTTGAAGAAATTGCCTCTCATGAAATGCGGCATTTTCGCCGCCTGTCCTATCCCGGATAGCAGGACGACCCTGTTCGGCGGAAGTTCAAGCTCCACCAGGGCCTTTTTCAGAGCTTCCATGATCTGGAAGTCACCGCACCCCGGGCACCATTGGTTGTCTATTCCCTCGAGATCATAGATCCTGTTGTCCATTCAAAGCCCCCCTATCCAAGCCTCTGCAGGAGATCTTCTGTCACGCTCTCCACCGACATCTGCAACCCGCTGTAACGGAGGATCCGCTCTTCGATGAGGAAACCGGTCTCCCTCCTGATAAGGTCCGCAAATTGCCCTGTTGCGTTGCCTTCCACAACCACGACCTTCCTGGCCTTTTTGAGAAAGAGAAGGGTATCCGGATGCAGAGGGAATACCTGGTCGAAATGAAGATGAGCGGTATTTTTGAGCCCGCTGCGTTCGACAGCCTCCCTCACTATGTGATACGTAGACCCCCACGAAACCACCAGGTTTGCGTAATCATCAGGCCCCTCCAGGAGAGGGCTGATCGTCTTTTCCTCGATCCCTCTCATCTTCCTTTGGCGTTTATCCACCATCCTGGGGCGGAGATCGAAATCCTCCTGGACATGACCGATCTCGTCGTGCTCATGGCTGTCGGCGCCGACAATCTCCTCTCCAAAACCTGGAACACTCCGGGGCGAAACCCCTCCCGGGGTATCCTCATATCTCCTGTATCCAGGAACTGCCTCGACAAGATGCCTTTCGACCCTGAAGTCCGAAAGGTCGAATTCAGGGGTGTTGTAGAAGGAGTTGAGGAAATACTGGTCGGTGAGGATAAATACCGGAATATGGAACTCCGCGGCGAGGTTGAACGCTTCCCGGGAAAGACGGAACGCCTGCTCAAGACTCCCGGGAGCGAAGACAGCCCTCTGGATGTCGCCATGGCCGCAGAAGAGCGCAAGGTTGAGGTCTCCCTGCTCGGTCCGGGTAGCCATC
>DFYG01000001.1:3636-3842 GCA_002382605.1 Synergistaceae bacterium UBA4088 | reverse complement strand
ACTGCCTCTCTGATCCACACCCACTCGGGACTTCCGGCCTTCAGGGTGACCAGGCCATAGACCGCGGCACCCAGTAAGACAGGCAGAAGGATCCATGCTCCCCTCGCAAGGATACTCGCTGAAACGGGGTAGGCAAAGAAGTATTTAAGGAGCGCCAGGAAGGCTCCCATAGAAACAAGTCCTGTCAGGGTTGGAGTGATCCACCC
>DFYG01000001.1:0-3572 GCA_002382605.1 Synergistaceae bacterium UBA4088 | reverse complement strand
TGGCGGTCACCATCAAGGCCTCACGGGGGAGACTGCGGGCGTAAAGCGCCCTGAGCAGGATAGTCGAGCACGCCATTCCGGGAAGCCCGAGGGAGTACATTGCGAGCGCTCCCGAAGTTCCTCTCCAGGCCCACTCCCCGAACGCCCCTCTGAAGAAGAGAACGTGGACTATCTCTCCGGAAAAGAGGGCCATTCCCATTGTTACCGGCAGAACGATGAAAAGCCCGAACCTCAGGGCATCCCTTACACCGAGGGAGAACTCCTCCTCCCCTGCCAGGATCTGCCTCGACAGAAGCGGCAGGATCGCCTGCGATATCGCTATTACAAAAAGACCGAGAGGGAGCTGGAGCACCCTGTCGGCGTAGTTGAGCACGGAAATTGCTCCCTCGTCCAGGAAGGAACCAAGAATCCTGCTCACCAGCGGAACAAGCTGGTTGAGAGAGAGCCCGGCCGCATATGGCAGAAAGAGCTTCATTGACCGGACAAGCGCGGCATTCCCCCGCTTTGGGATCGCCGGGAAAAGCGGCATCCCCAGTTTCGCCGACCACGCCCACTGCAGCACCATCTGGGTGACCCCGCCGAGAAGAACTGCGTATCCGAGGCTCCAGATACCCCAGCGTAGTGCTACAATCGCCAGGAGAGCGATGTAGACGACGTTGCTGAGCGCCGGGGCGATGGCTGGAATAAAGAAGCAGTCAAGGCTGTTGAGCACGCCCATCGCCAGGGCCGCCACGGATATGAACAGAAGGAACGGAAACATCATGCGGGTCAGCGTAACTGCTACCGACACTCCTTCGGAGCCGAAACCGGGCGCTATAACTCTGACCAGAAGCGGTGCCGCCAGGATGCCGAGAAGAGTCACGCCGCCTGCCGCAACCAGAAGCACCGTGAGCGTCTGCCGCACCAGGTTCTCAGCCTCTTTGCGCCCTTCGGTCTCCAGAACCCTTGTAAACTCGGGCACGAAGGCGGCCGAGAGTGCGCCCTCCGCCAGCATTCGCCTTGAGAGGTTCGCAAGAGTGTAAGCTACCAGAAAGGCATCCATCTGGCGGGTTGCGCCGAAGAGTGCCGCGGTCATTACCTCCCTGGCGAGTCCCAGGACACGGCTCAGGAAGGTTCCGGCCATCATGCGCATGGAATGGCGAACCATCCGGGATCCGCCCGAGGTCATCCGGCTGCTCCCGATATCTTTGAAGGGTCAAAACGAAAGGGGTATCCGGCGTGGATCGTATCACCGTTGTGTGGGGAGTGGGAAACGAGATAATGGGAGACGATGCCGCCGGGATCTATGCCGCCGGACTCGTCAGGAGAAGAAATATCCCCTGGATCAGGGTATTCGACTGCGGAACTCTTCCGGAGAACTACATTTATCCTCTTGAAAAGATCCGCCCGGACACTCTCCTGATAATCGATGCCGCGGACATTGGTGTAGAACCCGGAGAGATCAGGCTGCTGAAGACCGACGAAACAGGCGGGGCTGCATTCTCCACCCACGGGATCCCTATAGGCGTCCTCCTGGCCCCATTCGAACCCGGACTCCGTGTAAGAATACTCGCCATCCAGCCGCTTGGCACCCGGCTCGGCGATGAAATGTCCCCGCCTGTCAGGGCCGCGGCCNNGTGTCTGCAGCCGAAGCTGGGGGAGATTCCCGCCGATTCAAAGGGAGAACCTTTCCCCCAGGTAGAATTTTCTGGCAGTGTCGCTGTCCGCCACCTCGGACGGTGTTCCTTCCACCAGTATCTGCCCCCTGTGGATCAGGTATGTCCTGTCAGTAATGGCAAGAGTCTCCCTGACGCTGTGGTCGGTGAGAAGAATGCCGTATCCCTTTGTCCGGAGACCCAGGATTATCTGCTGGATGTCGTAGACCGCAATAGGGTCTATTCCGCTGAAAGGCTCGTCGAGAAGGATGAAAGACGGTTCCATCGCAAGGCTTCTTGCTATCTCGACACGCCTTCTCTCTCCTCCGCTGAGGGCATACCCCGGAAGTTCGGCCACATCGCCCAGTCCNNTGCCTCTCTCCTCCAGGACCAGTTCGATATTTTCCCTGGCGCTCAGGTTCCGGAATACCGATGCCTCCTGCGGGAGGTAACCTATGCCCCGGCGCGCCCGTGCGTACATCGGAAGACCGGTGAGGTCCTCGTTGTCTATCAGCACCCTGCCGGTATCAGGCTTGATTATACCCAGCACCATGTAGAACGTAGTCGTCTTTCCCGCGCCGTTGGGACCCAGAAGGCCTACGATCTCGCCCTGTTTGACCTTGATGCTGACAGAGGATACGACAGACCGGCCCTTGTAACCCTTGCTCAGGGAGCGGGCCCAGAGATACCTGGAGCTCATTTTCCCTCCCCGGCAGGGAGGTCCACGACCATCCGGGGATTCCCGATAGCCTCTATCCTGCCGCTTTCGAGGTGGATAATGAAGGTCTCGGCAGTGATCTTCCGGTCCTTCTGGGTGGCAGAGGCGCTTCCGGAAAAGATCAACGTGCCCTTGGCCTTGGAATAGACCGCCTTCGTTCCTGTCATCCTGGTCGGTTCCCCTCCGGAAAGAACAGCATCGGCCACCACGTTCCCTGTGGCGACCAGCTCCGAAAATTCTTTCCCCCTCAAAGTCCCCTCCATGAGGCCGCTTCGCATTGTGAGCTTTCTGACAGAGTCGCTGAATTTTTTCACCGAGCGTGCCGTGAGATGCTGTCCGCCGGGCTCTTCCAATATCACAAGGTCGGCGCACTCCATCGTCATGCCGCCCTCAGTCCAGTTCGCCACCACTTCGTCCCACAGGTGGGAACGCTTCCCCCCCGCATCGAACTCTCCGAAGCGGGAGGTTATCTCGGCGCCCCTCCCCAGGACGTTTACGTTGCCGGACGCCTTTACGATACCGGTTGAAGGGTCGTAATCGAGCGTATCAGAGGTGAGCCTCATCTGTTCGGCCAGGGCAGGAACGGAGGCGGCGAACAAAAGGATCAGGACCGTCCCGATAAGGGCCGAAAACTTTTTCATGCTATTCAGCACCATCCTTGTTGAAAAATGGCGGCACCATCAGGATACCGCCGCTATTTTACCCTAATTCAGCTTTTGAGCCATAGTGACTGCATCCGATCGGCCTTCCCCCGGGCGGGACTCCATCCCCCCCAGAAGCTCTGCTATCTGAACGGCGTTGAGGGCCGCTCCCTTCCTCAGGTTGTCGGAGACCACCCACATCATCAGCCCGTTCCCATCTCCTGTATCCCGCCGGATGCGTCCTGCGAAGACCTCGTCGCGCTCTTCCGCATTTCTGGCAAGAGGGTAGAGGCTCCTGCCTGGGTCATCAACGACGGCAACACCTGGAGCCGTCTGAAGGATCCGCCTGGCTTCATCCGGATGGATGTTTTTTTCAAAGTCAGCCCATATCGCCTCCGAGTGTCCCCGGAATACTGGAACCCTGGTCGCGGTACATCTTACCTCGATACCGGGAAGTCCAAGGATCTTTTTGGACTCGCGGACCATTTTCCACTCCTCGTCGCTGACTCCGTCTTCATCGAACGATCCGATATGAGGAAGGACATTGAAGGCGATGTCGTGCGGGTAGACTTCGGTGAC
>DFYG01000094.1 GCA_002382605.1 Synergistaceae bacterium UBA4088 | reverse complement strand
CGGGATCAGGTGCCGCCTTATCGATGTCCCCGGTGCCTATACCATTGAACCCACAAACGAAGCTGAAGAGGTGGCGAGGCGCATCCTTGAGGAGGGTGCGGATGTCGTAGTAATTACGATAGACGCCACGGCTCTCGAGAGAAACCTGAACCTGGCTCTTCAGGTTCTGGAACTCGGCCAGCCTTCGGTGATCGCTCTCAACATGATGGATGAAGCCCGCCACGAAGGGGTCAATATCGACGCGTCGGCACTGGAGAGGGAGCTTGGCGTCCCGGTGGTCGCCACAGTCGCAGTTACCGGGCAGGGAGTGAACGAACTTGTCTCCCGCTTGAGCGAAGCGCGGATCGGAAAGAAGGGTGCCATTGAAGGCCCTGCGCGCTGGCTTCGCATAGGCGAGATAATTAAAGCCACACAGACGATCGAGCACAGGCACCATTCGTTGAGGGACCACATAGAGGATCTGTCGGTCCACCCGGGTTGGGGAGCTTTACTGGGAGTTTTTGTTATTCTTGGAAGTTTCATGGCCGTGCGATTCCTGGGAGAGGGTCTGATAGATTACGTCCTTGACCCGATCTTCAACAGTCTCTTCATGCCCTTCTTCGAATGGCTTGGCACTGTTCTGGGGGGTGAAGGAACATTTCTATTCCGAACCCTGATAGGAATGCCCATCGCCGGAAAGATCAACCCGGAGCTGAGCTTCGGTCTTCTGACTACCGGGCTTTATGTGCCTCTCGTGATGGTGCTTCCATACATCGTCGCCTTTTATGCGGTGCTGGGTTTTCTGGAGGATGTAGGGTACCTGCCGCGTTTCGCCGTACTTTTCGATGCGATCCTCCACCGGGTTGGGCTTCACGGATTTGCAATAGTGCCTAATCTTCTCGGACTCGGCTGCAACGTGCCGGGGATCATGGCAACAAGGATCCTGGATTCTCGCCGGGAGCGGTTCATCGCCGCAACCCTCATCTCGGTTGCCGTTCCCTGTGCGGGACTTCAGGCCATGATCATAGGAGCCCTGGGAGATCTGGGCGGACGTTACGTGCTTGCGGTATACGGAACTCTTCTTGCGTCATGGGTAATCCTCGGAAGGATCATGCATAAATTGCTTCCAGGCTACAGCCCTGAACTTCTTGTCGAAATCCCGCCGTACAGGATGCCTTCCCTTGCAGGGATAGGGATGAAGCTCTGGATCAGGGTCAAGGGATTCCTCCTCGAGGCCATTCCACTGGTTCTTGTCGGGGTGTTCATTGCAAACCTGCTTTCCGCATCAGGGTTCATGGGATATGTTTCTTCCTTTCTTTCGCCCCTCTTCCGGGGTGTGCTGGGGCTCCCCCCGGAAACGGCAGGTCCCATTCTTCTCGGATTTCTGCGCAAGGACATCGCCGTGGGGATGCTGCTGCCAATGGGACTGGCACCTGGCCAGATGGTCGTGGCCGTCGTTACGCTGGCGATGACTTTCCCCTGCATAGCAACATTCATCGTTCTCTGGAAGGAGCTCGGCATTCGCGACATGCTGCTTTCGATGGGGATCATGTTATTGGCGGCGCTGACCGCCGGAGGGATCCTGAACGCGCTCTTCGCTCTGGCCTAGCGGCGTTTCAGGCGAGCGGGAAGGCGGCCCGGTCTCCGCTGGAGAGAGTTTCAAGCCTCCATTGGTTGTCAAATATTCTTGCAAGAACTTTTTCGTCCACCAGCCTCGGAGAGGGCGGCTCGTAAAGAACCCCCTCTTTAAGAAAGACTATCCTGTCAGCGAAACGCAGGGCTAAGTTGATATCGTGGAGCGCGACTATGACTCCTTTTCCCTCATTTTTGAGTGAGCCAAGAAGGCGGAATACCGCCATAGCGTGCCTCGGATCGAGGGCACTCACCGGCTCATCGAGAAGGAGTACCGGGGTTTCCTGTGCAAGCGCCCTGGCAATGGCCACCCTCTGTGCCTCTCCGCCGGAAAGGTCCGTCACCAGACGTTCTCCGAACGACCCCAGGTCCACCATTTCAAGAGCTGCCATGGCGGCCTGTTCGTCATCATTTGAGAGCCGCGCAAACCTTCCCGCGGCAGGAAAACGACCCATGAGAACCGTCTCCATGACCGTGAAAGGCATTAGAAACCCTGTCTGCTGGGGGACTATCGCAACCCTCCTTGCCACCTGGCGCCGGGAGAGTGTGTCTATATCGTCACCAAGCAGATCGACCGAACCTCCGCTGCGCCTGCCGACTCCCCCCGCCGCCGCAATAAGAGTGCTTTTACCGCTGCCATTGGGGCCCAGAAGCGCAACTACCTCTCCTCCCGGAAGATCCATATCGATGCCTTTGAGAACCTCTTTGGAGCCCAAAGTAACCTTTAGCCCCCTCACGGAAAGGAGAACCATTATCTTCCCCTCCAGAGCAGAAAGCAGAAGATGGGACCGCCGATCAGGGCGGTGATAACTCCGACAGGGAGTTCTCCAAATGAGCGGGCAGCCGTGTCCGACAACAGGAGCAGGAGCGCCCCTCCGAGAACGCTAAGCGGGACAAGCCTTCCATGGGACGGACCGGAGACCAGCCTGACGAGGTGAGGAACAACAAGTCCCACGAAACCTATGATGCCGCTGATCGATACCGCGATCGCTGTCGCAAGGGAGCATCCGAATAGAAGGAGACCGACTGCTTTTCTGTCGTCCACCCCCAGTGAGCGGGGGTTGGCTCCCGAGGATATCACGTCCATGTCCCTGGCCCAGAAGAGCCCGAGGAGGAGGACAAGAAGAGCCGATGCCATGCTCCAACCGACATCTCCCCAGGAAGCAAGCGAGAAACTGCCCAGAAGCCACAGAACTATGACACCCACCTGGTCACCCGCGAGTGCCTTGATGAGTGTGATACCCGCACCGAGGACGCTGCCGACAATGACACCTGCAAGGATGAGTCGGGTGGAAGAGGATGACTCTCTCCCCCCATGCCCGAGGATCCATACCAGGCCAAGAGCTCCCACTCCGCCTCCAAAGGCAAAAGGGGAGATGAAAGGCAGGTGGAGAGTTATGGCGAGAGATGCCCCGAAGGCAGCTCCTGTTGCCACACCGAGCGTGTATGGTTCCGCCAGGGGGTTGAGAAGGACCCCCTGGAAGACAACTCCGCTCCCGGCAAGAACAGCACCGACCGCGGAGGCAGCGAGAGCCCGGGGAAGGCGGATCGAAAGGACTATCACGGAACGTGGGTCTATCCTGGAGATGTTTCCGAAGATCACATCAATAACGTCCCCCGGGGGTATCCTCACCTCACCGATGGAGATGACCCATAGAAGAGCCGCCCCCAGGGATGCCGAAAGCGCAAGAATCCAAAACCTGAAAGGACCGCGGGGGGGCATGACCTATCCTTCCGCGTCTGCGGTTCGATCGTCGGAAAGTTCGTCGCAAAGGAAGACAGCGCGCTGAATTATGCGCTCCAGAGAAAGACCCAGGCGCTCCGCGTACCATACCGCCCCGGCGGCGCCGGCTCCATCGCTAACATCATCCAGCTTGATGATAACGGTTTCCGCGCTAAGAGTTCCGGCCAATGACCTGAAGCCAGGGGAAGTTTCATCAGCCGTACGGGTGGTCGTCGCGATAGTGATCTTTCCTTTATCTCCGAGGTTTCGAAGCAGCGCCGCAACAGCAAGCATGGGAACCCCGCCCGCAAGGACGACCTCGGCTCTGTCGCGGGCACCGGTGGCGATCCCGGCGGCAAGTACCTGCATGGGGTCTCCAAGTTCTATGACTGCCTCGATCCCCCGGCCCGGAAGATGATCGGGGGTGATCCCGAGGCGTGAGGATGCCTCCTCCCAGGCGGGTCCATTAACAGGATCCACCGGGGATATGCCAAAAGCTCGAAGCAGCAGATCTGCGGTAACTTCTCCCCCGGGAACGGATTCTCCTATAACAACGGTTTCACCCATCCGGGCGACAAGCCTGCCTATGCTGAAGCCGCAGTCCCATAACCTGTGGGCACCCGGAACAGCCTTGTCTTTTCGGGGATCCTTTCCCGGCAGAGCACCGGTCTCCATGAAGGGACAGACCGGTTGTGTGAATGAACCGGCACGAACGACAATGACGGGGAAATCCGAAACCAGCCGCGCAGCTCTTGTTATGATCGCGGGAGGTATCCCGGAACCTTTCCGGAGCGCGAAAGAACTTGAAGTGGATGGGATCCCCCACCAGACAAGGCCGGCTTCCTCGTGAGATGCAAACCGACCTGGTAGCCGTTGTCCGGCTTCGGTGTCGCCAGTCAGGAGGACGAACATGAACTCTCTCCCTTCTCTGCGATGGAAAGCGCCGCTTCAAGATGCTTGCACTTCCCTCTCGATCTGAAGGAAGGGCAGCTGCACGATGAGTGGGGAATGTCCAGGGCATAGTCGGAATTTCCGTGGGCTATGTAAATACCGCCGGAGACGTGCTCAAGTCTCTCCACGGGAAAGGGATTTTGGCTTTTGACAGGCTTGTTGCCATCGAGGGCCCTGTTGGAGAGCGCATCTGCAATAGCGTTCTGCTCCCTTGGGATCCAGTCGATGTTGGACCCGCTCTCCCTGAGCAGCGAGCGTGCCTGTCCGGCCAGAGGCCGGAGACGATCCTCGCGGACCTTCCACTCCCCCCTCACCTGCAGAACGACAAGACGGCTGTCGCCGCGGACATCAACTCCCCTGAGCCCGCGCCTCGAGATCTCTTCAAGCAGCATTATCAGGGCGTGGTATTCGGCTTCGTTGTTGGTGCCTTTCCCGAGTGCCCGGGAAGACTCCCAGGCAGTTGTTCCGTCATCGTTGATAATGCAGGCCCCGGCACCGCATTCGCCGGGGTTGCCGCGAGAAGCACCGTCGAAGTAGGCTACTGTCATGACAGGCTCGTCCCCTTTTTCTTAAACATCTCCGGGGAAAGTATAACAGGAGAGAAGAAACCGTGACTCGTAACGCGTGAATCGTGAATCCTAAGTCTGAAAATCGGGCCGGGATCCAGAAGGCAAGCCACAAAAAAACAGGACCGGAGCATGGATATTCCGGCCCTGTTTATTGTCCTGATATGCTTGTTCTTTGGTTCAAAACCCGCACCTCTGATTTCCCGAGTAACAAAGTCAAAGTGCCCGACGTCTTTCTCGGGGAGCACAGTGACTACGTGCCCGAACGAATAGAAGGGTAAGGGTGCGATTCACGATTCGCGATTTACGATCTACGCGTCCCTCATGCCCCCCGGGCCAGGGATGAGAAGAGGAAGATGCTGCTTCCGGTTCCCAGATCAAAGAAATTGCCTGACCTTGCTGTATTCTCCGGGACCGCAATGCTGTTTGCGGACAATGCGGGACTATCGGATCCGTTGTTTTCGATGTCCGCCATGTACCATTTGCCTGCGCTGTCCTTGTGCCACATATAAAGCCCTCCGATCAGGTTTGCTGTTTTGAAGCTGGATGCTGCGCTGCTACCCCCTGATGGTTGGCCAGGTCTTATTCGAAGAAGCATGTGAATCCTCCTGTGTGAGAATCGTAAGTCGTGAATCGTAAATCGTGAGTCGTCAATCGTAAAACCAGATCCTTTTCCTGATCCTTGCCCCATATCTTCGATTCACGATTACCGTCCTTACACAGCAGAAGTATATCCGCCTTTCTGGATTTGTCAACTCGGGTTTATTTTTTTGATAAAAATAAACTCAACTGTTTTACAGGTTCCGTCATTTCGAACGGGTTTTTCAAGTAAAATGGGTATAAGGCAAGAACTTTTCAGTCAGCGTCGGGAGGTTTTGTTCTGGGCACTTTCCTGATCTTCTTTATGCTTTTTCTGATGGGAACATGCTGGTGGATCGCGCTTTCCTACGACTGCATATTCCTGAATGTGAGGGAATGCGCTGAACTTCGCGGGAAGATCGATGCTGCGCGAAAAAACCACCCGAAGGATGGCACCCGCGAGGAAATGATCGAAGAATTGACCGGGGCCTGGGTCGCGGCCGCCGGAAGGGCCAACTACCGCATGTGCAATACCATTTCGGGTCGGATCGTGGCCAGGGTATTCAATTTCCAGACCCTGGAAATTCCGGAAGAATGAATTTCTCGAATCGCACAGAGGGGGGAGAAAGATATGTTTGGAAAGCTTCTGCATGCTGATCTCAGTTCCGGGTCTTTCAGTGACCATATAGTCCCGGAAGAGGTTCTCAGGCAATACATCGGGGGCAAGGGTCTGGGCATCTACCTGCTCGACTCCCTGATGGAACCGGGGACGGGGGCACTCGATCCAGGGAACGTACTGATGTTCCTGACAGGACCCTTCACAGGGACGACCTTCCCGACTTCCGGCCGTTTCGTGGTCGTGACGAAATCTCCGCTGACCGGAATGTACGTAGACAGCCACGCCGGCGGACATTTCGCAAAGGAACTCCGGATGTCGGGATATGACGGGATCATAGTCACAGGGAAATGCGACAGACCTTCCTACATCTGGCTCGACGACGGAAAGGCTGAGATCCGGAAGGCGGAAGATCTCTGGGGAAAAACTGTCGACGATACGGTAACGGCTGTACGCGACAGCACAGACCCTGGAGCAAGAGTGGCCGTCATCGGACCGGCAGGCGAGAACCTTGTACCGATAGCCACGATCACCATTGACAGCGACAGCGACAAGACAAGAGCCGGCGTGGCCGGACGCGGCGGAACTGGTGCCGTAATGGGGAGCAAGAACCTTAAGGCCATAGCCGTAAAAGGGATCGGCAGCATCCAGCTGTTAAACGAGAGCGCTTTCAGGGAGCAGGTCACCGAGATCATCAAGGGCATCAACGCCAGCGATTCGATACACACGAGACGCATTGTCGGCACAGCGTCGCTGGTGGAGTCGATGAGCCGAACGGGGATCCTCCCCACCAACAATTTTCAGCAGGGGTATTTTACACCGATCTACGGGCTGACATCCACCAACCTGAGACACTACACCAAACGCGACGTGGCCTGCTCGAACTGCCCGATCGTTTGCGGCAAGGTCCTGGAGGATGAAGGTCATCCGGTGAAGGTGGAGTACGAGTCCATTGCTCTTCTAGGAAGCAACAACGGGATAGGCAAGATGCCGCAACTCGCCAAAGCCGTAAGGGTATGCAACCAGCTCGGGCTTGATTCCATATCCGCCGGAGTTGCCGTGTCCTTCGCCATGGAGTGCAGACAGAGGGGTATTCTGCCTGACGCTCCGGAGTTCGGTGATTCAGAGGGCCAGGTAGGACTCCTCGAGGATATCGCCTACCGGAGAGGGCTTGGCGCGACGCTCGCCAAAGGCGTACGTGCCGCCGCCAGGGAGATCGGCGAGGGTACCGATCACTTCGCGATCCACGTCAAGGGGATGGAGCTTCCCGGTTACGAGCCTCGTGCAACATGGGGGATGGCCCTGGCATACGCCACGTCCGATCGCGGTGGATGTCACCAGAGAGCGTGGACCGTTCTGGGAGAGCTCGATGGACTTCTGCCCCGCTTCAGCACCGAGGGGATGGCACTTACTGTAAAATCGGCGCAGGACGAGCGCGCCGCCGCCTACTCCCTCGTTGTCTGCGATTTTGCTCCTTATGCCCAGGGAAGAGCTCTGGCTTGCCTGAAGCACGTCACCGGATGGGATCTCAGTGAGGAGGAGTACCTCCTCGCCGGTGAGCGTATATGGAACCACATCCGTCTTTTCAATATCCGGGAGGCCGGGATCTCAAGGAAGGACGATACTCTTCCGCCAAGGATGTTCGAGGATCCCCTTCCCATGCCCCCGCGGGGGGAGCATACCGTTTCCCTGGCACGTAAGGATTTCGACAGGATGCTTGACGAGTACTATTCGCTGAGAGACTGGGACGCGGATGGGCGACCCACGGAGGCCGCGCTGAAAAGGCTCGGCATCCGCCAGCGCACTTAACGGGAGGTGCACCGGAGTATGTGGAAGATAGGATGCGTGGGTTTCGGGAACGTCGGCCAGGGGCTGGCAAGAATTCTGGATAAAAAACGTGACGCACTGAAGGAGCGCTACGGCTTCGAATATGAAATAACCTTCATAGCGGATCCGGTGAAGGGTTCACTTTTCAACCCGAAGGGGATAGATCTTGCATCCGTCCTGGCAGCGATCGACAGGACAGGATCTCTGAAGGAACACCCGGACTCGACTGATAAGGATACGATCTCGCTTATATCGGGAAACTACGCCGACATCATCACCGAGGCTACATATACCGACCTCAGGACCGGGGAGCCCGGCGTCGGTAACATCCGCACGGCACTGGAGAACGGGATCCACGTTGTTTCAACGAACAAGGGGCCAGTCTCCCTTGCACTGCCGGAACTTATGGATCTGGCGGATCAACGGGGTGTGTCCTATTTCTTCGAGGGAGTTGTAATGAGCGGCACTCCCACTATGAACCTGGCCCGCGAGGCTCTGGCTGGCTGCGATATCACCGGCGCAATGGGGATACTCAACGGCACGACGAACTACATCCTTACGAGGATGGAAGAGGGAATGGCCTATGGTGAGGCGCTTGAAAAGGCACAGGACCTTGGTTACGCGGAGGCCGACCCCACAGGCGATGTTGAGGGCTGGGACGCG
The DNA here is from genome assembly GCA_002382605.1 of Synergistaceae bacterium UBA4088. Classification (GTDB taxonomy): domain Bacteria; phylum Synergistota; class Synergistia; order Synergistales; family Thermovirgaceae; genus UBA2252. The sequence continues at coordinate 10,974 of DFYG01000094.1, read as the reverse complement.
GCGGTGAAGGTACAGGTTCTGGCAAAGGTTCTTATGGGCGAGCCGATCCGTGTTGAGGACGTGGACCGGACGGGTATCACAGGTATCACCAGTGAAGACATCAAGGCGGCGGCCGGGCGAGGAGCACGCATCAAGCTGATCGCGGAAGTGGGAAGGGAGAATGGGAAACTTGTTGCGAAGGTAGCCCCGAAGGAGATCCCCCTGACACATCCGCTTGCCGGGATCATGGACGCAACGAACGCAATAACCCTTGTCACGGACCATCTGGGCGAGGTTACCATTGTCGGCCCCGGTGCCGGGAGGGTGGAGACAGGGCAGGCGCTTCTTGCAGATCTTCTCTCGGTGCACAGGGTACACGGAGGTTCCTAGGAAGGGCCGGAAAGGACCGGGAGCAGTCTGACCGTTTCGGGGCGGACTCCCCTGCCCCTTATCGTGTTCAGAAGCACCCTGGCAGAAAGGGTCCCCAGTTCGAAGGCGGGCCAGTAGAGCTTCCATGAACCGGGGAAGAAGGCCGGGGATTTCCGTGTAGTGCATATAACACGGAAATCCCCGGGAACAGGTCCAGAACCAGGGGGCAGGATCCCGTCAAAGACTTTGACGGTCCCGTCCCCTTTATTTCTGTTTCCGGGCAGAAACTTTATCAGGCCGGGAAAAAAGGGGCGCTCGCCCTGCAGTATCTCAATCTCCTTTCTCCCCGCAAGGCCCTGAAGAAGGGACGCTGCCGCCTCTATGTCGACAAGAACCGAGACTCCCGAAGGGGACGGCATCCCTACGGTAACACCCGGAACTTCAGCATCAGGTTCCGGAGGACCGTCGAGCCACACCAATCCGTCGACCCTCCTTGACAGGAGTCGGAACATTGCGTTTCGCCGCTGCTGCGGGTCCCCGCCTGTTGCCCGGACAATGCATTCGCACTCGTTCCGGGACATCACGCGTTCAAACCCGGCGAGAAACTCTCCGGCCCAGGAGGCGGAAAGGTCCCTGAAAAAAACTCCGATCGTGTCGCTGCTCCGGCTTGAAAGCCCCCGTGCTATAGCATCCGGCCGGTAGCCCAGAGCCTTTATGACACTCCAGACCCTCTCTCCGGTCGCGGAACTGATCCTCGGATCACCCCTGAGGACCCGGCTGACGGTGGCCTTGTTGACCCCCGCCGCGGCAGCGACGTCGGACATTGTCACGCGCATGGGAGAAACCTTAAGGCGTGAATCGTAAATCGNNGATCGTGAATCGAAGGGTCCGGAACAGAGCAAACTACATTCCCGATCTCCGATGAAAATCGAGTGGTGGACATCAACGGGATGAGATGATGTTCCCCGGTCTTGCGGTTAACGATTAACGATTTACGATTAACGGTTCCCGGACTACTCAAAACAGCCGCCTCCGATGAATTCACGGAGGATCGAGTTGTCTGGAACGAAATCTGCAGGAATATAGGGAATGTACCTGGAAATGTTGAGAAGTCTCTGCGCCTCTCCGAAAGCGGGCGACTCCTCGCTGACGGTTCTGAGAAGAGGTTCCGCGTACCCCTTGAGTACCGAAAGCTCGTGGACAAGGGCGGAGTTGAACATTTCATCCGCCTGCTCCTGGTAGGGAAAGATGTACTTTTGAGCTCCCCTGATGACTGAAGGCCACTGCGCCAGGGTCGTCTCGGCGCTCTTGCCCCGGAGTCTGTGATCACGGACGAGCCTGCGAAGAAGCCTGTTATCGGTTGTGCTCGTGCGATTATGCCTGTCAAGGCTTATCCCGGTGAGCGGTGAAATGTAGATGCGGAACTTCAGGGGATCCGGCACCGAGCATGTGAGACGGTTGTTGAGGCCGTGGATGCCCTCGATTATGAGTATGTCGCCCTTTTCCAGGTGAACTTCATGTCCCGGCCCGCGGCTGCCCGTTATGAAGTTGAACCGTGGAACAGCTACGCTTCCACCCTCAAGGAGGGCCACAAGATGTTCGTTGACCAGATCGAGATCCAGCGCGTCTATCGACTCGAAATCGTAGTTTCCCTCCTTGTCTCTTGGGGTCTTCTTCCTGTCTACAAAGTAGTCGTCAAGCGATATGGCCACCGGTCTGAACCCGAGGGCCCGGAGGTGGATCGAAAGCCTCGCGGCAGAGGTCGTCTTGCCCGAACCGGAAGGCCCTGATATACACACCAGGCGGATCTTCCCTCCAGACACGATCCTCTCGGACATCCGATCGAGTTTCTGGCTGTGCAGCGCCTCGCTCACAAGTACAAGTTCCTTGCCTTTTCCCGCCGTTATCTGACAGTGAAGACTTTCCATAGTTTTGACTCCCAGGATCTGAAGCCATTCTCCGTATTCGCGGAAGACACCTGCCAGTTTTTCGGCGGGCTTGAAGGGGGGCAGCTCTCTGGGTGATGCCACTGTGGGAAAGCGAAGGACCATTCCTTCCCGGAAGGGCACAAGATCCCACGATGACAGATAACCTGTCGAAGGAGCAAGCGGCCCGTGGAAGAATCCGTAAACGCCATCGCATTCATTGAGGATGACAGGATCCATCCCGGCGTATTTCAGAAGATTGGCAGTGTCGGGTTCGTTCTGGTCCTCAAAAATTCTCCGTGCCACATCAAGAGCGAGGACCTCCCGTTTGATAGGGAGGTCCCTTCCAATGATGAACTCCACCGCTTCTTTTACTATCCTGGTCTGTTCCGGCGAGATCGGACCTGACTGTAATTCACAGTAGTAACCGTCGCTTATCGAATGGCGGACCGAGATGCCTTCTCCCAGAGCTCCCCGGCATGCAAGAGAGAGAACGAAAGTAAGTGCTCCCCGATAGACAGACATCCCTTCGAATGAAGCAGTGTCGACAAAATCAACCAGTGCGTCATCATGCAGAAGCCAGTCCAGCGGACGAAGATAGTGGTTGACGTGCCAGGCGACAATGTTCCGGTCCAGTCCTGCTCCGACTTTGTTGAGAATGTCCTGCCCCGTTACTGGGGGGTCGAAACTGTAACTCCCACCGGTGGATACTTTTACGGAGATAGGCATCAACGCTTAGGTGGTCTGTTGAGGCACCGGTGTCGCCTGAGGCAGGGGATTCTCCGTGGCCAGCTCATCTTTCGCGGGTCGGCCCGGTTCCTTTCCCTGGACAACCTCCAGTTCCATATTGCCGGCCCACTCCTGGAAGGACGAATCGTAATTGCGGGCTTTTTCGAATCCGGCCATTCGCAGGACCATGACAAGATAAGCAGATCTTACTCCCGCAGTGTCGTAAACTATTATCTCCTGCTCCGGGTCGAGGCCATGCATTGTGAAAATGGACTGGAGATCATTGATCTCGCGAACTGTCATGTCACCCTTGAAAACTACATCGAACGGGATGTTTATGGCTCCTGGTATATGTCCTCCCCGTTTTTCCTGGAAGAGCCTGCCGCCCTCGTACTCAAAGGGGGTACGCGCATCTATGATGGTGACCTCTCCCAGTTTTGAAGCCAGCCAGGGGGTCGTTACGTTGAGCCCTCCCTGAAAGGCCGGAATGGAGAAAGCCACACCTTTGGGTTTTGTTGCGGTTGTCGAGGCCTTACCTCCGGCGGCCACCCAGGCGTTGTACCCTCCATCCAGTTTTTTTGCGCTGGTAACGCCGGAAAGATGCAGGATCCATACTACCCAACCCTCGGAACCCCATCCTCCGCAATCACCATATACGACTACGGGCTTCTTGCCGCTGATGCCCAGGGCCCCTATTTTCTTGGCCAGCGTTTCCCTGGAGAACAGATCTCCCCACCCGGGACTTCCCGGCTGACCTTTCATGTTGGCAAAATAAGTCCATTCCGCATTGACTGCTCCGGGGATGTGTCCCTTCTGGTACATGGAGGCCGGACGAGCATCGATGACAGAGACATTCGAGATATTGGCCTTGAGCCAAGCAGCCTCGACAAAAAGCGTGTCCTTTGAGAGTTCCGTTCCCGCCGCAGTCGCAACAGATACGGCACATAGCAGAAGACCAGAAACCAGCAGGGATATCCTTTTCAAGATCGTCATCCTTTCCTGATAAAAAAAGTTTGGGGGAAACATCTTGTTTTATCTCTTGCTGCTATTTTATACTCTGTTGGCGGTGAAGGTCGATGGGGGAAATACCTAAAAATTTCCGTGAATCGTGAATCGTAAATCGTGGATATTGTACGGCAAAATAAGTTCAATCAATAAGGCTTCGTACAGCAAAAGACATCAAGGGTAATTGATGGACAGTAAAGGTCGGACGCGATACGACCCCGGCCTTGCGGTATTTTATGTTTTATATTTTCCGATTCACGATTCACGATTGACGATTTACGGGTCACGGATCTACCTCCTGTTCGGATCCCACCTTTTGGCAAGACCCTGTGTGATCCGGTCTATGACTATCCCCATGATGACTATGGAGATCCCAGCCTCGAATCCCCTTCCGACGTCTATGCGGTTGATAGCCATCAATACTTCCTGGCCCAGTCCCCGCGCACCGATCATTGAGGCTATTACCACCATCGCAAGAGCCATCATCGTGGTCTGGTTGACTCCGGCAAGAATGGATGGCATGGCAAGGGGTATGCGAACCTCTTTGAGAAGCTGCCACCTTGTTGCCCCGTATGCACGTGCCGCCTCCTGGACGGGTTTGGGGACCTGCTGCAGCCCAAGGCATGTCAGCCTCATAACAGGCGGAAGTGCGTATATCAGGGTGGCAATGACCGCTGGGACCTTGCCAAGGCCGAAGAGCATCATCGCCGGGATGAGGTATACGAAACTCGGCATCGTCTGCATGGCGTCGAGGATCGGCTTGATGATATCCGCAAAGAGGTTTGCTTCCGCCATCAAGATCCCAAACGGGATACCGATGGCCAGGGCTATGACCACCGAGGTGATCACAAGCGCCAGGGTTTCCATGGCAAGCCCCCACAGACCGAACATGCCGATGAAGAATGGCAGGAACGCCAGAACGAGCGTCGGAACTATCTTCCTTGTCGCGATCCAGGCCATTACGGCTACGATCACAATGTATCCCCACCACGGTACGGACACAAGCCGCCCCTGTACCCAGAGGAGCAGGCCAAGTATCCCCGACGAGAAGCTGTCGAAAGCTGAACCGTGCGTCTGCAGAAGCCACCTGATGCCTTGGTTAACGCTTTTTGCGACAGAAAATCTCAGCGATTCAGGAAACATCGTTATTCACTGCCTTTTCCGGCTGCGTCGCAAGCGCCGCCATCTGTTCGTCCGTCTTTCTTATCTCTTCGCGTTTGTCCTGGACAAATCGTGCGACATAGTCATCCGCGGGGTTGGCAAAAACCTCAGGGGGTTTCCCGATCTGCACTATCTCTCCGTTCTTCATCACGGCCATGCGGTCCCCGAGCCGCATCGCCTCATCCAGGTCGTGAGTAACGAAAAAAATAGTCTTGTGAAGCTCCTCCTGGATGCGGACAAGCTCTTCCTGCATTTCGCGGCGGATAAGGGGATCAAGGCCGCTGAATGGCTCGTCCATAAGCAGCAGCGGAGTGTCCGCCACCAGGGCGCGGGCAATGCCCACCCTCTGTCGCATCCCTCCACTCAGAGATGCGGGGTAGTAATTGTCCCACTTCTCCAGGCCTACTATCTTGAGGGTTTCAGCGGCCCGCTCCCTGCGCTCTTTTTTGGGGACACCGCGCAATTTCAGTCCGAAAGCCACGTTCTCTATCACTGTTTTATGGGGCAGAAGACCGTAATGCTGAAAGACCATTGCGGCCTGATGACGGCGAAACTCTGTTAGCTCTCTCTTGTTCATGGCAGTTATCTCCTGGCCGTTGATCCTGACGCTTCCCCACGAAATGTCGACAAGTCTCAACAGGCAGCGGATCAGGGTTGATTTTCCACTGCCGGAGAGCCCCATTACGATGAAGACCTCACCCGGCTTCACCGAAAAAGAGACATTCCTGACTGCAACGACCGAGTCGCCGGATACATCCAGCGACTCGATCATATCTTCATCTTCGACGTTAAAGTTGATATCTTTCTTCGAATAGACTTTCCAGAGTTCGGAAACTTCGATAATGTTCTCCGTCATGCCCGTCTACTTTTTTGCAAGCGCCGCTTCCACCTTGCCGGCCACGTCTCCGGGGACCCACTCTTTCCAGACATCGCCGTAGTTTTTCAGGAACCAGATAGCGGCATCTTCCACCTTGGCCTCTTCCTGCTGCATATAGGCCAGGGCCGCGTTGTTCTGGGCAAGTGTCGTCTCATATTTTTTCAGGAATTCCAGCACCTGCGGATTCTTATCAGCGAAAGCCGCGTTGATGCCGATGTGAACACGTGCAGCAGGGAACGCGCACCCATAATCCTTCCCCTCGCCCCAGCGTTCGGGGTCGTATGGAGGTTCCTCCAGCATGGTCATGTCGAGCATCCCCATGATCCACTCCGGCTCCCAGTAATAGGCAAGTACAGGCTCTCCCTTTTCATACGCGGAAACAATGGCAGTCTGCAGAGCGGTCTGTGACCCCGGGTCGAAGTTCACGAATGTGTCGGTGAGTTTGTAGGCCTTTAGCTTCTTGAGGTTGATATCATGGACCACCCACCCCGGAATGGCGTTGTAGAAACGCCCCATCTTCGGGTTTTCCTGATCCTTGAACAGCTCTTTGTATCTGGGAAGGTCAAAGACCGACTTGAGATCTGGTGCAGTGGCCTTTATCCCGCGTTTTTCGTCGCCTTTTATCATATAGGTCGGGACATACCACCCCTGCGGAGAGTCGGGGAATACGGGACCGAGATTCAGAACCTGCTTTTTATCGACAACGGCATCGTTGTACCACTCAAGAACGTTGTCGATCCACATCTCCATCGCGATATCGATATCACCCTGCTGGAGGCCGGTAAGACCCGGTACGGATTCGGCGAACATGTAATCCGGAGAGTACCCGTAACCGTGCTCCAGGATGAATCCGGCAATACGGTTGTGCATCTGGACACTGCTCCAGCTGAAGTCGACCATAACAACCTTTTCACCGGCAAATGCCGCCTGGATCGATACCACCCCTATCAAAAGGGCAAGTAAAAGTGCAAAAAGAACCTTTCTCCCATTCCTCATCAAAAATCCCTCCTTTGGATTTGTTGACCTTCGTGGGGGCCCTGAAAAAACTTATCAATTTAAACCAGGTTAGGAAGGTCAGAAGCCCTGTTTCCGAAGCAATGCGGAAACGGCACGACAGGAAACTACTGAAAAACAGATCAGGATGCTGCCTGGGAAGAAGCATGGAATAACTTTCAATCTGATATTTCACAGCACAGAGCCGTTCACTATACCCCCGGTTTTTATAATGTAGGGCAAACCAAATTGCATGTCAAATTTTTGTATGCATTAAAGTGCCGAGCGGTTAAATGTCTGAACATTTAGTCTTCTTGATAACTATTGCACAAACGGTATGCTTGGTATATAAAGTGTACTGGGTGGTCCACCGAGGAGGGTAGAGATGACCGACAAAAAACTACGACATACAAGGATATACGAACAGGTTGTAAGCCAGTTGAAAGACTCCATATCTTCCGGGGAACTCCAGCCGGGAGACCCTCTCCCTCCCGAACGCCAACTGATGGGTGACATGGGAGTCAGCAGGAGTTCATTAAGGGAAGCCTTCAGGGTCCTTGAACTTCTGGGGCTCATCGACAGCGTCCCTGGCAAGGGGCGGTTCGTCCGAAAGCCCCGTGGGGATACGGCAGACAGCAGAAATATGCCCCTGGAAGACGAAGCCGTTCTTGAGCTTATGGAGGCCCGCCGGGTCCTCGATCCCGCAATAGCGGCGACCGCAGCAATGCATGCCATACCGGCAGATCTCATGAAACTGCGCAAGGTTCTCTCACGAACGGAAAAAAACCTGGAAATGATCGAACCCCGGTCACAGGCCGATTTCGATTTTCACCTGGCTCTGGCCGAGTCAACGCACAACTTCGTATTCATCAACATCGTGAAGATGACATTCAATCTTATTATGGCTACCCACGAACGGATCTACTCTCTCCTGGCGGACAGGGAGGCTTTTCTGAACGAACACCAGGCCATCTATGACGCGATCATAGATCACGACGTCGCAAGAGCTCAATCACTTTCGGCCAGACACATTGAACGGGTCTACAGAACGCTGCAGGAAGCACTGGCTCTCGAGGTCAAGTAACATCAATAGAGCGGCAAGGCTTCAAAAAATATTCTGGAGGGGTGTTCACATGAAAGACAGGATCATCAAAATGATCCCGGAGATCGACTGGATCCAGGACAATGGTCTCAAAGACAAGGTCGTAGCTACTATCGAGGACGCACTCAGGACAGGCGGATGGGAACCCGAGGATATGGACAAGATACCGTTCACTCTTCTCATCCCTGACTGCCCCGCTTCCCTTAACGTACACAACAGGGGCGTAACACGGATGGCAAAGAAGATATACGAGGAGTACAACCCTCTCTACAAGAACAGCGGCGGCTTTGCGCTGGATCACGATACGCTGATTGCCGGAGCCATCCTGCACGACGTTGGCAAACTGGTCGAATACGAGAAGAAGGACGGAAAAGCCGTCAAATCGAAGATGGGCAAAGACCTCCGCCACCCGTTCTCCGGCGTGGGACTCGCGATGCGCAACGACGTACCCTCCCGCATCTGCCACTGCATAGCGGTACACGCCAAGGAAGGCGACGGTGCGTACCGCTGCCCGGAGGCCGTTGTCATCAACAAGTGTGATTTCATCAACTTCGAGACGATCAAATCGTTCCTCGGACTTCTGTAGCCGAAAATATCAATTAAGGGAGGTGCGTGACCCATGGGCAAAACAATGATCGAAAAGATCATGAAACGGGCAGCCGGCAAGGAAGTCAAGGTCGGGGACAGGGTCTGGTGCAACATCGACCTTTCCACGGCCAGGGACTTCGGCGGCGCCAACTGCGTTCTCCAGTTTGAAGAGGTCACCGAAAAAAAGGGCAAGGTATGGGATCCAGACAAGGTCGCATTCACTTTCGACCTTCAGGCTCCATCGCACTCCGAGAAGGTTTCCGTCAACCAGAAGATCATCCGCGAATTCGCCAAACAGCAGGGCATCAAAAAGGTCTTTGATGTCAACTGGGGTATCGGACAGCACGTTCTCCTGGAACACGGCCTTGTAAAGCCCGGCGATGTGATCCTCGGCACCGACAGCCACATGAACCTGCTTGGGGCCGTTGGAGCCTTTGCAACCGGCGTCGGGAACACCGACATCGTAGCCTCGTGGTTCGAGGGGACCAACTGGTTCCGCGTACCTGAGTCGATGAAGGTCACCGTCAACGGTGCGTTCAACAAGGGAGTCTGCATGCGCGACCTGCTTACTGACATAGTGGGAACGCTGGGCGCGGATGGAATGTTCTTCATGTCCGTCGAGTTCTGCGGCGACACCATCGAGAAGGCTTCCCTTGCCGACAGGATCACCCTCTGTTCTATGGTCACCGAGATGAGCGGCAAGGTCGGGCTCATCATGCCGAACGGAAAGGTCCTCGACTGGCTCGTAGAGAGGGCCGGCAAGGAAGTCGTGGACCGGGTGAAAACCCTCTCCGCAGATCCGGACGCTGTCTACTGCCAGGAGCTGGAGTTCAACGTCGATGACCTCGAACCGATGACATCCTGCCCCGATGCTCCCGACAATGTCAAAAAGGTCCGCGAAGTCGCCGGAGCGCACGTCGACCAGGTCCACATAGGATCCTGCTCCAACGGCAGGTTCGAGGACATCACCGCCGCTTTTGAAGTTCTCAAGGCCGCCAACTTCAAGATAGCTCCCGGAATGCGGGCCATCGTAACTCCTGCCACGCGCGAGGTCATGCTGCAGTGCGCCGAGGCAGGCTATATCCAGAAATTCCTTGAGGCCGGAGTGATCTTCACCAATCCGACCTGCGCTCTCTGCACCGCCGAGCATTACGGCACGCTCCCGGGCGGAGACGTGGGAATGTCAACGACCAACAGGAACTTCATAGGCAAAGTGGGCAAGGGCAGCCACACATACCTGGCAAGTCCGATGACCGCAATGGCCACTGCCGTTCGCGGCAAGGTCACAGATCCCAGGGATATCCTCGGATAGGGAGGGAACTATTCATGGACAAGACGATCCTTCACGGAAGGGCCTGGGTTTTCAATGATGACGTCGACACTGACCTCATCTATCACAACAAGTACCTGGCCGAGACAGATCCCAAAAAAATGCCGCAGTACTCCTTTGAGTACTTCCCCGGCAAGGAGAATTTCGCCAAAGAGGTAAAGGAAGGCGATTTCGTGGTCGCGGGGACCAACTTCGGCTGCGGTTCATCGCGCGAGCATGCTGTCTACTGCCTCAAGTATGCCGGCGTGCCGGTAATTCTGGCCGAGTCCTTCTCGCGCATCTACTACCGCAACGCCATCAACAACGGCTATCCGGTACTCTTCGTAAAAGGACTCAGCCAGGCGATAAAGGACGGAAAGATCAAGGACGGAGATCAGCTCGAGGTAAACCTTCTCAAGGGTGAGATCAAGGATGTCACCAACGGCAACACTTTCCATGGCGACGCGGTTGCCGATCTTGAAAAAGACATCATGAAAGCCGGCGGCCTGATCGAGTATCTCAAGGAAAAGGCTGCAGAAAAGAAGTAGGAGGGAGGAGAAAACGGCATGGGCAAAACATTCGCTGAAAAGGTACTTGGCAAGGCGGCTGGAGAATCCGTATCCGCCGGTCAGGTGGTGATCGTCGAACCAGACTTCTGCATGAGCCACGACAACGCCGCTCCCATCTCGAAGACCTTCAAAAAGATAGGTGTGAAGAAGGTATGGAAACCCGACAACCTGGTCTTCATTCTCGACCACGCTGTTCCGGCTCCTACTGACAAGCACGCCGAAAACCACATGCAGATCCGCGCCTTCGTCAAGGAGCAGGGGATCAGTAACTTCTACGACGTCACAAGCAAGGGCGGCGTCTGCCACCAGATCATGTGCGAGGAGGGTTTCGGCGTGCTTGTCAGTAGGAGCCGGAACAGCGTGGTCGA
>DFYG01000073.1 GCA_002382605.1 Synergistaceae bacterium UBA4088 | reverse complement strand
CCTGCCCGAGGATAAAAACAGCAGGCTGGTTGTGGCAGGTCTGGAGAAGGCAAGGGATTTTGCCGACGCGCTGGTCGCGGGTAAATCAGAATGGAGCAAGGGAATTCCTTTTTTACCTTCCATGTGGCACTGGTTTGTGACCAGCGGGAAAGCCCTTAAGCTTTTTTATAAATTTATCCCTATACAGGTGAATGGGAATGTCTGTGTCCGGTGCATGAGATGCGTCGACAATTGCCCCGCAGGAGCTTTCGAAGTAAAGGATGGTGTCCCGGTAATAAGATCGGAGCTGTGCCAGAGCTGCCAGCGCTGCGTTGCCTTCTGCCCGGTCCAGGCTATTGGTGTGCCCGGCAAGCCAATGGCGCAGTATAGGGCAATGAGTTTCGAGGAGTTTTCGGATTGAGGGTCAAGGACGTAAGGCAAGCCTGATATTTCTGTTACAGGGGACCCGGCACCCCGGTGTTTTGATGTGCCGGGTTTGTTCGTTCTCCCGCCGGTCGTTGAACGGGCTGTCTGCTATATCCCCGGAGCATGCTCATAGGTGTCAAACCTTTAAGTGCCACAGGTGTCTGCCATTGACTTTGCAAAACGGTCAGATGATCGGGAAAGGGGTTTTGACATGGTGCTGCATATTGAAACGCCCCTGATAGAATCCATCCCACTAGGCAAGGCTTCGTGCCTGCAGGCTTCAGAAGAGGGCAGACGAATGGGACGAGGAGGCAAAAGGGGAGCGGGAGGAAAGGAAAAATGAGCGGATCTTATCCTCTATGAGGTTCCTGCAATATTTACTTCTTACTTGTTGCTTGCAACCCGTTGAATCTGAAAGGTGATCCGGTTGCCGGTTGCTTCGGCGTATTTTTCTATCGTTTTAAGATTTCCCAGTTTCCCGGATTCCATTCTGGCTACTGCAGATTGAGAAGTCCCCATTCGTTCAGCAACTTCCTGCTGGGTCAATCCGGATTTCAGGCGAGTCATTATCAGCATCCGGGCGATCCTATATTCGCTGGACAGGTCTTCGTACTCTTTTTTGAATTCGGGGTTTTTGAGAAGTTCTTTCTTGACCTCGTTGAAGTTGATGCTCATTTATCGATCCTCCCAGCTCTTTTCATCGCGGTCTCTATGTCGTTACGGCGAAGCCTGGCGGATTTCTTGTGGATCACCCGCAAAATGTAAACACACCTGCCGCTTCCTGTTACGTAAAGACCTCTCGCAATTCCGCTTTTCCCTTTCGCCCTAAGCTCCCAAAGGTCTTTTTCCACGTGTTTGACAAAAGGTAACCCTATCGCCGTCAGACCAAGATACTGGATCATTTCAATAAGGTGAGTCAGGCTCGCCTGCAAGTCGACAGGAATAGAGTTAAACTCTTCAAGGACGGCTTTTTCTGCGAAAAGAACCGACCATCGGTTAGAAGGAGAGCGGTCTTTTGTTTGCATTTCCTGCCTCCAGTTGCAGTAATTATATCAATAATGATATATTTTTCAAGTTTAAAGGAGATTCCATGAGGGTCGGGCCAGGGCTTTTAATTTTCGGGTCTCTGTTCCAGCCGACACCATTTCGAGGAGATGCACGAGATGGTCCTCATAAGAGTCAATACGCCTGATCTGAGAAGGGTTATCCCCGAAAACAGGAAGGAACAAAGATGATAAAAGACAAGATCGTGGAAATGGCAAAAAATGCTGAGGATCTGCTGGCTCCTTTCTGTACATGCAGGGGGCTGGGTTTGCACGGGATCTCCCATCTGAGAAGGGTGGCGATCCTGTCGGGGAGGCTTGCCGAGGCAGTGGGCGAGGATGTTGAGTCGGCGGTCGTCATGGGTTTCCTGCACGACTGCGCCAGGCGGAACGACGGGAACGACCTCGAACACCCCCATGATTCGGCGGTCCTTGCCCGGGGACTGATCGAAAGGTTCTTCCCTCACCTGGAAGTTGACAGGATCTGCGATGCAATCGAAGGGCATGCCGGCGGGGAGGTCACCACCGACCCGTTGACGGCCTGCCTCTGGGACGCCGACCGGCTGGAGCTGAAACGCATAGGCAGGACCATAGACCTGGAACTGCTATCCACGAAGGTTGCCAAACGGCTGGCACGGAAAAGGATGTCATCGCTCAGGACGATCCTCAAGGTTCCAGAAAAGGTCGTTCCGCGGAGCCGTTGAAACGGTTGCCCGGCTATATCCCCAGCGACTCCAGGTAGTAGGGGAGCATCTTCCTCCACCAGGGCCAGTCGTGGTCGACGTCGTAGCCCCACATATCGAGCCAGCAGCTGATCCCCTTTTTCTCCAGAATTGAGGCCAGGTTTTTAGCGTCTTCGATGGCAGGTTCCTCCCAGCGGCCCTGACCGACGGAAATCACAATTTTGCCCGTCCGGTATCTTTCAAGGTACCAGGGATCCTCCATGTTCGGGAGGTAATGGATCGGCGAATTGAAATAGACGTTGTCGTCCATGTAATCACCGATCAGGGAACTGAGCTGGAAGATGCCGCTCATGGAGATCATGGTGTCGAAAATGTCGGGCTTTTTGAAGAAGAAATTGGCAGCATGGTAGCCACCCATGCTCACGCCGCAGGTCAGGAGTTTCAGGTCATTGTTCCCGCAATGGCGGTGAATGAAGGGCACGACCTCCCCGATAATGTACTTTTCGTAATCAAGGTGGCGCTTTGCACGCCCGGCAGGGTGGATACCCCCGTTGGCCCATGACTGACCATCAATACTGCCCACGGTGAAGATCTTTACTTTTCCCGAGTTCACCAGGGCAGAGACGGAATCCAGAAGACCCGTGTCCTCGAACTCGTGAAAGG
>DFYG01000025.1 GCA_002382605.1 Synergistaceae bacterium UBA4088 | reverse complement strand
CCCCTCAAGAGGCCCTACGCTCTCTGCCCTGTCGGTTACGATCCTGAGATCGTGGCCGGAGAAGAGGCTACCGAACAACCGCCGGAATGAAGCGGCCTCCTCAGCCCGGCAAGATAAAATGACCTGACTGAAGAGAGCGGGCATCTTTTCGAGTAATCTCTCCACCAGGTAAACTCCGTCAAAAGCCATGAAGAGCTTGCTCCCTCCCGCTCTCCTACCCTGCCCACCGGCCAGAATAAGGGCGGCAGCGTTTAAAAAGCCGCTGCCGCCACGGTTTTCTTTTGGATCTCTGTTCAGGGACTTTCCCGGCCTTCTAGCCGATGTCCTCAAGATTGGTCCTGAAAACCAGGAAATAGAATATGGCAACGAAGAAAATACCGCCGATCATGTTGCCGATTGTCACCGGTATCAGGTTGTGGAGAAACCCGCCAGCGGTGACATTGGAAAAGACCTCGGGAGAAAGACCGGCTCCGCTTACGACTGAAGGGACTCCCTTGAGAAGAAGGCCAAGGGTCATAAAGTACATATTGGCGATAGAGTGTTCGAAGCCCGATGCGACAAAAGCCATGATCGGAAAGAATATGGCCCATACCTTGCCGATGATATCTGTTGCTGCCATGCTCATCCAAACCGCGAGAACGACGAGCCAGTTACAAAGGATCCCCCTGACAAGAGCTTCGCCGATGGGGAGATTCATCTTCCCTGCGGCGATTTTTAAGGCATAGACCCCCATGGCGCCCTTCCAGAGGCCGGAGTAGTAGATGAGGAACGCTACGAGGACGCTCCCCAGAAAGTTTGCTACATAGACCCAGAACCAGTTCCTCAAAACACCACTCATAGGCGTGCATCCAGCCATGACGCTCAACGGCATCATGCAATTGCCGGTGAAGAGCTCCGCGCCGGCTATTACTACAAGCATCAGGCCTACGCTGAATACCGCCCCTCCCAGGAACTTGGCAAAACCGACTCCCATTGTCGCCGCGAGATCATGGGTAACAACAGTCATAAGCCAGCCACCAAAGGCTATGTAAGCGCCTGCCATAATACCAAGAACGAGCATCTGAGGGACACTCCATGCGACCTTTGCCTTCGCCGCGAGGCACGCGGACTTCGCCAGTTCCACAGGGGTTTTGAAAGTGCTCATAAAAATAATTCCTCCTCCGGGCAATCGGCCCCAACCGGGGCTCAAGGTTTGTAGATTGAGTCCTTCTGAAACCTGAAAAGGGGTTACAGAGGCATCAATCCATAATTTGCGATAATTTTAACATGAAACGTTATTTCTGTCACGAACAAGGCACCCCAAAAATCCAGGGCTCTTTTTATTGACATTTATCAGTATTGAACAAATAATGTAAACATAAAACGAAACAGGGGGAATGAAAGTTGGGAAAATACCCGATGCTTTATGAAGGAAAAGCAAAGAAACTTTTTGAGACCGATGACCCTTCAGTTCTTTTGATCGAATACAAGGACAGCATGACAGCATTTAACGCTCAGAAAAAATCAAACGTTTCCGGCAAGGGGAGCCTGAACAACAAAATTAGCGGCAATCTTCTTGAATATGTCGATTCCCTTGGAATCCCCACTCACTTCGTAAAGATGGTTGATGAGACGCACCAGCTGGTCAGAAGGGTCGAAATAATTCCGCTGGAGGTAGTGGTAAGAAACATCACGACAGGCTCCCTGTGCAAGAGGCTGGGGGTGCCAGAAGGGGTTGAGTTGCCCAGGCCGCTTCTGGAGTTTTACTTAAAAGACGACGCCCTCGGAGACCCGATTGTTACCGAGGATCATATTTCCGCTTTCGGATGGGCCTCCCCTGCTGAAGTTGATGAGATCAAAAGGATCAGCCTTGATGTCAATAACATTCTCAGGAGGCGTTTTCTCCAGATCGACATTGTACTTGTGGATTTCAAACTGGAGTTCGGAAGGACCAGTGAAAATACTGTAATACTGGCAGATGAAATTTCGCCCGACACTTGCAGGTTCTGGGATAAATCCAGCGGAGAGAGACTGGACAAGGATCGCTTCCGAAAAGATCTCGGCAGTGTCATCGACGCTTACAGGGAAGTCTGGAAAAGGATCTCTAAGGAGGAGAAACAATGAAATTTCTTGCAAAAATTCTGATTTTTCCAAAGGAAGGCGTCCTGGATACTCAGGGAAAGGCAGTTGGCCGTTCCCTTAAAAGGATAGGGTTCGAAGAGATAAAGGAAGTAAGAATAGGCAAATACATCCAGCTCTGGCTCGAAGCAGCAAGCGAAGAGGCAGCGCTTGTAAAAGCAGGGTCCATGTGCTCAGAGCTTCTTGTTAACGACCTGATAGAAGACCAGAGGATCGAAGTGGAAAGATGCGGCCTATGAAAACTGCGGTCGTTGTCTTTCCCGGGAGCAACTGCGACCTTGATATTGTTCATGCTGTAAAGGAAACACTGAAAAATGAGGCTTCGCTCACCTGGCATGAAGATACCGTACTTCCAGAAGGAACGGATCTGGTAGTTTTACCCGGCGGTTTTTCCTACGGAGATTATCTTCGCTGCGGGGCGATGGCTGCCAAATCCAGGATCATAAAGGCTGTCAGAGATCATGCTGAAAGGGGGCTTCCTCTTCTTGGAATATGCAACGGCTTTCAGGTTCTCACAGAGACCGGCCTGCTGCCAGGAGCCCTGCTCGCGAATAGNNTCTTTATCCTTCATTTGCGATTTCTGTCATGTAAGAGTTGAAAGGGATGATACTCCCTTTACATGCATGTACAGGAAGGGCCAGGTTCTCAGGATTCCGATAGCTCATTACGAGGGGCTGTTTTTTCTCCC
>DFYG01000121.1 GCA_002382605.1 Synergistaceae bacterium UBA4088 | reverse complement strand
CGGCAGACTGGGAGCGGCCGTCACGGTCGGAAACTCAACAGATCTGGCCGATGCCTGGGCTAGCGATCTTTCGGGTGCAAAAAGCAATGGTCAGAGCGGGCGTGAATATGTGGAAGGCCTCGGAGGAGCGTCCGCTCTTTCATGGGAACACATCCGGGGCATATTGAACGACAGGGAGTGATCACAGATGGATTTCAGCATGTTCATGGCGGGGAGGGTCAGTTTCGGCCCCGGGGTTTCAGCGAAAGCAGGAGAATTGGTCAAGGCGGCAGGTGCAGGGAGCGCGCTGATAGTAACTGACGAAACTATGGAGCGTCTGGGTGTTGCTGATCGTATCGCCGATCAGGTGAGAAAAGCAGGGATCGAGGTTGCCGTTTTCGCGAAGGTGGAGCCGGAACCCTCCGTTGAGACTACCGACGCCGCCGCGGCTCTTGCCCGCGAAAGAAAGGTCGAGGCGGTCATAGGGCTTGGAGGCGGGAGTTCCATGGATGTCGCCAAGGCTGTGAGCGTTCTCGTCACGAACGAAGGTTCGGCCGCAAATTACCAGGGGCTGGGACTTGTAAAGAACCCCGGTGTCCCGAAGATCATGATCCCGACAACAGCAGGGACAGGTTCGGAGGTTACTTTCACGGCGGTGCTCATCAGGAAAAGCGATGGAGTAAAGGGCGGCATCAACAGTGACTATCTTTACCCGGACATGAGCCTCCTGGACCCGGAACTCACCGTATCCATGCCCCCTCACGTCACCGCTTCGACCGGTATGGATGCCCTGGCCCATGCCCTTGAGGCGTACACAAGCCTCAAGGCTTCGCCCTTCAGCGACATGTTCGCCGAAGAGGCGATGTTGCGCATCGGAAGGTGGCTTCGTGTCGCGACATTCAGCGGGAAGAACATCGAGGCCCGGAGAGAAATGATGCTCGCGGCGCTCTTCGGCGGGGTTGCGCTTGCCAACGCTGGTGTCACCGCATGTCATGCGCTGGCCTACCCGCTGGGAGGCATGTTCGGGGTGCCGCACGGTACGGCGAATGCTCTTCTTCTTCCGCACGTTGCCAGGTGGAACGCACCCGCATCGCCGGAGAGGTTCGCGGATGCGGCCTCTCTTTTAGGGTATCCCCAGGAGGAGGACGAGCCCGACCATGTCGCTGCCGGATTCTGCGCGGAAGCGCTTGGGGATCTCGTAGAGGACCTGGGACTTCCCGCGACCCTTGGCGACCTCGATGTCGGGATCACGAAGGACCGCCTCGACGAGATGGCCGAAAAAGCAATGGGGGTCGCAAAACCCATGGAGAACAATCCGAGGATCATGACCAAAATGGATTGCGTCACAATATACAGGGAGGCGATGTAGTAATGCCCGGTTTTGAACTGTTCGATCAGCGCGAGATCGATGCCGTAACCGATGTAATAAAGAGGAAGATGGTCCACAGGTACTCCTTCCAGGAGACGAGGAACGACATCTACAGAGTGGAGGAGTTCGAGAAGGCCGTTGCATCCAAATTCGGTGCGAAGCACTGCCTCGCGGTAAGCAGCGGCAGCGCGGCTCTGTACGTGGGTTTCAGGGGGCTTGGCATAGGCCCGGGGGACGAGGTGATAACGTCTCCGTTCACATTCATCGCCAGCGTGGAGGCGATCCTGGAGTGCGGAGCGGTGCCTGTCCTCGCCGAGATCGACGAAAGCCTCAACCTGGACCCCGACTCGGTGGAGGATCTCATCACCGACAGGACAAGGGCCATCATGCCCGTGCACATGTTCGGGGCCGCCGCCGACCTGGATGCCTTCTCGGAGATCTGCGAGGAGTACGGTCTCTGGCTTCTTGAGGACTCCTGCCAGGCCATGGGCGCCACCTACCACGGGAGGGCTGTCGGAACAATGGGGAAGTGGGGCCCCTACAGCCTCGACCCCTACAAACTGCTTACCGTCGGAGAGGGCGGACTCATAGTCACCGATGACGAAGAGGTCTACCACAGGATGGAGTACTACCACGACCACGGTCACATACACGATTTTTCGATCCCACGCGGGGCCGAGGGGAAGGCCTGTCTCGGCTTCAACTTCAGGATGAGCGAGATCCAGGGTGCCATCGGACTTGTCCAGCTGGAAAAACTCGACGGCGCCATTGCCAGCCTCAGGAAGAACAAAAAACGCATACTCGACGGGCTGGAACTCCCCGAAGGCGTCATGTTGAGAGATCTCCCGGACCCCGAAGGCGACATCGCGACCCAGCTCGTAATACTTCTTCCCGATGCCGAAAGCGCTAAACGCTTCCAGAAGGCCGCCGGCGATGCAGGGTGCGGCTGCGGGATACTTTCCGGCAACACATGGCACTATGCCAGGCACTGGGAGACCCTGAGGGAGGGCTCCTACTACAGCCGCGTACGCTGCCCCTACGACTGTCCCTACGCCGAGGACGTACCTCTCTACAGGCCCATAGAATGGCCCAGGACCCAGGACATCCTCTCCCGTGCGGCAGTCTTCGGCATAGACATCTTCATGGACGACCTGAAGATAGCCTCAATGCAGAACGCCATAAGGGCAGGCTTCAAGGCGGCGGTCTAGCCCCAAAACCCCGGGGGGACCCCGGGGTTTTTTATTTGGTGCGCCCGGCATGGCGCACCGACGGGGGAAGAAATTCCCCCAGCCTACTCGATCCTAAACGGATGAGGTGAAGGGTTTGGCGATCTTTTTCTCCCTTTATGATCAGTACCGCATTTTTAAGCAAAGACAAAAATTCTACAATTTATATGGTTACAGACTTGATCTTGAGAATCCCCGATCCTTCAACGAAAAGATCATCTGGAGGAAGGTCTTTGACCGCAACCCTCTTTTTCCCTTGCTCCAGGATAAATACAAAGCCCGGGGTTATGTGGTGGACAAACTTGGCAAAGAAGAAGGGGAGGGTATTCTTGTCCCTCTCCTTTTCGTGACTGAGGATCCGGAAGAGATCCCTTTCGACGATCTTCCCGAAGAATACATCATCAAGCCGAATCACGGTTCCGGCTGGCACATCATTGTTGAAAAGGGTAATCCTGCCAGACCCAAAGAGATAGTTTCGAAATGCCGGAAGTGGCTCCGCAAGACATACGGCAGGAGCAGGATGGAATGGGCCTATAGCAGTATTGCACCTCTGATCATGGTGGAAAAACTGCTCAAGGACAGCCAGGGAGATCTTGTTCCCGATTTCAAATTCCATGTTTTTAACGGCAGGATAGAATGGGTTTTTATTCTGAACGACCGTTTTGGCGAACCTTCTGGTGCAAGGTATGACATAAATTTCAACAGAATGGATTCTTCCTTTTCAAAATATAATGAAGCCACTGAAATCATTAAACCCCAAGGGTTTGAAAAAATGGTAGATATCGCAGAAAGACTCGCCGGCTCCCTGGATTATGTCAGGGTCGATATGTACAATGTTGGCGGGAAGATTTATTTTGGTGAATTTACGATTTATCCTTCTTCAGGTTTAAATAAAATGGACAGGGCTATGGATCTTTACATGGGTAGAAAGTTGGAACTGGACCTCAGGTTCGCAAGATTTTTTCACCATTGTTATAAGTTCAGCATCTGATATCTGAATTACCCTCATTTTTTTCTATAGCCAGTTCTCAAATTGATAAAGGAGGATGATCGGCATTTCAAAAATATTGAGCCAAAGAAAAGTCGTTTTTGTCCTAGCGCTCTCTGTCGCCGTTTTTATGACTGGTATTTTTGTCATCAAGGCCCCATCGGCTGTTGTTTTGATTTCTGGGGGTTCAGTGGCCATAGGTTTGTCCATGTTATGGGGTGTGAAGTGGGATGTCTTTCAGGAAGGTATCATCGGGACCATAACTTCTTTCCTTCCCGCGATATTGATCCTAATAGCCATGGGAATGCTTATCGGTTCATGGATAGTGTGCGGTACAGTGCCGCTTTTGATCTATTATGGGCTGAAGGCGATCTCCCCTTCATGGTTCCTTGTAACATCACTGCTTTTATGCACGGTCATGTCCCTTGCCACAGGAACTTCATGGGGGACCATCGGGACGGTGGGCATAGCCCTTATGGGGGTTTCCGCCGGACTCGGGGTACCCCTCCACTACACGGCTGGCGCAGTGGTGACAGGGGCTATTTTCGGGGACAAGCTCTCTCCACTTTCTGATACGACCGTTCTTGCTTCGGGGGTCTCGGGAGTCTATATCTTCGACCACATCAAATACATGCTCTGGACGACCCTTCCCCCTTACGTTATTGCCCTGGTCCTTTATGCGTTCCTTGGGATACATGTTTCGGGGGAGATGCCTGAGAAAGGGCAAATAGATCTCATCCTCGCCACCCTTGAAACCTCTTTCCGACTAAGCCCCGTTCTTCTGCTTCCACCCTCAGTGATCCTGATTCTTGTTTTTTGGAAGAAACCTGCTTTGCCCACATTCGCGGCTGGTGTTATTATTGCTGCTTTTCTTGCAGTACTTGTACAGGGGGTTGGTCCTGGGGAAGTGTCGAAAGTTCTTTTAAGGGGTTTTTCAAGTCCGTCCGGGATGGATGTGGTGGACAGAATGCTTTTCAGGGGAGGGATCAACAGCATGCTTGGCTCGATCCTGCTTCCGATTGCCGCGGCTGTATTCGGGTCACCCCTGAAGGTCATTGGTGTTATTGATATTATTCTTGAAAGTTTCGGGGAAGTAACCAGAAGCACACGGGCCTTTCTGGCTGGGATCTTCTTAACCCATTCTTTCCTTTTCATGATCACTGGGAGTTACTATGTCACTTTTGCGGTCATGGGGCCCTTGGTTGCCCCGATGTTCGACAGGCTAAACCTCCACAGGGCCAACTTGTCCCGTGTCCTTGAGGACACCGGCACATCCTTTGCCCCGATAATCCCATGGAGTATCACAGGGGCTTTCGTGGCGAACACCCTTGGGGTTGGGACCTCCGAATTCGCACTCTATGCTCCGATAACCTACCTGGGGATGGTTTTTTCACTGGGATATATAGTCACCAATTTCCGCATCGCATCAAGAGACAAGGTTATTACAGCGGAAGGGGCCAGGCAAAAAGCCATTCTTGAGGGGTAGGGGTTTTCAATTTCGTGACACTGCATCATTTTGTAAATATGAAAGAGAGGTCGTTCAATGCAGGGTATGGGAATTTTCGGGACTGTTCTGGAACAGTACCGGATAATTCAACAGCGCCATAAATTCTACCGGTGCCACGGGTACAGGCTCAACCTGGACGATCCCGGGAGCTTTAACGAAAAGATAGTCTGGAGAAAGATCTATGACCGGAATCCGCTTTTCCCGTTACTGACAGACAAGTACAGGTCCCGTGAATTCGTAGTGGAAAGGCTGGGAAAAGAGGCAGGAGAAAAGATCCTTGTCCCTCTCCTTTTCGTGACTGAGGATCCGGAAGAGATTCCTTTCGACGATCTTCCCGAAGAATACATCATCAAGCCGAATCACGGTTCCGGCTGGCACATCATTGTTGAAAAGGGTAATCCTGCCAGACCCAAAGAGATAGTTTCGAAATGCCGGAAGTGGCTCCGCAAGACATACGGCAGGAGGAGAATGGAATGGGCCTATAGCGAGATCAAGCCCCTTATACAGATCGAGATGTTGCTTAAAGACAGCAAGGGAAAGATCCCCACTGACTGGAAGTTCGAAATCTTTAACGGAAGGGTGGGAATTGTCTATCTCCTCCACGATCGATTTGGAACTCCTTCAGAGGCCATTTACGACAGGGATTTCAACAGGCTGTGGGTCTGTACCTTTCAGAAGGACGCGCTTGATACAGAACGACCTGAAGCCTTTGAAGAGATAGTGGATATCGTTGAGGAATTGGCATCAGACATCGATTTTCTGAGGGTGGACCTCTACAACGTGGACGGCAGGATCTTCTTTGGGGAATTCACTCTTTATCCTGCATCAGGACTCTACCGATATGAACCAGTCAGTTTCGATCTCGACAAGGGGGAGAAATGGAGACTTGATAAAACGAATGCAAGGCAATTCAAACCCTGGTTTTGATCGATCGCTTGCCGGGAGCCTTTCTGATAAGGGAGTGTCAAGAGTAGTGTCTTTTAAAAGTTATTTTGAAGCTCTTAAAGAAGAAGCTGTTTTCCAAATCAGAAAGAAGAGGCTTGAATACCAGTTCTTCAGGCGAATGGGTTATTGGTTTGACTTGAAAAACCCTGTTACTTACGAAGAGAAAAGACAGTACAGGAAAATTTTTGGGAATTATCCTTTTTACGGTCAGTTTGCCGATAAGTACAAGGTAAGGGAGTATGTCCGGGAGATGGGTTTCGAGGAAAACCTGGTACCTCTGCTTGGGGTTTTCGACCGCCTGGAACCGGGTCTTTTCAGATCCTTGCCTAAAAGCTTTATCATTAAGACCACCCACAGCAGCAAGTGGAACAGGATAGTCTATGACAAGGAAAAGGAAGACGAGAGCGAGATCATCAAATACATAAACGGTTTCCTTGGCAAGCGGTACTCAAAAAACTGCAAGGAGTATCATTACGATTTTATTAAGCCAAGAGTTTTGATCGAGGAGCTGCTGTTCGACGATGGAAACCTCCCCTGGGATTATAACTACTTCTGTTTTCACGGTTCTAAAGTGTTTTTCCATGACCTCTATGTGGCTTCTCCTGACCATAAGAAGAAAGCACGGTTCAGAAGCGATTGGACCTGCTTCGAGAGTAACCTTTCCGAAGAGGAAATGGCCAAATACGCAGATCCTCCCAATTCAGGAAGGATGGCTGAGATGGCCCAAAAGCTTTCCAACATCTTCGATTTCGCCAGGATCGACCTCTATAACATTGGCGGCAAGATATTTTTTGGGGAGATCACTCTTACACCAGGGGGGGTTCCCAANNGCCCGATGACATCAGCAACGTCGGCAAGGGTACATATCCATATTGTTACACAAAAAGATGATCGCCTGGACTCTTCAAGCCTTGTTTCCAGGCTTTCGGAAATATGGAGGCACGAAGGCCATAAGGTAACTCAAGGTCCGACGGAAAGCCTTGAAGCCGATATCGGCATTATGAACATTGACCTGACGAAGGTCCCGAAAGAGATGATACCTGCCAACCCATCTGGAAGACCGCTCCTTAATTCGTTGATCCTGGATATTTCCAAAAGACGGATAAGTTCTAACATCCTCAACCCTGAATCTTCACATCAGGGAGAAGTGATAATCAAGACCGATAACAACTACTTCGGCTTACCGGAACATAGCACCGGAAAAGCTCGACGCCCGAACGGTCTGATCAGGAGCATCGTAAAACGGACCCTGCCCTGGCAGTATACTAAACAGTTATGGTATTACAAGAACTATCCTGTCTGTAAGAGCATCAAGGATGTTCCCGCCTGGGTGTGGAAAAGGGAAGACCTTGTGGTAGAGCGTTTTGTTCCTGAAAAGGAAGGGGCGGAATACTCTCTAAGAGTTTGGGTTTTCTTCGGCGACCAGGAGTACGGTGTTAGAATGTTCGGCAAGAACCCCATAGTNNAGAGCCGTGCGCAAGAGGCTTGGAATGGATTTCGGGAAATTCGATTACGTGATCCACGATGGTGAAGTAATACTGCTCGATGTCAACAAGACGCCCACAATTGCTGGTAATGGTCCCCCAGGCGAGAACCTGCTTCGGCTTG
>DFYG01000035.1 GCA_002382605.1 Synergistaceae bacterium UBA4088 | reverse complement strand
AGGGAAAAACTGGGGAAACTCCAGTTAAATTTATCTTGACAAATGTCAGCATACTGGAATACCATTGTTTCCAATGGAAGGGATCACTGGAATAGTTGGAAATATCGAATTTAGCTTCATATCATTACGCACACAAGGCAAGGGGGCCGCGCTCACGAGCGTGTTCAAAAACCCTTCCAGGAAACCCCTTGCCTTTCCTTATCAAGCGTATCTCCAAGGGAGTCTCTCATGAGCCCTTCCGAAACCGTGACCTTGAAAATAATCCCCGATAGCGGCCCTCTTAGGTCATTTATTAAACTTCTTCAATGCGCTCTGAAAATCTGCAAAACTCCGATCGACCTTCCCTATTTCCCTTCTGAACTGGTCCGCATCGAGACGGACAAGAGTTCCACACGTGCAGGTGTACTGCGCGTTACGCTTTATCCATCCGATTGTTTTCTTCGTTACGCGGCCACAGTTTTCGCAGGGAAGCTCGATCTCGACACCATCAAGGACATCGGCCATGAATAACCTCCTTCAAAACACGATCTCCCCCGCCCGCAAACGTGGCGGATTATTCCTTCGACAAGATGATTTTGTCACGGGGCGGGGGCGTATGTCAAATAGTTTCACGCGTATACAATCCCAGAGAACGCGCAAGGTTTCTATTATGTACCAGAGGGGGTCTTGTAATGCATTCATATGAAGCCATGCAGGACGCTATCCAGGGGAAGACCGTCGAGCACGCCAAGGCGCTCGGTGTCTCCGGCAGCTTGGTGGGCAAATGGCAGGAACCGCATATCGATTTCACGGACAGCGGAGCATACAACCCGCTTGACAGGATCGCCACCGTTGTCGAAACCGCTCTCCGCCTCGAGCTGCCCCGATCAAAAGCCTTGTCTCCCGTCTATTACCTGAATCACCGGTTCAACCTGGTTTGTTTTCAAATGCCGATACCGGGCGATGGCTCAACAGTAAACGACGCGCTTATACAGACAATCAAGGAGTTCTCCGATGTGGCGCAGGCTACGTCTGAGAGTCTAATGGACGGCAGGATCTCGAACCTGGACGCGAAGAGGATAATCCATGAGGGACACGAGGCTATTCGCGCCATCGGCGCTCTTCTACACATCGTGAAGGAGTCCATCCGATGACCTCAAAAAATTTTTGCTCGCGTTCGCCTGTCCTCATTTTGGATGACAGGCTTTTGGCAAAATTGACGACAGAAAGAAGGAGAGATCGCCTGTCGGAGATCCTCAACGGCGTCGTCGTGGCGGTCATTATCTTCCTGATGATCCTGATGGTGATGAAGGGATTTGGCAATCATTGGAATAACCCCAGGGAAGCCCACCGGCCCGGCCGCGTTGCGATGCTTCCGGAACGCTACAGTATTGAGGGGGCCCGCTCAACTTATGACGCCCAGCACGACAGCGGGCTCCCTCGCAATGAGGAGAATTTATGGAAATAACCTTCGACCGGCAGTACCTCCAGGGTAAAGTCGATCTCCTCAAGGGGATCACAAAGCATAAGACACTCATGGCCATCTGTCGGTCCGTCCTGTTCGAGCTCAACAGCAAGCACGGGAAGATCTCGGCCACAGACTTGGAAGTGTCGGCAATCACCGGCCTGACCAATTTCAACCCCGACTGGAGTGACGACGAAAACGTGAAGCTCGTTGCGCCCGCCGGCACACTTTCTGAGATCCTCGGCACCCTCGGGGATCAGGAGATCACTCTGAAGCGCGACGATCAGGGGAATATCCTCCGGATTGAACAAGGAAGGATAGAGATCGGTCTTGCCCTGACGGATCCGGAAGACTTTCCGAGCATCGAGGTATTGAACGACACGGAGGCCTTCACCATCGCTGCCAAGGATATCCTCCGAGGGATAAGCAAAGTCCTCTATGCCGTGTCCGTCGATGATACCAGATATATCCTCACAGGTGTGCTCATCCAGATGAAGAAGGGCGAGTTCCGGATGTGCGCCACGGACGGTTTCAGGATGGCCCTCCTCAAGAAAGATGTGGGAGATATCCCGGATAGTCCCCAGATAGTCATCCCCGGCAGGAACATCAAGCTGCTGAAAGAAATCCTCGATGAGAATGCAGACGTCGGGGTTATCATCAACGACGCCAGGGTCCAGTTCATGACGTCCCAGGCCACCGTCATCTTCAGGACGCTCCAGGACAAATATCCCGATTATGAGAGCATCCTGGCATCCACGGGGGACTATAACATCGCATTTGTGAAGAGGGTCCCTTTTCTGGAGTGCCTTTGCCGGATGGCAGTACTCGCGACGAAGAACGATCCGGTGAAGGTCACAAGGGCGTCTGCCGGCGTCCTGACGGTCCGGATGGACTCGGAGAAAGGATACGCCCAGGAGACCGTCGACTGCGATTTCAAGAACAAGACCACCTTTAATTTCAACTTCAACTTGAAGCAACTCCTGGATGCGATCGAGCACATCGATAGCGACCAGCTGGTGATCCGGTATCCCGGAAAGTACGGCATGGTGGTCCTGGACTCCACCGACTATATCTGCGGTATCATGCCGATCCGGTCTGACAGGACCCCGATCGAGACGCAGGCCGATGGCGGCAAGACGGATACGTCGGGGGTGTCGGAATGAGCGATCTGGGGAAAGAGATCTTCATCCAGAGCATTTTGCCCGTAGAGCAGCGCGACGATTCACTGCTATTCGAAATGGTTTTTACAGACAGTGACGGAAACAAGTACAAGTCACGCTTCTATATCAGGAATCATAACATAGGCCTCTTCAACCTGGCTCTCAATAAGATTCGTCCTACCAGGATGTCAAACGGCGTACCAGGCGTTTCCCATACACCCCCCAGGGGCCCGGTTCTTCCATCCCGGGACCGGGCCTCCAACAATTCCGGAGGTCAGTCGTGGCCGTAGCCAAGAAAGCGAGCAAGCCCACAGTGAGCAAGAAGAAAGCCGTAAAGCCGGTGCCCGAAAAGATCCCGCCGGTCAACGAAGACATCCCCCGGGCCCACGTAATTTCACACCTGACCCTGGAAGAGATCCTGCCCAATCCCAGGAACCCGCGAAAGACGTTCAACGACGCCCCTTTCACCGACCTGGTTTTATCGATCCGGGAAAAAGGTGTGCTGCAGCCCATCATCGTAAGACCGCGGATCGACTTTGGAGACGATAAGAAGAAGTACGAAATCGTTGCCGGCGAGAGGCGATGGAGGGCATCCACAACAGCAGGCGCCATGACGATCCCCGCGATCATCAGGGAACTCAGTGATCAGGAAGCTTTCGATATCATGGTTATCGAGAATCTGCAGCGAGAGGACCTAGATCCTTTGGAAGAAGCTCGGGCATTCGAGACCTATGCGAAAGAGGGCGGTGACATAGAGGACCTGGCGGGCAAGATTGGTTCCGACCCGAGATACATTCGCCGGCGCGTGCGGATCCTGACGCTTCCAGAGGAGGTATTGACCGGGTGGCGTGACGGCAAGATCTCTCTCGGGCACCTCGAGCAACTCATGAGGTTGTCGTGCAAGGAAGACATACTCCAATATTACAAGGAGACGGTTGGCGGATTTAGAGGTGGGTCGGTCGCCGGCCTGAAAGAAGCGATTGATGACCGTTCTCCCGAGCTCAGCACCGCCCTCTTCGATGCCGGAGACTGTGAGACCTGCACCATGAACACATCCGTGCAGGCAGGGATCTTCGGAACCGACTTCACCAGAAAAAAGGTCCTCTGTCTCAACTCGAAGTGCTTCAAGGAAAAGCAGGTCGACTACCTCACAGGACACTGGTCCGAGACAAAGGCCGGAATGAAATTTCACACCAGAGGTTTCAGGCTGCGCGACGAAGTTAAGTGGGACCAATTCAATGCCTTCTGGGGTCAGCATGCAAACCAGCTGCTGCAATGCCTGGAATGTGAGAATTTTGTGTCGATCATCGAACTCAGCGGCCGCGTTTCTTACGAGAGGAGCTGCGTCGGTGACAAGCAATGCTACCGATCGGTTATATCAGGAAAAGATAAGTCCGGATCCGGGGCCAACGGCAAGAACACCAGGGTAAGCGACATCGGCCCCGAGTTCCAGGACAAATTCTACCGGGAGAGGATCCCCGCGGTGGCGCATGGTCTGCCCTTCGATGAAGCCCCTGTCCTGCGCATCGTGGCCCAAGCCCTCATCAACAACAGCGAGCGCACCCGGGGCTGGTTTCTGAAAGACATGGGCATCAAACATGAGTGGAACGAACAGGACAAGGTATGGAAAGCGCTTGAGGCTATGGAAGACGAGGAAATTAGGATCTGGATCAGGCGCGTCGCCAATTATCTCACTCTCGATGACATGCAAATCGGCTTTGGTCTGAACGTCAAGCATCAGATGGCGAAACACCTGGGTATCGATATCGCGGCCGAGTGGGTTCTGCACAAGGAGTTCCTACAACGCAAGACCATCCCGGAGATCCTCGGCATCTGCAAGGAATTGAAGCTTCTCGAGAGCCCCGAGGTGAAGGAATTCGCATCGACAACGCTCAAGCTCAAGAGCGAGAAGTATGACTCCCTGAAAAAGAAGGACCTGATCCGTCTTATCCTGGAATCCGGCATCGACCTCAAGGGGAAAGTGCCTAAAGAGATGCTGAAGACGAAATGATATGACCCTGGTATGCACAAAATGTGACCGTTCCGAAACCGAGCGGGAAGGCAACGAAATCCACTGCCGGAATTGTGGCAATGTCGCGATCGATGGAGTGAACGCAAGATGGCCGTTCAAAGAGCGGGAAATGAAGAAAGAGACAGGGGCCACACAGGAAATCATGGCAGAAGGGTCCATATGTCCCACCGCTGCTAAGAATCTTAGCAATAATGGACAAAGCCCGTTGCAACTTGCACAGGGCATAAGGGAAAAGGAGGCTGATATGTCGAAAAAGAAATGCAGCATCCCCGGATGCGAAAAGGTTTCTTGGATCCAGGGTCTTTGCCACAGGCATTACACCGAAAAGAACGGGGAGTACATTCAAAAAAAGAGGTATCTGCCCCGGGAAAAGAAAGTTCCGACCCCAACTGAAACAAAAGGGGCCCTGAGTGAAACGAAGACCCAGGAACCGAGAACAAAATCCTGCAAAAGGAAAACGGGTATCCTCAATCCGGATCGTCTCAATCCTCTTTCCAGTGTAACGGAAGGGCTAGCTGGCCTCGATGTAGGCGATGTTGCTGTCATCGTAAAATTCACCGACCACACGGAGATCCTCGACAATCTCATGGCCCTCGCAAAGAAGGAATTCAGAAACATCGATGCTCAGATCTTGTATATCGTAGACCAATATTTCAAAGACCCGCATCCCACCATGCTGTCGCCAATACTTGAAGCCTGCGGGGGTTGCAGCAGGGACCTTCCGGGAGCGAAAAATGCCTAAGGTCCTATATGCTGTTTTCGACCGTAAGAAGGGAATCCTGAAACGCTCCTCGAAAAGAGGAAAGGTTATGAATTTCTTCGAGGCCCAGCCGTTCAGCGTGCGCAAATACCTTGTGATAGCTCAGCGGGGAGTAGACCAGGG
>DFYG01000052.1 GCA_002382605.1 Synergistaceae bacterium UBA4088 | reverse complement strand
GCAAAGGGCAGAACCCCGGCCGATAGGCCGGGATCAGCGTGAAGAACGACAACATCACCCCTCTGTCGCCCAAGTGCAAGGAGTCCTTTCCCAAATCCGTCCAGAGCGCTTTTCACAGCTCTTCCTCCCGGTCAAGACTCTTTGTCCCGGACTCAAGCTCCCGCAGAGCCTGTTCCATCATCTCTCTGTCAAGTGGCATCGAGGCTCCTATGAGGTCCTTTTCAGCCATTGAGAAACCCTTCCCCGATAGCGTCTCCGCAAGGATGACACAGGGAACGGGATCCGATGCAGCGAAAGAGAACGCCCTTTCAAGATCTTCCATGTCGTGACCATCCGCATGAACGGTTCTCCATCCGAATGATCCAAACTTATCCATCACTGGCTGGATCTTTCTGGCCGAGGCGACCTTGCCGTTCATATCGACGACCGCGGTAACGTTTCCAAGACCAAGACAGGAAGTCTGCATTGCCGATTCCCAGACCGAGCCCTCCTGCAGCTCATCCTCCCCGAGAAGACAGAAAACCCGGGACCCGACACCATCCAGGCGAAGTGCAAGTGCTATTCCGTTGGAAAGGCCGAGACCCATACCGAGAGAACCGCCCGGAGCATCGATGCCGGGAGTCCTGAGCATTTCAGGATGCCCCTGGAGCATCGATCCCAGACGTCTGAAGTTCCATAACTCCTTCCTGTCGAAGAAGCCTCTCTCGGCTAGAACGGCATAAAGAGCCGGACAGGCGTGCCCCTTGCCCAGGACCATTCTGTCCCTGTCATGCATCCGGGGGTCTTCCGGCAGGACGTTCAAAAGCCTCCGGTACATGAAAACAAGAATATCCACCGCGGAGAGCGAGGAGCCCAGGTAGCCGGACCTGGCCACTCCGATCATCCTCACAACATCTTTTCTTACTTCAAGGGCAGTCCTTTCAAGAGAGCGTCTCTGAGAAACATCCATTTTTTTACACCTCCGTCAGGACTTGCCCCAGGATCCGGCCAAAGGAACCTTCAAGGACTTTCGATGCCTTGGCAACCTGCTCCCTGTGTCCTTTTCCTGTCTCCGGACAGGGCAAAGGACCATCTCCATCCCAGAGAGGAAGTCCCCACTCTTCCCCGAACCAGGAGACCTTCGGATCATAAGGGATCGCCACACAGGGGGTATTGGCGAGAACTGAAATAACGCAAAAATGCAGTCTCATCCCCACCGCCAGCCTTCCGGAACCCCAAACGGACTTCGCGTCATCGATGGAACGGACAAGAGTGATATCCCTGGGCCTGAAGAACCCGCCGCCGCGAAGCTCCTTCATCACCTTAACGTCATCCTCCGAAAGCGCTACCGCCAGAAGCGGGATCCCCATTTCCCCGGCCAGGACATCAGCTGCCTTAGCGGCTTCCGCAGTCATGCTGCCGGGCCAGGGTCGAACATTGACAAGCAGGTCTTCTCCTTCTGAATTGCCCTTATCCAGCAGGCCGGAGAGAGCCATGACCGGATCCGGGGACATCTCCCCATCAAGCCCCCACCGCGCGAGCCACTCCATCGAGCCCTCGTCCCGTACCGCCCTGGCGGCACACGATGCAAGAGCGTTATGCGCGAAAGCAGCGGCGAGCGTTCTCCTGAAGGGACCGATGGACTGACCGAACGCCCATGGAACGCAGCCTGCCGCGCGAGCCATTTTCGTAACACCCCAATAGTATAAGCACGAACGTATACTGCTTGAATCCTGGAAGAGGCCGCCGCCGCCAAGAAGAAGTGTTCTGCTGCTCCTGAGGGCTGAGAAGACCTGATCCGGACTCCACCTGTCGACCGCTACGACTCCATGGGGACTTCGTTCCCCGGCCCCGGGGGCCTTCATTATCGCTATTCGATCCCTTGATACCCCGTTCTTTTCCAAAAGCGATACAAGGCCCTCTGCGAGCAACTCATCACCAAGATTGCCGAAACCGTAGTAACCGCAAAGAGTCACGTCTATGGGGCGCTTCACCCTGCGATGACCCCCTGCCATCTTCGCCATGCTGGAAGAACCAGAAAGACAAGAACCGCCGCCATCACAGCTCCAACAAGCAATCCCATCCATAAACCGTTGAAAACCCTCAGCAGGATGAAAAGCGTGTGGGTATGGAAGTGACAGAAACTGTTGACCACGGACGAAAATGCAAGAGTGGACCCAACCCTGAATATCTCGCGATACCCGGGCCAGATATCGATGCGCCTTACGGTGAACCAGAGTAGAAGAGCCGGGTAGCCTGCGAATATCTCCTTGGTCCGCGGCCTCGCAATAAGGATCTGCTCGAGGAGTTCGCGGAGGCGCACCTCCCACCCCGCCACGAAAGAGACATTGCCGCTTCTGAAAAGAACCAGCCCTGCCGCAGCCACAAGGCCGCCGATGAGGACAAGCTCCCCCCAGACCGGGGGACGCGAAAGAACGCCGGAAAGCGACTCGGGGTGGACCCGTCTTTTCAGGTCATGGAGAAGGACCAGAACAAGAGGAAGCAGGAGCGTCAACTTGACCCCGGAAAAGGATCCCATGCGAAGCATGTACCACGGGGTTCCGAAGAATGCCGCAATGGCAAGCCCCGATGCGACCGCGACAAAGACTCCCGACAGTACCCCTCTTACGGGTTTTCTGAACCCTTCCAGGGCCGATAACGAAGCTTCCGTAGCCGCAAGAGCCGCAAGAAGAGCCCCCGAGATCCTTGACACAAGTGAAACACGCAGCATTACCGCCGCAAGAGAGACCGCGACAACAATTATCACAAGCACTGTCTTCAGCCCGGTATCTTCATTCTCACGGCCTGTCATCCTTGCGCCTGTCCTCAGTGACAGAAGCACAAGGGCGAGAGCACACGCCAAAGCCGACGCGAAACTCGTACTCCAGAGTGGAAGAGCTTCCGGCCAGCCCATTTTGATCCCGAGTTTTTCGAGCCGCACAGAAATTCTCTCGCATTCGTCTCCGAAGCGCTGCAGCCTCGAACCCGAAAGAAGATCCGACGGTCTTATGTAAAGCAGCTGTACGGACCGCTCTCTCGAGGCCCTCACAAACCTCTCCACAAGGTCGTCCCTCGTCAGTCTCCTGCTCAGGATCTCCTCCCTGCGGACGCTGTGCAGGGAGAGAACATTCGGAAAAAGAGCTTTCTCAAGGAACCCTATGCCTGTCTGCTGGGAGAATTCAACCTTGGCAACGGTTATCCCACGCTCCCGCAACAACCTGGATACGGGTTCCAGTTCCGGGTAGCCAGCAACGAAAAAACCTGCGGGAACAACACTCCTGATACCCGGTTTCGAATCCAGGACAAGGGCCATGGCATTCGCCACATCTTCCCCCGCAACCCCGGGAGTCGCTCCCGGGCGGTATATGACAGGAATATCGATGTCCCTGAGCAATTCAAAAAGAGTGAAGTCCGGAAGAATACCTGCCTCAAGGGTCGCCCCCAGCGAAAGAGGCAGGACATGAAGAGTGCCTCCCCTGAAGGGAACGGAACTGCTCCCCGGGAACTTGCGGGAGATAAAGAGATCTATCTCTGCCGAAAAAGGGGATCCTGGCTTAAGGAAAAGGGCAGCAGCGTCCGGCCAGATCCCTTCAGGAATATCCCCGTGGAGAAGATTTTCCGCGGACCCGTATTCCACGTGCAGCATACCCTCAAAGAGTTCCTGTCCAGTCAATTCTCCCACGGCCACGCCTGTCAGCCCCCTGGACCGGAGTTCTTCCAAAGCCCGGGGAACAGGGATCCCCGCCTCTCGGGCAATATTTGCCACGTCTCTCATATCAGTGACTATGGCCGCTACACTATGGGAACGCTCCGCGGAAATACGCGGGATCAGCCCCGCTGCCGCCAGAACCGCAACTATCGCCAAACCGGAAAGAATGAGATTTCCCTGTCTGATCCTCACGTCCGCACCCCCCATTGCCGCTCCAGAGCGACACCCGTCTCTTCAAGCAGTCTGCTCAGCCTGTAAAGGGGCAGCCCCACGACGTTGAAATAACAACCTTCGATCGAACTGACAAGAAGTGAACCCCACCCCTGGATGGCGTACGCCCCCGCCTTGTCCATACTCTCTCCCCCGCTGCAGTAAGCCAGGATCTCGTGGTCATTCAGATCCCTGAAAGTGACCCTTGTCTTTTCGAAACCCGAAACGAAGCGCTCCTTTGTCCTGACCGCAACCCCGGTGATCACTGAATGGGTCTTCCCGGAAAGAAGTGAGAGCATCCGGATCGCGTCATCGTGGTCCACCGGTTTCCCGAGTATCTCGTTTTCCAGAACAACGATGGTGTCGGCGGCAATTACAAGAGCATCCTGGAAACACGAGAAGACCGAATCGGCCTTCTCCGATGCGATCCGCTCCGCCTGCTTCGGGGGAGGGACCCCATCCAGAAGGCTCTCTTCGACATCCGGGGGCACTACGCGAAAGTCCCAGCCAAGATCTCTCAGGAGCGACGCCCTGCGCGGGCTGGCTGAGGCCAGGATCAACTCCGGGGGGAAACCGCTTTGGAAATTCATCTGATCATCAAAACCCCTATGACCCCGCCGATGAATGTCCCGAGGTTCAAGCGCACAAGAAACTTGAAGCCGAATCGGATGAACAGAAGATCAATGTCGCCGACATCGAAACCCATGTTGACTATGTCGCGGAAATAGCGCTCAGTGACAGGGAATCTCTGAAGGTAGAACCCGATAAATCCTCCCAGGATTATGCACAGAACAAGGATCCACCATCTTGCTGGATCAGCCTTCGCCATTTTTCTAACCTCCCATATAATGAAGCGCCAGGACGAATCCTCCGGCAGCAACACAATAAACCGCAAAAATACCCCATCGCCCTCTGACCACTACCTTTTTGAGAAGAGAGAGCGCCAGCAGTCCCGAGACGAAGGCAATGATCATGCCTGCCCACCATCCCCGGGGCAGCGAAGAAAGAAGAGCCGCGCTGTTTCCGGAACCCGCTATCTCGAGGATCATGGCGCCAATGATCGCGGGAAGGGAGAGAAGAAAAGAGAAGGAAAAAGCGTCAGAGGGAGCCAGACCTGACCTGAGACCGGCAACTATCGTTAAGCCGGACCTGGAGATCCCGGGAAAAGCCGCGATACCCTGAGCCAGTCCGACCTTGATCCCTGTAGACAGCGTCACAGGACGGTGCCGCTTCGGGACGGTCATTCCGTAAAAGAGCACCAGTCCGGTGATGATAAGCGCAGATCCGACAAAGAGAGTCGAACCGAAAAAAACCCGGATCAGCGGCCTTGTCAAAAGGACAACGGCTACGGTAACAAGAGTTCCGGCGACAACTCCCCACCCGTACCTCCAACCGGGGAGATCCCTGTCCGACGGAGAGAACAGGCCGCCGAACCACTCAGCCGCAACCTCGAATATCTCCCTGCGGAAATAGACCACTGTAGCGGCAAATGTAGAGAGATGCAGCATGACATCAAAGGCAATTGCCGGATCCTGCCATCCGAAAAACGACTGGACGATCACCAGGTGTCCCGAGCTGCTGACCGGCAGAAATTCCGTGATCCCTTGCAGAAGGCCAAGGATCGCGCACTGAAAGACCAACCGGATCAGGCCCCCCTGTTCCGTGCCACGTTGATATCTTTGACTATCAGGGCGATGTTGTTCGCGTGATCGCCTACCCTTTCAAGGTTGCTGAGAATATCGATGAAAATAACGCCGGAGCCGGGGTTGCATACTCCCCTGTTAAGCCTTTCGATGTGTCTTTTCCTGAGGCTTCGTTCCATGGCATCGATCTCGTCCTCGAGTACCAGGACCTGTTCGGCCTTTTTCTCATCCGCCGTATCCAGAGACTCAACGGCCAGCCTGAGGGCACTCTCCGAGAGCCCTATCATTACTTCGAACTCCTTCATGGCCAGATCGGAGAATGGAAGGTCGTGATCGATCTTGTATTCGAAGAGTTCGACCAGGTTCTCCGCATGATCTCCGACCCTTTCAATATCGCCAACGCCGTTGACATAAAAGGAAAGCGAGGATGAAAGTACCGGCGGCAGGCTGACCTGCATCAGATCGGTCGAAAAGGAGGTGATGTCTCGGGTCAGTTCATTGACGCAGCGCTCTGTCTGAAGGACCTGCTCGATCATCTTGCGTTCGCCGCTCTGGAAAGCGACCCTGACGTCACGTATCATCTCCAGGGTGAGATGACCCATCCGGACGAGCTCCTTGCGGACGGCTTCGACCGCTGCGATGGGGGACGCGGATATCAGGTTTCTGTCCAGAAACCTTGGACCCATCATAATGGCGATGCCGTCGTCCGGGAGAACCATTTTTACCAGCCTGACGAAGGGATCGATGAACGGCAGAAAAATGATCGTATTGAGAACGTTGAATATCGTGTGGGCGTTGGCGAGCTGCCTGGCGATGTCTGATGAAGTCAGAAGGACCAGCTGCATGAAGGGCTTGAAAAGGATCATGAAGATAAGGACGCCGATCACCTTGAAGAAAACGTGAGCGAATGCCGACTGCTTTGCAGACCGGTTAAGACCCACCGAGGCGAGCACAGCCGTAATAGTGGTCCCGATATTGTCTCCGAAGAGGATCGGTATCGCGGCATCCAGCGACAGGAGACCCTGCGACGCCATGACTATCGTCAGACCAACGGTCGCCGAACTGGATTGGACAAGCATCGTAAGCACTGTCCCCGCAAGGACTCCCAGGAGTGGGTGATGGCTGAAGGCAAGAAAGAGATCCTGCCGGTCCCGAAGGAAGTGCATCGCGTTCTCCATGGTCTGCATCCCGACAAAAAGGAGACCGAAACCGACTATCCCGTTGCCGATGAATTTCTGTCGCTTCGTTCTTCCAAAAACAGCGAAGATCATGCCAATACCGATAACCGGAAGCGCGAACTCCTTGATCTTGAAAGCGATTATCTGGGCCGTGACCGTGGTCCCTATGGCGGCTCCCATGATCACTCCTATCGACTGCTTCAAAGTCATGAGACCCGCGTGGACAAAGCTTGCGGTCATGACTGTCGTTGCGCTGCTGCTCTGTATCAGGACCGTTACCATTGCACCGAGAAGAACCCCTTTGACCGGGGAGCTCGTGAGTGCGGAGATAAGCCGCCGCAAACGATCTCCTGCAATATCCTGGAGCGATTCCCCCATCAGTTTGATCCCGAACAGGAAAAGGCCTACTCCTCCCAGCAGATTAAAGAAAAGCCCCATACTCAAGACAGCATCTCCCCCGATTCAAAAACTGCTCATCCAGCGCAACCTGGTTATTAATCAGTTTTCAACTATTGTGATCACGGGTTTAACCAGCGGCGGTGTCCTGCTGTATCTGCGAAGAACATTCCTTGCCCGGCTCCTGATACGAAGTTCTATCTTGTCGGTGTTCTCCCTCTTCCCCTCCGCATCGGGACGGAAAGACTCTTCAACATTCTTTTGCAGCTCTTTTCTCAACTGCTCCGCGTCCTCCATATGGAGGAACCCTACACTCTCGATCACCGGCGGGGCCAGGAGTCTGTGATCCCGGTCAATTGCGACGGAGATAACGACGAGCCCCTCTTCGGAGATCTCCTGTCTCTCCCGGAGGAGGCTGTTCTGCATCTCCCCGAGAGCCATTCCGTCGACAAGGACAGCGCCGGAGGTCACTGCTCCTTTTTTAACCTGAGCCTTCGAATCACTGAGTGAGAGGACGTCCCCGTTCTGCATGACAAAGGTGTTCTTCGCGAGAACATCCATCTCCTGAGCCAGCTTGGCATGCCTGACGAGATGGCGGTATTCCCCGTGCATGGGCACGAAATACCTTGGGCGGACCATGCTCAGCATCATCTTGAGCTCTTCCCTGGCCGCATGTCCGGATACGTGGATCTCCTGGTCCCGGTCGTAAACAACCTCGCAGCCGCACTCGAAAAGACGGTTGATGGTCCGGCTGACGAACTTTTCATTCCCCGGGATCGGCGTGGCGAAGACTGCTACCACGTCCCCCTGCCCAAGGTTGACGAAACGGTGCTCTCCTTTGCTCATCCGGACAAGACCTGAGAAGGGCTCTCCCTGGCTTCCTGTGGTCAGAACGATCAGCTTGTCGTTCGGGACTTTATTGGCTTCCTCCATGGGAACAAGGACATTTTGGTCCGCATGGATGTAACCAAGTTCCATCGCCAGGGTAACATTCTGGATCATGCTCCGTCCCATCAGGGACACCTTGCGATTGAAGCGGGAGGCAACCTCTATGACCTGCTGGGCCCTGTGAAGGTTGGTAGAGAATGCCGCGACCACAAAACGCTTGCTCCTGTGCTGGCGAAGCAGACGTTCAAGAGTCCTTCCTATTATCCGTTCCGACTGTGTGAACCCTTGCCGCTCCACGTTGGTGGAATCCGAGAGCATTAGCAGTACTCCCTTGCTCCCGAACCTGGCAAAGGTTGAGTAATCGGTGATACGTCCGTCCACCGGAGTAGGATCGAGTTTGAAGTCGCCGGTGTGGACGACAGTCCCGACGGGTGTTTCAATGCCGAGTCCGACTCCATCAGGTATCGAATGGCAGACAGCAATGAAGGTTACCTCGAAACAGCCGAGCCGGAAGGTTTCACCTGCCGCCACTTCATTCGTCACGGGTTTGTAGTCGGGGCAAGAATCACGGAACTTGGCATTGATCATGCCGAGGGTCAGCCTTGTCCCGTATATGGGAACATTGAGCTTCGGGAGAATGAATGGGAGACTTCCTATATGATCTTCGTGTCCGTGGGTGAGAACGATCCCCCGGATCCTCTCCCTGTTCTCGAAAAGGAAAGAAGCATCGGGAATGACAAAATCTATTCCAAGCATCTCCTCATCCGGAAACATGAGGCCGCAGTCAACGACCATAATATCTTCACCATACTCAAGGGCAAACATGTTCTTCCCTATCTGACCCAGACCACCAAGAGGGATAAAACGAAGTTCATTGCCGCCCGAGCTTTTCCTGCCGCGCCTTCCGCGCGGTCTTGAATCCACCATCAGTTCACCCCCGGTTGAATATCCTACCACGACTTTGATGCTTCGTCCCACGAGAAATGGATCGACAGCTCAAAGCGTCAAAAGTGAATGGCAAACAGCGATCAGGACAGACCGTTCATCGATCCCGCCCATGACTTTCCGAATTACGATCTCCGATTTACGATTACCCTTCACTACCCTCCAGGCAAGCTGAAGGACTTCGCATTCGGGCACTTCGTTCCGATTCCCGATTCACGGTTCACGATCAACGAAGTGTCCGTCGCGGGCAGAGTGCAAGGTGTCCGGTGCCTTTGGCCAGGGTGCAAGGTGCCCGGCGCCTTTTTCGGGGGGCGCAGCGAAGGGTACAAGTTACGAGCCATATCAGTCGCTGAAATCTTTTCCGTGTTCCTTTTCAACCTCTGGCTCCGGTGCGCTCTCCCTGGTGAAGGCGCTCCTGGAGGCAATGATCGCCTGTTCCGGCGCCGCGTTATGGTCGGAGCGCCTTGAGACTATCTCCATCAGTGCCTCGGCACTCCCTTCGGCATGAAAAGCCCTGATGAACTTCCTTGCCCATTCGGCCGTCTCGTCGACGATCGACTCACGGACCATTTCGTCAAGATCCATGATCGCATCATGGAAAGGTTTGTTGGCTTTTTTGTAATCTCCTGATTTTCTGGACAAACCCTGCCCGTCGCCCCAGGCAACTATCTGCTCCCAAAGTTTTTTGGGTATTCCACGGGCAGGATCCTTGACGTAGGCTCCGTCCCTCACAATGGCATTCCCCGTGGATGGATCCATCTCCAATCCGAAAACAATGTTCTGCCAGAGCGTTCCGACGTTTCCCTTGTTGATCCCGTAATTAACGAATGTGGATACCTTGTCCAGCGGGGTTCCGGAAATACCGTGCTGGGCTATGGTAGCACCAAATGGAGCGATGGCATTGGCGACCTCTTTCGTCCTCGCAAGATCAATGCCCTCCGCC
Source organism: Synergistaceae bacterium UBA4088 (assembly GCA_002382605.1). GTDB lineage: Bacteria > Synergistota > Synergistia > Synergistales > Thermovirgaceae > UBA2252. Next base: position 762 of record DFYG01000052.1, on the reverse strand, counting down.
TCCCCAAGGGTACTGTCGTATGTCCCGTGTTTGCTTCCGTTGGAAATAGCGAGAAAATCCGGGAAGATCGCCCAGGAATTGAGCCCTCCCATAAAGAACAGGGCTTCCTCTACCGTGGTGATCTCCCCGGGGCCTTTGATCTCTCCGACTTCGACCTCAAGTCCAAGGTATGCCGGAATATGCATGGCAAGATCCCTGGTGAAGCAGAGATTCTCCCAGTCCGGGTTGTGCGATGCATCGATCGCGACCGAAGTCCATCCAGCTTCCACCAGGTGCCTCATATGGGATACCGACCCCAGAAGATCATCCCTCGACTTGATGGCGTAATGGTCCACGTGAAGCCCGAAAACAACCCCTCCCCCTGATTCGGACGAGTACTTAGCTGCAAAACCCGGGACATTGTCGTATGTACATCCGCAATATGTCGACTCTGATTTGGCAAGTTCCAGAAGAACTACAGCATCCAGCTCTTTTGCGGCCTTCAGGATGCCCTTTATCGTCAGAGGGCTTCGAACATTCGCCGCGAGCACGATAGCTCCTGTCGCCCTTGCCGCCGCAGCAATATCCCTCCCGCTGACGAGCGCGACAGGTTCGCTTCCAAAGGCCGCCTGGACGTTAAGCGGCCGTTTTTCAAGCAACTCCCGGAATGATCTGGTGTTGATGTCCATTTTGAAAACACCTCCTTGTATTTCACGCGTACATTGTACACTTAACCAGAGACGACAAAAGACGCGGATCGTCAATCGTACCTCGAGTTTCTGT
>DFYG01000112.1 GCA_002382605.1 Synergistaceae bacterium UBA4088 | reverse complement strand
AAAAGAAAGTGAAATTCCAGTAAGCCCAGCGTCCTGGACCCTGGATACGGCTATTTTAACCTCTTCCCCTCTTGAACTCTCTCTCCATTTTCCCGGCCTCCCCTCCCATGGCAGCAGGCTTTGGAGAGGGGTAGAATGGTGGCGATTCAGAGCGGGAAAACAGAGAGGAAAAGAGGTTGAGGCGCGATGAGGTCAAAACGGCCTTTGATCACTGTGGCGGCTATCCTGTCGATGATCCTCATTATGGTAGTTCCAGCTGGTGCGGCCTACTATAACGGCCAGGACATCGACGGGAAGGTTTTCGATGGAGAGATCTACCTTATCGACCCTGAAGGCGAACCTGTAAGGGCAGTCTTTTCAGGTTACCTGGTGACCATATACTGGGAAGACGGGGAAGTGAGCAAATACCTTCTTGACTCAATGGAGATAGAGTTTCCATGGGATATCGAACTCTTCACCGACCCCGATCAGCCTCAACCGATGATCAATCCAATACTCGAGATCTTCCTCTAGGAGCCCTGTCGGGCTTGGACCTCATCCCCTTGATCTGCTCAAGCACCGTCACTGAACTGTGATCCTCGAATGTACGGTGCCTGTATCGGTACAAGGCATCGGGGCTCATCCTTCCCGAAACAGCCAGTTTTATCAATTGGGCAACAGCCCGTTTAGGTCTGACGCCTTTAAGGTCCCTCTCGGAGCCTTCGACACTGCCTCTTTATTTGATAACGTTCACTTTTAGCACAGGCCAGTCGGAGGTTCCATCGTATCTCACAGGGTCATCTTCCTGCTGGACATTTCCGTGGATATCTGTCGCTCTGGCATTGACCACAAATCTCCCCGTTTCCGGAAAGATGAGCGTCGCTTTCCAGAAAACCCATACATTGTCCGCGTCCAGGCTCTTCACAATCTCAGCCTTTTGCCAGGTCTTGCCCATATCCGTCGTCAGCTCGACCTGTTTTACCCGTGTTCCTCCAAAGGCTGCGCCTCCAACCTCAAGCGGTTTTCCTGCGTTCACTCTGACATTGTCCTGGGGGAAAAAGATTGTCGAGTCGATCCCTATCGGCGGGGAACAATCCCATCCACGATCTTCCCAGTAATCCTTGACCGGTCTATCGATCACTTTAACTTCAGTGACCCAGGCCGGCTGTTTGACGCCGTAAAACCCGGGATTCAAAAACCGGAGCGGGAACCCGTGACGGGCAGGGATCTCAACTCCATTCATATACAAGGCGCCAATGATCCCGTTCTCCTTGATCTGTTCCAGCGTATGCGAGGCGTAATACCCATCTGCCGCTTTGTATTGTACGCCCGTCGCTTTTTCGTCCAGTCCAAGTGGAACCAGCAGATCATACAGGCGGAAACCCTTCCAGATGGCCGTGGAAAGAAGGGGACCTTTCGGGGTATTGCCGATACATTCATAAGTCAGCGGGAGCTCGACCAGATCAAGATTTCTGAGCTCCTCGAGCGTGAACGAGTGCGGCCTTTTCACCAGACCTGTGACCTTCAGTCTATACGTTGCTGCATTGATAATCGGCACGGAGCCTATCCTGGTAACATAAAAGTCTGCATTGTCGGTGATGAAATCAGGAAAACCCTCACCCTGGTTTTTTGAAGCAGCCAACGCGCTTGTCTGGCAGAGTCCGGAGAACAGAAGAATTATTATCAAAACGCGAAGATGTGTTTTCATAACATACCTCCCCTGTTTCTATGAATTTTCTTGTCGATTCAATGCTTCCGGAAAGACAACTGCGCGAACATTTCGCAACTATTCACCGTGAAATTATACAACTACAGTAAAATTTCCAATCAACAAAGAGTCCGGCGGCAATGCACACCTATCTCCAGGATCGACACGGTTATCATTAAAGGCAAGATCTGAGCAAGATTCGTGGGAGCAGGGGAAGTGCTGGGAAAACCAGGATCGGCTTTCCCAGCAAATAACAGGCTTTTATCCATTTTGTGAATCGTGTACGGGGTAACACCTATAAAGTCCTGCCACCGCAGGATTTTTGCATTTATTGTAAAATGAAAATATTCCAGGACCGTAGGGAAGGATGGCCGACATGAAAAATGTACTCACCCTTCTGCTTACGACATTATTGGTGGCTGTTGCTGCAAGTTCCGTTCTGGCAGGGACCGACGACCTGAATGAGCTTATGGATCAGAAGATCACTGTGCCGGGGCATGGGGATACACCATATTCATGGCGAGAGGTGTTCATGGATATCACTGTGGGCTCAGTCAGTTACGCCCTCCCGGATTTCAGCAGTTTCGCTCTCTCCTCCCCGACGCTGGCCAAGGGAGCAGCCCAGGCTTATTTTCAGCATCAGCGTACCATTGCCTACGCCAACTACGAAAGGGCCATGGAAAATGGCAACGTAGCCGACCAGAGATATTACGAAGGCGTCATAGCAAGGCTGGAGGCCGCCGTTACATGGGTTTCAACAGGCAACGGGACTGAATTGCGGGCCCTGCTTTCGAAAAGAGATCAGCAGACTGTCGAAAAAGAGGACGCTGGACCTCCCTCCACAGTATCAGCCGACGGAAAAATAACAGCCACCGGCCCCTTCACCAAAGGAGTACCTGGTGTTACCTATAGTGACAGATACATAACACTGACAATGGGGCTGGACAAGAACGGCTCCCCCGTATGTTACGGGGCAGGCTACATCAAGGTTTCCAATGGAAACGAATGGATCGACTACTTCTTCACACTCAACCCCGGAAAACCCCTGGTTTCTGGCTCAACAAGCAGCTATTCGTCTTTTCCCAGTTCTTTCAGCTGGCAGGGGAACGGTATTCTCGAAATTCGCTTTGGCCAGGCATCATGGAAAGGGCCACTCTACTGGCGGGCAGAGATGAAAAACGGAGCCGTCACAGGATATATTACTGATTTCTTCAACTCACTCGTCAACAAGGTTCCTTTCGATTTCCTCCTGGCATCCATTCCGGAACCATTGCCTTTTGAAGCCCACTTCTTCGACCCCTCCTCCGGGTCGGGGAAGATCCCTTTCCTGAAGGGGGGAGAGGGTAGATCATGAAAAAGGTTTTTGCCCTTGCGATCTTTTCAATCCTTTTCGCCTGCTTCCCGGTTAACGCTGCCGAACCTGTGGATCCGGTCGACCAGTTCCTTCTTGCCCAGAAATACAAAAAAGGGGACGGCATCCCGGTCGACATGAACAAAGCCTTCTACTGGTACGAAAAGTCTGCAAAACAGGGATTTCCCCCTGCACAGTTCGAGACGGCCCTCTTCTTCGATCTGGGCAAGGCCGGCGTCAAGAAAGATTACGTCACTGCGGCTTACTGGTACGGGCAGGCCGCTGCACAGGGCGAAGTGAACAGTCAGTACAACCTGGGTGGCCTTTTGTGGGAAGGAGGCTTCGGGCTGGAGCGCGACATGGAAAAAGCCATGGACTGGTGGTTCCTTGCGGCGGTGCAGGGACATGTTGGATCCCAGCACAACCTCGGCTACGCATACGCCCAGCGTGGCAAACAGGATCCGGAACAATTTAAAAAAGCCTATTATTGGTACCATCAGGCTGCTGACCAGGGGGCGCCCAAAGACCAGTGGCACCTGGGTGTTTTCTGCGAAAATGGCCTCGGAGTGGAAAAAGACTTAAGATCGGCCATCTACTGGTACAGGAAAGCAGCAGCACAGGGTCACGCCGATGCAAGGGAAAGACTTAAAAAACTTGGCTACTAGTCGATCCCGTATTTCTTCCGTAACGATTTTTGCCCTGCGCAATTGACAAACCCCAGCAAAGATAGATCCTCGCCGGAAACGCGCTCTCCGGGAAGACCACCTATGAAAAGTTATCAATTGTGTATGTGCTTACACCTGTAGGGTTTCTTAAATAGGGGAAGGCTATTCGTTTTCCAGAAGGACTTTCAATCTCTGGATCAATGAAGGGAGATCTTCCTTAAGAATATCCCAGAGGATATCCAGATCGACTGCATCGTAACCATGGATCAGCCGGTTTCTGAGACCGATCATTTCGATCCACGGGGATATCCGGATATTGCTCTCGGGTCTGGGTAGAAACTCTTCCTGCTGCCTCTCCGATGATCTCGACCAGCCTTGTAAGGGCCAACTCAAGTTTCCGGTCTGTCGCAAGTTTTTCTCTTGTTGTCTCCATTGCCAGGTTTTTTGCTTCTTCGGCATACTCCATCATATGCTTCAGTCTTGTGTGGTCTTTAGGCTGCATCATAAAGAACCTCAGCCTGAAGCTGGACTGCCTCCCGGAAGTGTTTGCTCAGGAATCCCGGCGTATTAAGGTCGACCTTCCGTCCGAGAAGTTCCGATAATTCCTGTTCCAGGGCAAAAAACCTGAGGCCGACACGAACCCCTGGCTCAAACTCGACCAGAACATCTACGTCGCTTTCGGGAGTGAAGTCATCCCTCAGGACCGATCCGAACAGGGCAAGACGGCGAATCTTATTCCTCCGACAGAACTTTACGATCTCCTCCTGCGGAATTCTGATACGTAGACCCATAGGGCGTGTCACCTCCTTTTTCCTGTTTCCTTATTATAATCCAATGTTTGTTGGCCTTGTTAAAAATCCCCGCCATCCTCGCCGGCCTCACGGTAAAGACTGGAATACGGATCTGTTCGAAAGTGAAGGCTCCTGGTTCTGACATTTACGGCCGGCAGATATACCAGCAGGTCCAGGAGGACAACGGCAAAACATCCACCCGCCTGAAAAATCTCTCCATCTCTCCCGGAGCACGGGCAATAAATTCCCTGTAGAAGCTCCCCTCCATTTTTTCTATTACTGACACGGAGAAGCGTGATCTCCCGCCGAAATCGTGAAACAAAACCAGCTCTTTGGCGACTCTGGCCGATTCTCTGTAAAGTTTTTCCCTGTCGGCAACGGGAAGCCCGTGAGCTACATAAGCACCGACAACAATATCAAAGTGATCATCCGGGAAAGTTAGACCCTTCAAAAAATCCTGTTCCAGGCATTGGAGCCCGTTTTTCAGGCACAACCGGACCATAGCCGGAGATGCGTCAACAGCCGTCACGTTGTAACCGAGATCCTGCCAGCAACGACCGAACGCCCCTGTACCACTGCCCAGATCAAGCACGGTTTCACATCCTGCAATATTCAGTTCGGGTATGTGTTTTCCGATAACCCACGAGTAACCGACAACCTGTGGTTTGAAGAAAAGCCCGTAAAAAGGTGCGATAAACTGAAACTTTCTCACATGGGGATTCATCGAAAGCCTTCTTTCCAGGGGGAAGGCAGGGTGTCTTTCATTGTTATCATTCTACACAAGTCCGGGTGCAGAGGGGAACTGGTAGTGCGCATACCTGCAAACCTGGCTATTTCCAAAAATGCTTAATGCTGTCCATTGAAAACATACACATCGTTGAGCAAGAACCCCCCATAAGGGTCCTTTCTCCGAGACTGGGATTCGTACCGAGGAATACACTCAGATTCTGCAGGGACTTGAGGAGGGAGATCAGATAATAGTGTCAGGCGGACTGTCGCTAAGCCAGGGAGACAGGGTGTCGACAGAATAGACAATAGTGAACAGAAAAGGCAATAAAGCGAGGCGGCAAAATGTCAGAAACAGTATAACCCCAGTAAATATTGCACCATGTGAGAAGCAGTAAACGCAAAAGCGTACGAAACCAGTGTCGACAGATCAACAACCAGGCCGGGCCGAATAGCCCCGGCCTGGTTGTTGATGGCGCCGGTTTGCTGCGGAGAGAGGCTCCTCTTAAAAACCCTCGAGTTCCATAGAATCCATAGTAGTAATGGTACCCTCGTGAGAGTAGTAATAAAGCCCGGCGTGCCTCTTGCTCCCATGAGCAGTCATCACGACGAAGGTCATTGTCTCCAGATTGTTATTGGTATCGATCCACGTGCCGGAGTTAACATACACGGCTTCCTTTCCGTCGTGGGTCTCCGACGGGATCATCCTGGGTTCGTGAGAATGGCCAAAGATCACGATTCTTTTGTCGGATCCGGGGTTTTGGAAGTACTGCACGTTCGCCTGCTCGTCGGTACCCTCCGCCGATGCCGACTTGACGATCGCGTCTCTGACAGGGATCTTGACAGCCACCCTGTTGAGAGCCTGCCGTTCGTCCCACGTGTCCTGTATCCCTTTGAACAGAGTCACTTCAATGACTCCTCCGGCCTCCGCCTGAATGGGAATAACGTCGCTCATGGCATAGGTTTCAGTGAATCCGTCGATGTTGGTCATTATGATCTTCTCTTCGAATCCTTCCTTTATGGGAAGCGCTTTCATCACTCCGTCCCATACTTTCCAGTAGAGGAACTCAAGGTTCTGGCTTTCTCCCAGAGAGTTCGGGGTGACGACCGGCCTGATCTTGCTCGGCTCGGGCTTGCCTTCAACAACCGAGAGCGTCGCGATGCGGGTGAAGAAGTACCCCGGAGGCAGGATGGAGCCTGGGGCTATGGATCGGTTCGAAATGGGATCCGGCGCACAGAAGAAATTGTAGCGATGGCCGTGCTCGATGGCTATTTCAGGATACTCGGCTGGGGAATAGGTCCCGAGCCCCAGATCTTCGCGCGCTTCGATCATTCCAGGGAAGATGGTCTGGATGCTCTCCGAGGTGACAAGCAGGTCATGATTACCCGGAACGTAGACCGTTTTGATCTTCCCGTCCCGGATGATGTTGTTGAAAGCGTCCACCACGTCTTTGTTGTTCACGGCGACGGCCTGCACGAACTCTTTCTGGCTCTTTCCGGCGTAAGTATCCACGCCAGCGGGGATGAACCATTCGTCGACGAGGTCGCCCGCGATGACAAACTCCTTGATGTTCGGAGCGCACCTAAGTTTCTGAAGAAAATCGACGAGGGGAGCGCGGTTCTTTTGAGTCTCCGCATACCGGTCGTCCATCCCCAGGTGGAGGTCGCTGATGACGACGATAACGGAGCGCTCGTCGCCGAGCACCGGAATGCCGCCCTCATCGAGGGTGAAAGAGTAGCCCGAAAGCGCTCCGGCCGAATTCTGCTCGGGGATGGCGTCCGCGGAGCAACTTGATGCGGTAAACAGCAGTGACGACAATAGAATAATGCCTATAATACCCTCTCTTCTCATAATGTCTCATTCCCTTTCGTTTGTGATGTGATGGTCATGAGCAGTGTGCCCGGAAAAGGTGCTGCTCGACGTCGCCTTACCTCAGTTTCCAGGTGAAGCCGATGAAGACGCCGTCGTTATAGGCATCCATTACAAAGCCATTATTCTCGTAATCGACGTAGAGGTATCGGTATCCGACTTCAATGGACGTTCGCTCCGAAAGTTTCCATGACAGATCCACCATACCTCCCCATGTGAAATTGGACCCGAGGCCGAATCCGCCCGCATCGATCATTGCAACAAGGGTCAAATTCGGTGAAAGTCTCGTCGCGTAGCGGATGCCGACGAAAGGATCCAGCCAGGATTCAGTATCGCTGAAGCGTTCCAGGGGAGTTGAGGCCGTTCTGATCGTCAGTTCGTTTTTCAGATTCCAGTATCTAAGACCTGTGAAAATATGAAGGGAGGACGAATCCCATTCCCTTACGCGCACACCCCAGGCGGCCTGAAGCCTGGTCGTCGTGGCGCTCACGTCCGTGAAGAGCGATGGGGATACCTGTTGGCTGTCCGAAATGTCGAGATACATGCCGTCGAAAAAGAAGTACTGCTTCCCCTTGTGCCCTTGAAAGGTGAGCATACCTGAGGCGTCCATGTTCGAAAGAATGTCGGAGAAGCCCAGGCTGACGCGTGCCTTGTGCCCCTTAACGCCAAGTGTTCCGTTGAGGCCTGAGAACCAGACATACGACGTCGTGGAAAAGGTCCAGTCGGAGGTAACATCGTTTTCTGTTGCCTCCAGGGGGGGAAGTCCGGAAAGAAGAAGAGAGAAGAACAAGAGAATTGACAAAAAGATACGGCTCGTTCGTTTCACATACATCACTCCCCGTTGGTGACGTGTAGCCCGGTGAACTATACGTTATACGAGGTGTTTCGTCCACGTTGTAAAACTGTTGACTTTCTTTGAAAAGAACCTTAAAAGCGTCAGGCCTACACGGACTGTTGCCCAAATAGTGTATATCAATGCAACAGGGGCTGAATCCCCTTAAAAATAGGTAGTGCCAGGGGGTGTTCGCCATGATGGGAATCCAGGAGCCGGACAATAGCAAGATCTTTTACACCAACATAAACATTGCCGAAAGGATCCGCCAGGATCACCCTTCCAGATCACGCCAGCGGACGACAAAAAAATGACGGGGCGGCATTTCAGACGCAAGCAGGATCGGCAAAAACCGACCTGCGTACACCTTGAGCCACACCTCCGTCATCTCAATANNCCAACCCAAGGGGTCCGTCTAATCCAATAATTCAATGGTAGACACCTATAACGGCCATATAACCAAATATTAGTAACCAAATATTAGTGATCCTGTTGACAAGCATTGAATAAGAAATTAGAATATTCGTGTAGGATCCTAGTATATTAGTATAAAGGGAGCGCGGGAAACCTGTTGAAGTTAACCGATCTCAGCAACGTTGGTAAACTACTTGCAAGGCCACTTCTCCTTTTATCCTGCGTGCTTACCTTGCGGTAGCAACAATCTGTGATGCACCAGGTCGCTGGAATCTGTCTAACAGTCGGGCTCGAAGTACCAAGCAAAATCGACCTCTCTTCGTCCATCCGCATCTTAATAGTTCGATGCCTAGGGGTTTTCATCCTTCTGCTGGGTGCCGCGTAGCGGCATGGACGTTTACGCTGTAAGAAGATATTCCTCCTTCTTGTTATTTATTTACCACAGCTGTCCAAAATAAACTGAAATAGAAAACGTAACTCGGCAGTAGCAACGGTTTTGGAGGCCAAATTGGACAAGTTCGAAACCTGGTCTCCAT
>DFYG01000132.1 GCA_002382605.1 Synergistaceae bacterium UBA4088 | reverse complement strand
CAGATCGGGGACAAAAAGGATTTCATCAGGTCGCTGGCGGAGAACATGCCCCCGGCTCCGGACCATTTCAGCCGGTGCAGCGATATAAATCGTCAGGGGCCGGCCCTGATCTCAACCCTTCCCGTCATGGAGGAACTGGAACCGAAAAGTTTCCTTGAGAAGATGAAAGACCCGGGCACGGTCCTTCTTGATGCAAGGAGTTATTTCGCCTTTGCAGGTCAGCACCTTGAAGGAACATGGCACCTGGATCTCAACGGCAACTTCCCCACCTTCGCTGGTTGGGTAATGCCCCTGGACAAAGATATTCTGCTGGTGGCAGATGACTTCAAAAGTGCCCAGATGGCCAACACCTGGGCCCGAAGGGTCGGCGTGGACAGGATCGTCGGGTATCTCGACGGGGGTATGGCAAACTGGACTTCCCAGGGACTCCCCTCAAGCCATATCGAGGCTATCTCTGCGGGGGACCTTCACGACATGATCGTCGAAAATTCCAACTTCATTCTTCTCGATGTCAGGGCACCCCTCGAGTTTGAGGACAGCCATATCGAAGGTGCTGTGAACATCCAGGTCTCTGAACTCCGTACCCGTCACGCTGAACTGGATATGGAAAAACACGTCGTTGTCATGTGCAGCTCCGGCAACCGCTCGAGCCTTGGGGCTAGCATTCTCAAGCAGCACGGGTTCAGGCGCGTCACGAACCTGGCCGGGGGCATGTCCGGCTACAGCGCCGCCGGTTACGTCAAGGAGTGCCGGGCCTGTATGAACCCCCACGGTTCGAGGTTCTTCACCCAATTTTCGAAAGTGAGGGAACACAGGGACATATCCTGAGAGAAGGGGGGAAGGTGGAGTGGATTACCTCAAGGAGATCCGCTGGTCGCCTTACGTGGTAGGAGCCGGGATCGGCGTGCTGAGCTGGCTCAGTTTCCTGATATCCCGAAAGCCCATTGCCTGTTCCACGGCCTTCGCAAAGGCAAGCGGGATGATAGAGAAGATGATACGCGGAGACATGGTTGACAGCAAACCCTATTACCAGAAGGTAAAACTTGTCATCGACTGGCAGTGGATGCTTGTAACGGGGATAGTTTTCGGGTCGCTTTTTTCAGCTCTTCTGTCCGGTGACTTCCACTTGCAACTGGTGCCCGCCCTGTGGGCCTCAAGGTTCGGAACAGGAGCGGTGAAAAGGATACTTGCCGCTCTGCTTGGGGGCATCTGTCTTGGTTTCGGGGCGAGGTGGGCCGACGGATGCACCAGCGGTCACGGTATAAGCGGGACTATGCAGCTGGCCCTGTCGAGCTGGATCTCGGCAACCTGCTTCTTCGTTGGCGGGATCGTCACGGCCAGACTGCTTTTCCGCTTCTAGTCCCGGGAGGTGACGGTAATGTCGGCGCAGAGTCTGCCAGCAAAGGAGAAAAGCAGAATTAGCCAGCTTATACAGGGATTATTGATCGGTCTGGTCTTTGGTTTCCTGCTGCAGAAGGGTGGAGTCACAAAGTACGATGTCATTGCGGGACAGCTTCTTCTAAGAGATTTTACGGTAATAAAGGTAATGCTTTCGGCAGTGCTTGTCGGTATGGCAGGGATCTACACAATGAAAGGGCTAGGCTGGGTGGAACTTTACCCAAAATCCGGCTCTCTGGGAATGAACGTAATTGGCGGGCTGATATTCGGGGTGGGGTTTGCCATTCTGGGCTACTGCCCGGGTACGATCGCCGGGGCCGTAGGGAACGGCTCCATGGACGCCCTTGTGGGGGGAGTTGCGGGAATAATGGCAGGTTCCGGGCTGTTTGCTGCCCTTTACCCCTGGCTGAACGAAGGGGTTCTTAAGTGGGGTTTCTACGGAAAGGTAACACTGCCGCAGCTCTTCAAGGTCGGGGAACGCAAGATGGTGCTGATAGCGGCTGCGGCGATCCTCGTGGTTCTGGCAGTGTTGGAAGTGGCCCGGCTGTAGATATTCATGGCAATTGGCAAAATCATTTTAATGATAGAAAAACAGCAGCAATAAAAAGGGTCTTGCAAACCGGAAGGCCATGCAGACGAATACTCCACCGGGCTTCCGTACTTCTGTACTCCATGCAACCCCGGAAATGGCGCCTCTATCCAGCATCGGGAGGTATCAGAGGCAAGATATTATTACAAAAAGGGACAAGACAAGGAAAAAAAGGATCGGTTTTCCCCAAGAATTAAGGCTTTTATCCTTTTTGTGAATTGTGCAGGTCGGACCCTGAGTTCCTTCTTCCGTCTACCACTTAAGCCACTGTCCTGTTTCGATCGGGACCATTCCAGATTACGCCAGCGGACAACAAAAAATGACGGAGGCGGCATTTCAAACCCAAGTAAGACCGGATTACCGGCCTACGGACCCCAAGAGCCACACCTCCGTCATCTCAATAATAATCCAACCCAAGGGGTCCCTCTAATGCAATAATTCAATGGTAGACCCCTCTGGGCCTAATTTTTGCTCCAAAAAACCAGTATTTACGGGGTTTTGTCATGGTTTGTCAAAAGCGTAGGTCTGAATACCTATAAGGTTCCCTTACACCTCAAAGTGTTTTTTGAAAAGTTTTTCGGACTTGCTGGCACCTTCCGGGCTTACTGATACAGATTTTGTCTTCCTTTTCGGGTCACTGATGTAGCCCTTTTCATGAAGCCGGTCCATGGTCCCCCAGTCAAAACTTTTCCACGCCCTGGTCGTCCCGTCCCGATCCTCATGGAAAACAAGCCACAGCAGCGCCAGCGTCATCTCATCTACCTTGTCCTTGTCGAATTCCACGGCCTCAACCTCCTGTCTGGCCTTCAATTATTTTCTTGAATTTAGCCAGTATTACGGCTGAAATATGTTTAGGGTTCGATATATGGATTTCACGGCCGATGAGAAGCGCATGCTCCGCGGTGATTCCCCCGGCCTCGTGTAATTTCACAAGAAGGGCTAACCCCCTGATAGTATCAACGCCTTCCTTTTTGCAAGTTTGCATAAGCTTATTATCGTTAGTGACACATGCAAAACCGTTCCTTTTAGCCGTTAGCAGGCAAATCCAGTCCTGGAATGATAAAGGACCGACATTACCACCGGGGGCCATGGCATCCCCCGTTTCGGGTTCAACCACTTCCAAACCAATTTTAGCCAGTTCCTGCTCGTTTTCAATTTCCTTTATTTCTTCAAGTACCGGGTTTGCCACGTAGAGCGCTCCTAAATGATTCGAGATCAGTTTAAAAACACTCCTGTCAGAATGGAGAAAATCGATCAGGATGCAGGCATCCATGATCAATATCTTCTGCCCGCCAGTTTTGTCCTTCACGCAACGATCTCCCAACTCTGTATAAGTTCCCGCATCTCTAAAATAGGCATGCCTAGCATTTCGGCTCCCCTACTCAGTGATATCTTGTCTTTCTCAACCGCTTCCCTTACCAGACGTTTGAAACGATCTTCGAAGAAAACGAAAGGAGCAAGTCTGAACGGTTCGTTTCCATCTCCAAATCCATTCGGCTCCTCTCTGAATAGCAATCTTTTCCCGTATCTGCTGCAATAGGCACTGTTAAATTTCGGCCATATCGTGTCATCGATTTTGCCAAGATCGATCAGCCTCTTCAGGACAGTTTTGTAGCTGACCCGAAAAATACCTTTTACCTTCAAAATCCTGTCAACCCAGTGCAGGCCTGAAGCTTCGTCCCATTCGTTGATGAAACCGACGTCAGACATCAGGAAATAACCGGCGAAACAATCCGCCTGATGTTCCTGTTCCTTGTCTTCAAGGGTTTCTTTTACGTTGAAAGCCTCCGGGTGAAGCATCAGGTGCCCCAATTCATGTGCAGCGCTGAAAATGCGCCTTTCCGGAGTGATTCGATCCTCGTCGTTGACAATGATAGCCGGGCCTCCGTCCTCCTGACCTATGGAGAGTCCGAAAAAACCATCTGAAGCCAAAGGAAGCGCAAGAACCTTTACTCCGGCTTTTTCAAGGAGGCCGCAAATATCGTGAATGGGCTCCTTCGAGTCGAGGTTCAGCCTCTCACGGCAAATACGGGCTGCCTCAGCAGGCTCATCCCTGGAGCAAAAATCTCTAATGGCTTCCAGGTGAAAGGTGTTCTTTCGGCCCAGAACATCTTCAAGGTAGTTAAAATCTTCAAGCCATCTGGCGGCCTTAGCCAATATGTTTTCACGTTTACGCATATTTTTTGTTGAACGGAAACGGACGGTTTGCAATTCTTTCACTGGGATAAAAAGCTCGTTTAGCTTCACGCCAAGGGCCTTAGCAATAGACTGCAAGGTTTTAATACGAGCTTCAACCTTTGCCGATTCAATATTTTTTACGGAAAGCTCGGAAATACCCGCAGATCCAGCCAGTTTCCGTTGACTGAAGCCCTTTGCGATCCTGTTTCTCCGGACATTTCTTGCAACATCCAAAAAATCCACTGGGGAACACCTCCTTCCCAAGAATGATTATACTAAAACTATTTTTTGTGTCAATTGGTATATTTTACTGCCGGCAAAGAGCCTGGACAGTGATAATAGAACACAGACGGGAGATATCCAGGAACAGCTTGCTGGACTTGCGAAAAGGACAGACAGAACAAGGATTTTTTACGGGGGGGGAGGCAATATTGACGCATCTGGAGGATCTGGAGGACACCTTTCATGCAGACGAGATAAAAAAGAGTAAGGAGCGGAGAGTGAAGCGTTGCTCTCTTCGGAGGAAATGAAAAATCCTCTGGGTTGGAAAGTCAGTCAGTTACACCTGGATCTCGGCAATAACGCTCACCTCACTACACCAGTGATGGATGGATTGCTCCAAAAAACCAGTATTTACGAGGTTTTATCTTGGTTTTTAAAAAACGTACGGGCTGAACCTATGTGGTTCCCGGCTCCCTGCACCAACGCCGGATGAACACCGCAACCTCGGCCTTGTTTACCTCGCCACGTGCGACAGCAAGAACCATCTCGGCGAGATCATCTTCAGGAGTATCGAAGTCGTAGCCGTTCAGGGCAAGGAACACCATCGCCGCCACCGCTCCGACCCGTTTGTTGCCATCGAGAAATGGATGGTTCCTGACCAGATGGAAAAGATAGGCGGCCGCCATCTCATAAACATCGGTGTGCAGGAACTCTCCACTGTAAGTGGCCGACGGCATGGCGAGAGCAGACTTCAGCAGATTTATATCCCGAATGCCGGAAGCACCTCCATAACGCGCCACCTGATCCTGGTGGATCTCCAGCACTTCGGCCAGACTGAGGAACGTCGGCTCCATTACTTACTCCGCAAGCTTCTTCAGCGCCCTGGGGTAGCGGGCATTGACCTTGTCGAGGGCAGTCCTGAACTCCTCCCGGCGACCGGCTTCCTTCACCGGAGAAAGGATCAGGACCTGTCCGTCGGTGGTAACGTCGAAGGACGTTTCCGCGTCAGCTCCGAGCAGCTCCAGAAGGGGCTTCTCAATGACCAGCGCCAGACTGTTTCCGTGTTTGGTAAGGTTCTTGATCATGATGGCCTCCCTGGTCTGTGGTTGTTACAATGTTTATACAAAGATACAACCGGAAAGATCCTCTGTCAAGAAAAACCAACCCGGCCCTGGCCAATTCCCTTAGCTGGATGGTGCCTTGCAAGGTTCCTATCGTTGTCAAAAGCGCAGGTGTGACCCTTATAAGGTTCCCTTTCCGCAAAGATGGCGATCTCTTTCTGGTAGGTTCGACCATCTATCTTTAAGATCTCCGAACCCTCCGAAACGGGGGTAGAATTCCCCTCCTGTTTCCGTGTACTCCACATCCTTCCCCGCTTTATCTCTCACAAAGGATACCTCCCCAACGAGGGCCAGCGAGAAAAACTAGCGTTTCCAGCCTTCAAAACCGGAACGGCCCGCACCTGGCTTTGCTAGGAACTGAAAGATTTTGCAGCTCGGAACCAGCTCTTGATCCAACTTTTTTCACATAAATCTGGATGAGTTTCTGTGAAATCTACAAACCAACTGAGCAAGCCGTCCCATTCGCCAATATTTCCTTTAGGATGCACCGTCCATCCCAACTCCTCAAGGGTACAGTTGCCTTTTGCGCTATTTTTGATCATTGATGTAGTAACCAGATTAGATTCCTCGTTACTCCCTCCTCGGGAAACTGGAACCAGATGATCAATGGTTGCGCTGAGTTCGTAATAGGCTGGGTGAGTAACTTCCGTTTTCCAGAGGAGCTGATATGGGAATTCATCAGGCATCATTAAAGAGAGCAGGCGTAGAACTGGTGGAAAAATCAGCCGGTGTCCAGCATATCGGTCCACAAAGCCATCCCGTACAAAAATTTTGATGGATTCACAAGGCCCATAATTTCGGGATTTTGCAGTACTTGGATGGAAGGGGTATTCCCGGCAAAGGATTTGGGCTGCAGCATTTGATCCAGAAACGGAAAGAACTCTGCAAACTTCTGCAAGTACTGAAGATTTTTCTTCCAAAACACCACCTCCAGATTCACTCCTCAGGAACTGTTGCGCCCTTATTTACCGTAGGACATATATCCTTCATATAACAAGCTCCACACTCGGGGTTATGTGGCTTGCACCACTGTCTCCCTATCTCCCAGCAGGGGAGATCCATCAGACCGGGAAACTCGGGGTGTAGGGACCTGGCCTTGTAGATAACCTGTTCGACAGAGGCATCCTCCGGACAGATACCGAGCCGGGCAAAGACCCTCCTCACGTGGACATCGGCAGAGATATCGATGGAGAAATAATCGGAAAGAGGGATCTTGAACTCACGGGAAAGGATATTTGCCGCCATGGTGGCAATCTTGGGTCCTATCCCCTCAAATTCCAGGAAACGGTAGACCAATTCCGCACTTGATGGATTCCCCACCCAGATCCTGGAGGCATCCCCCTGATATTGATCCTGGATTCGTCCAATGGCCAGAAATAAATACTTGCTCATTATCTCAACGAAACGGTGAAGAGACTCCGGGCGGGACATGTGATCCTTGATCTCTTCCTGGGAGAGTCTGCTGAAAGCATCGAAGGAGGGGCTGCCTATCTTCAGCGATATTTTGTAAGGTATCAGCCAGGCCCTTTCAGCCTTGATCTGCCTGTCCATTACGCAGGCGAGTACAAAGGCATGAGGATGGCCCCCAATATCATTCAACAAGACATCCGCTTCACGGACCTTAGTGAATTCTACAAACTGTTTTGGGGCTTGGAAAAGATCCTGCCCGAGCTCTACAAGCCTTCCGGCGATCCGGCCATTTCGCAAGGCTGTCACCCTACCCTTTTGAAACCTGTCTTGTCCTTCAAAAATAAGAAAAAGGCAAGTTCGCGATAACAGAAGGCCTCCAATTACCATTTAGTCAAAAGTGTAGGTTTGACCCCTATAAGTTCC
>DFYG01000007.1 GCA_002382605.1 Synergistaceae bacterium UBA4088 | reverse complement strand
TCGGTCCGGCCGGATATCTGTATCCCGTTGCGGTCGATGAGGGCAGTGATGTTTTCAAGACCGTGGTGAGAGGCTGTCCTTCTTGCTTCGGCTATCTGCCCTTTGACCTGCTCACCGTCACCCATCAGAACATAGACGTGATCTTCCCTGCTGCGAGCCCGCATCGCGAGTGCGAAACCAACTCCCGCCGCGAGCCCCTGGCCGAGGTTTCCGCTTCCCCAGTCGATCCCGGGCACGACCCTCTCAACGTGACCCTGAAAGGGACTTCCGGCCTGCCTGAAATGGGCCATAGCTTCCGCGGGATCAAAAAAACCGTATTTCGCGAGGGCGGCGTATGCTCCAGGAGAAGTATGCCCATGACTTATGACCACAAAATCCCTCTCTATTCCATCACAGTTTTCCGGGGTGATATTGGCGACCCCGTAAACCATAAGGTACATCTCCATGCTGGAAAGGGATCCGCCGGGATGCCCGCTGCCGGCAGCGGAGGTCATGGTTACCGCCCAGGATCGACACTCATCCGCCGCTTTGTGGATCCGGCCTGCCATATCCTCTCCAAGCTGTTGTTCCGGAAAATTTAAAAGAGCCGCCTTGATATCATCCATATCCGTTCCTCCAATTGCGCCCCTGCACAGACAAAGACGGTGGTTTCTTTCACTTTCAAGGATTATAAACCCTAACAGCCTGCAAAAAAACGGCGGACATAGTCCGCCTGATGAAGGTCTCATCTCCGGGAACCTTGAACGATCGATGGACGGGATCCTTTAAATGTAGACCCTCGGGATCCTCTTCGTGAACAGGCTGGGTATCTCATAGTTTATTGTTCCGAGGTACCCCGCTATCTCCTCCGGTGAGATGCACTCCGATCCCTGTCTTCCGACAAGAACCACTTCATCCCCGGAAATGACGTCGGGAATGTGCGTGACATCGACCATTGTCTGGTCCATGCAGATACTCCCGATGAGCGGGGCTCTCTTCCCCCTGACAAGGACCGAGGCCTTCATCGAGAGCGGCCGGGCGTAGCCGTCATGATAACCGATGGGGAGTATCGCCACACGTTCCGTTCCCCTGGTCATGTAACGAAGGCCATACCCGACACCGCTGCGGGGGGGAAGTTCGCGAACAAGCGCAACTGAGGTCTTCACCTCGAAAACGGATCTCAATTCGACACTCTTTTTACAGTGAGTCGATGGCCACATTCCGTAAAGGATGATCCCGGGGCGAACGGCATCAAGGTGCATCTCCGGGAAGTTGACAGTTCCCGCGCTGTTGCAGACATGCCGGATCCTGAACCTGATGTTGCGGCCCCGAAGCGAATCGAGAACCTCTCCGAACCGTGAAAACTGGGTCCTGGTGTACTCCGGATTCCTCTCATCAGCACAGGCAAAGTGGGTGAAGACTCCTTCAAGATCCAGACCCGGGAGGCGGGATATCTTCTCAACCGTATCCGGAACCTCGGAGGGGAGAAACCCTATTCTGCCCATGCCGGTGTCGATCTTGAGGTGAAGGCGGGCGGGCCGGCCCTGTTTGGCGGCGGCGCGGCTCATCGCCACGGCAAAAGACAGATCGGTACACGCCGCCGTTATATCCGAGGCTACGAAGACTTCAGCAGCCTCTCGGGGGGATGGGCCGAGAACCAGAATAGGCTCGTTTATCCCGCCCTCTCTCAGTTCAACCGCTTCATCCGGTGTTGCCACTGCGAATCTCTGGCAGCCGTTATCCCGGAAGATCCTGGCAACCTCCATGGCTCCAAGTCCGTATCCGTTGGCCTTTACAACAGCCATCAGGCTGCAGCCGGGATCCAGAAAGCCGGCTATGGAGCGGAAGTTGAAGGCGAGGTTTTCCTGGTTGACTTCAATATGGGTCGGACGCAGAGACACTGGCGTACCCTCCTTTTAAAAGGGAGGGAGCGGGGAGATCCCCGCTCCCTCCTGTATTTCAAGGAACATCAAAACCCCGCGGTGCCGGAGCTAGTGGATCGTCCCCTTCTTGCGCTTCTCGTCGAAGTCCTTGACTAACTTGCGCATCTCATTTGAGAGCCATAAGAGAGCAATAAGGTTGGGCGCCGCCATGAGACCGTTCATGGTATCGGAGAGGTCCCAGATGTTGGTCAGGAACTTGCCGCCGCCGCCCCAGGCGCCAACGACACATACCGCTATCCAGAGGATCTTGTAGACCGGGGTGATCTTCAGTCCGAAGATATAGACAGCACCTGTCTCGCCGTACCAGTACCAGCCGAGGATGGTCGAGAAGGCGAACATTGCCAGACCGAGCGACATGATCCAGACACCGGGCGTTCCGAGAACGGTCTGGAAGGCCGTCAGGGTGAGCTGTGCGCCCGTGAGTTCCGGGCTGCCTGTCAGCGTTCCGGTCGTCAGGATCCCTATGGTGGTTATGGAACAGATGACGATGGTGTCCATGAAGACCTCGAACAGACCGTAAACACCCTGGCGGACGGGGTGATCCGTGACGGCGGTGGCATGGACCATGGGTGCGGAGCCCAGCCCTGCCTCGTTGGAGAAGACGCCGCGCGCAACACCCTTGGTCAGAGCCAGCTTGATAGACCAGCCTGCTACTGCTCCTGGCATTGCCATCGGGTCATTGAAGGCATAGTAGACGGCATTGCTGATCGCCTGCGGGACTAGACTGGCGTGCATCACGATGACCGCGAGACCGCCTATCACGTAGAAGATGGCCATGAAGGGAACAAGGTAGGTTGTGACGTCGGAGATCCTCTTGAGTCCTCCTATGATGACCAGTGCTACCAGCACCGCTACGGCAATGCCGGATACGTAGGACGGAATCCCGAACCCGAGCTCGAGAGCCTGGGCTGTTGAGTTGGCCTGGATGGCATTGCCTATTCCGAACGCGGCGAAGGTCGTGAAGAACGCGAACAGCCATGCGAGCCACTTCTGGCCGAGGGCTTTCTCCATGACATACATGGTGCCTCCGCGCCAGTTGCCCGCTTCATCCTTTTCACGGAACTTTACGGCCAGTGAAACTTCGGTCATCTTTGTAGTCATGCCGAATATCGCTGTGATCCACATCCAGAAAAGAGCTCCAGGACCTCCCAGGTGAAGGGCCGTCGCAGCTCCGGCGATGTTTCCGGACCCTACCGTGGATGCAAGAGCGACGGAAAGAGCGCCGAATGATGATATCGTGCCCTCGCCTTCTGCTTTCTTGCCTATCTTCCCCATGACTTCCTTGAACATGAAACCAAAGTACCTGACCTGGGGGAAACCCAGAATGACTGAAAGATATATGCCTGTCCCAACGAGCAGGGCAAGCATCGGGGGACCCCATACTATGCCGTTGACATAACCGTTGATCGCCATAAAGGCTTCCATGGCAGCAAATCCCTCCTTCTTTGTGGTTCAAAGTATTTGCGGATCACTTCCGTTACCTTTCGAGGACGCGTCCTGCTTTAACCCACCCCCTTTACTCACTGACAGGATTTTCAATATTAAATTCCCGCTTAAATTATATCACAGCCCCCAGTTTCATGCTCCATGGCCTGTGTATGGTTTCTAGATGAAACCCTCGCTCCGGAGAGCCTCTTCGGAATCTTTCAGATATCTCGCCGGAACCTTGACGACGGGTCCAGTGCATCCCATCGCCGATTCGGCGTATATTCCTTTTCTCCAGAGAGCCATGACGGCATCCTCAATGGACAGCACATCGATTCCGTGCAGCTCTTCCTCGGTGGGCTCCTTTGGAGGCGGAGCGACCTCATCTCTTACCGCCTGTTTCGAGGGTCTCATTTCGGCGATAATATCCGGCAACCCTGCCTTATCCGCCATGGCTACATGCGCCGCGACCTTTGCGGCAAGCCCCCCGACAACTGCCCGGGCAGAATAATCCAGGGCGTTGGCGATCACAGGCGCGCCTGAGGCCCTCGAGATGATCGAGACGACCAGAGACCAGTCCCTGCCGACCGATGGGCCGTAACCCCAGCCTGTGGACTCGTAACTGCCGCCCGTCGTGAACGCGGAGAACATCTTCATGAGAACGTTGCCTGTGAGGGTGTCGGTCACGCATACGTCTACCGCTCCCGCAAGGATATCGTTTCCCCTTAGAATAGCCCCCCCGTCCTTTCTGACGCTGCTTCCGAAAGAGATCGGAAAACCGTTGTCCCGGAGTTTTCCCAAAGCCCTGAATGCAGGATTGGCCCCATCGATGTTTAGAATGCCAACTGAAGGGTCTTCGATCCCGAGAGATCTCGCCACCGCCACCCCGTATATCGCATTCCTTACCATTCCCTCGAAGCGGTCGGTCGAACTGGCGCCGGTGGTGGAAGCTATCAGCATCGGCCTTCCTCTTGAGGGGGTCAGGACTCTTCCAATAGTGGTCACACCAAGCGGGAACGGATAATGAAGGGCAACAGCGGCACTGATGCTCCCATCCTTGAGCGCGGTCTCCATGCCGTCCGATATATCCTCTTCACAGTCGGAAGTTTCTATCCATTCCAGCTGGTCATAACCCTTCAGCATGGGACCTATCATAACGACATGAAGCTCTGGTCGGGCCTCCTGGGCAAGAGCAGCCCCCCGAGCCAGTTCCTCCGGGCCGAGTTCGCTTCCGGATGCCATCAGCCCCACTCGGACATGCGGTCCACCTCTTCGTGCGGATCCGACTATGTCGCTAAGGGCTTCTCCTATGATCTTCCTGGCGCCGGCATTGGCCATCAGATCACCCCGTCAGGCCTTTCGATAGATCCATGAGAACTTCAAGGATCGCCTCCCGGACATCATCCTTCGTGATCTCCCCGCGGAGGCCAGGGCCGGCTCCTGGTTCGATAAGGAAAGATGCCCCATCCGACAGATTGGTCAGCCTTGCAAGAAAGAGGCTCCCCTTGCCTATGATCATCACCCGGCCGTACCTGCCCTCTCTGATAGCCTCACAGGCATGCCCGATGAAGGGAACACCTGAAGGAATATGGCCCTGGGTGTGGGCAAAACCCGGGATGCCCTTCTGCTCGACAAAGGCTGGCATTTCCTCTTTCTTGAGTTGCCCCTTCATTACGGCAAGCGCGGCTATCATCTTGTAGTTGGAGGTCGGGACGTCACCCGCGCCTGCAGGGACTGTGATCTCTGGTATCTGCAGCTCAGCGGCAAATTTGTCTACATCAGCAAAGGAAAGTCCTATCTTCTGGAGCGGTTCGAGGACAAGTGCCGATGTGATCGCCTGAGGAGACGAACCCGCACCTACGGAGTGCTTCCCAAGCGCGTCCACTCTCATGACGGGGCAGCTTCCGTCGTCCGGATCCAGCAGAACCGCAAAATTGCCAAGGCAGTCCTCAAGAGGCGGCATCTCTTTTTTAATATGATCGCGGCTGTTCATGAACAGCTTCGGCACCGCTCCACCGGCCAGAACCACCACGTTGGGCCTCGCACCGCTTGCGACCTGGGTTGCGCCAGCGATCATGGCGTTTACCGGACCCGCGCAGAAGCTGCGGACATCGAACCCGGAGGCGTTGACGCAACCAGCGATCTCCGCGATCGCCTTGGCAAAGTTTCCGCCTCCGCGCTGGTTCATGTCGCCTGCCGCTTCCTCTGAACACTCGATAACGTAATCTATGTCTGAGGGGGAAAGCCCCGTTGACTCCAGAAGATGCAGCAATGCCAGAACGGAACCTGCCTTGCTGGCCAGGTTTTCCAGAAGAACGTGTGCTGAGAGGGATTCATCAATATCGTGTCCCTTTCTGCAGCACCCGGCAATTTTTCCATGAAAATAAAGGGGAAGAGCGCCGTGTCGGGATATCTCCTCATCGATCTCAGGTAGAGGGTGTCCCTTTTCCAGCCGTGCCATGATCCTGTCGCTGAACAGGTGGTGCTTTGCCAGTGCGGCTGAAACATCTGACGCAAAGCCCTCTTCCAGCCATATAAGGTCAAAAACATCACATATATCCATTAGCCCGAGGAATTCATTCTCAGGCATTATCTCTCCGAATTTGCCGAACCTGGGCCCTTCCTTGAGCCGGTTCCGGTACATCGGAGAAGGATGGACGGCGAGATCGTCCAGTTCCATCCCACCTATGAATACCTGATTAGGGGGGTAACAGCAGGCTTCCCCGTATGATTGCAGGTTTCCTGCAAGTCCCTTCAAGAACTCAGTCTCTCCGTGAGATGTCAATTCGGTATAAGGAGTATTGCCGTAGTGCAAGCCAAGTTCAGGGGTATGGTTCAGACAGTACGAATAGCCCCTTATTGCCACATGAGCCATGGGCGGATCCTCCCTCCGATTCTATTCACGAGCGGCCCGGACAAAACGCCCGGGCCACCACGAAATTGCTGTCAATCGTTGAAAACAGTCTGGTCCTCGACCTGGGTCTGAAGAGCCTTCAAAGCCTTTTCAACAATAACGCGCCTGATCTTCTTCTCCTCTTCGGGGTTCCTGGAAGGATCGCCGAGAGGGTAGGGTATCGCAACCGCGGGGATGATCCTGTTGGCCCCGACGGTAAGAGATATAGGAACAATGGTGCAGATATGTACTACCGGAAGACCTGAGCGCTCGATCTCCTTTACTATCGTTGCACCGCAACGAGTGCAGGTTCCTCAGGTCGATGTGACTATGACGGCATCAACATTGTCATTCTTGAGTTTCTGGGCTATCTCCGCCCCGAAGCGTTTTGCGTTGCCAACGGAGGTTCCGTTGCCCACCGTTGTGTAGTACTTCTCGTGGAACTTTTTGAATACCCCCTCTTTCTCGAGAGCGCGCATTGCGTCAAGAGGCAGAACCCTGTTGGGATCCTGGTTGGCGTATGTGGGATCGTAGCCGCCATGAGCGGTCTGGTGAGTGGCAGAGTCGATCTTCATGACTCCCGCCAGGCTGTACTCGCCATATTTGGATGCGCTTGAGGCCTCAATGTGATCGGGGTTGCCCTTGGGCACTATCCCTCCGGAAGTAACCAGGGCTATAGTGGCGTTCTTCATGTCAAGGATCGGGGGATTCGGAGCGACCCGGTCGAATGTCGGCATCGGATACTCGGTCTTGAAAGGTTCGCCGTGAAGTTTTTTGACGAACATATCGACCGCTCTCTCGGCTCCCGTCTTGTCCATGAAGCAGTTGACCCTGATCCCCCGCTCGATATAGCCTTCTTCTGAGGGAGATCCGATGGCATCGCCCTTGAGCAGCTTCAACAGGAGACCCGCCATTGCAGGCACCGCGTCCTTCATCCCTCTTGCGCTGTCCGGCGTGCTGACGATGTAGGTGGATCTGCGGTACATATCCACACCCGGGTTCTCCAGGTACATTCCTGATACCGTAGGTATGCCCATGTTCTTTCTGACAGACTCGCAGACGGCTCCGCAAGCGGTACCGTAACGTCCTGCGTTAAAAGCGGGACCAGCAACAACAGCATCGGGAGAGAATGCTTTGATGAGATCCAGAACCTCTTTCTCAGCCTTTTCAAGGTTTTCAGCGAAATAGGTGTCTCCACAAATGACTGTTCCGACTATTTCTGCCTGGGAACCGAACGCGGCCTTTAACGCCTGACCCGGACCCACGAAACCATTCCTGGATTCGGGCCTGTATCCGGCCATCTCCTCGCCGCCTACTCCCGCGAAGAACTGGTTGATATAGTGGACTACCCTGTACGCCATATAAGTTGTTCCCCCCTTTCACGGGGCTACCCACTAGAGGGTATATTTCCCGTATTGTTCCCTCACACCCTTGACGGCTTTAGCGAGCGCCTCGGTATCAAGGACCATTTCCATCATGCTTATCTGCTCTTCCCAGATCGAGGCATCCGCCTCTTCCCGGATCTCCTGCTCGAAAATGTCGTACACCGCGAGTCCCAACGGGACTCCTGCCAGAGGACCTGCGAAGGTTGGATCGCCATTGGTCACCGTTTCTGCGTAGATCTCGGCACCTTCGGCATCGGATGATCCCAGTATCACTACCAGGTTCTCCGCTCCAAACTTGTCAGCGGCGTCCTTGACGCGCTGCTGGTTCTGCAGATCCATGGCTCCTGCGGCAGTTCAGACAAAGCATTCTGTTACAGAAAAAACGAAATCCGCTCCACAGTTCTTGAGGCTCTCTTCCATTGCAGGTGCGGCTACGCCGTCCCTTTCGCCGAGAAGCAGAACCTTCTTTCCTGCGAGTTTGCCCATGTGAAGCACCTCCTTCAAATACTGGATAAGATAAGGAACAGGCTTTGCTCTTCTACGTCAGATGGTATAGGCACCTATCCGGCTGGAACCCAGTTCGCTGGTAGCTCCGGTAATTGCCTGGATCTCCACCTCGATGGAGCCATCATCTCTCAGTGAACCTTCGAAACCACCCGCTATGGTGTTGGCGGCGCCGGGCAGACCGATGACCCTGTCCATTTTCGGCAATACGATCGTCGGGTTCGCGTTGGCCCCCGTTACAACCGCGTCGGCTTCAGGGCATGCATCCGCGAGCGACTGGCTTGCTCCATCCCTTCCGGCATATTCATCGGTCACAAGAACGGTCTTGATGCCAGCCTGCTCAAGCTTCCTGCAGTTCATTATCAGGTCGGTATCAGGGTTGCCGAACCCCTCTTCGCTGATTATGACTCCTTCGACTCCCAGCATCTTCGCCAGTTTTACCGCATAGGAGGAGCTGCGTTTCTTGTCGGCCAGTGTCGTGTTCTCGTTGGTGATGATGCAGCCGACAAAATTGAGATCCCTGCCGTGACGCTTGTACATATGGGAGATTATGGGGTTGTTCTGGTGCGAATATGTACTGTTCTTGTCACAGGCAGATACGCAGTTGCCCGATACGATTGCTCCGTCCATAACTTCGTTGGGATGGATAAGAGTGGGGAGTATCTTCTTGGCATCCACTCCGTA
Source organism: Synergistaceae bacterium UBA4088 (assembly GCA_002382605.1). Taxonomy (GTDB): domain Bacteria; phylum Synergistota; class Synergistia; order Synergistales; family Thermovirgaceae; genus UBA2252. The sequence goes on along the minus strand of DFYG01000007.1, from coordinate 1,530 downwards.
GACGTATGTGTCGTGGAGAAGTCCCTGAGACTGGAGCATGTAGAGGTAGGCAACCTTCGGAAGCCCCTCGTGGGAAGTCATGGCCTTTGCAAGGTCCGGGATATCGAAAATCCCGGTCTCTCCTCCGGAAGCACCTTTGGCTTTCGTCGCAAGGAAATGCGCCGTCTTAAGCCCGGCCAGCCTGCAGGCGGCCTCGTAATCATGTTTCTCAAGTCCTTCGGTCGGCTCAACCACCAGAACCACGTTGAATGTCTTCGAAAACGGAGTGTACTCCGCTCCCGGCCCTGACATATCTATGATACCTTCCTGGAATCCGACGATCTTTCCGCAGGTGACGACCGCAGCCCCTGAGAGGACGAGAGTCGTTCCCTCACCCACGGTATCGACATCTCCTATGAATCCCGGGAACACTTCGCCGGGCCCGTCTATCTTGCACCTCGGTTCGACAACATCCTTTACGGGGATCATCCTGATGCTTTCTCCCGGCCGGGCAAGCTCGATCGTGACACTGGAAAACCTCTGATCCCTGAGCAGCATATCAGCTATTTCCTGCCTGTTNNGGATCCTGAGTTTCAATTCACTTCCCCCCTTTCGTCATTTCGATAAACATCTAGACCAGTTTTTCGGCTTTCGCCCTGATGGAATCAGGCACCGCATCAGCCCCGCTCAGCCTGTCGACTATCTCTCCTCCCTTGTAGAAAAGGAAGGTCGGCACTCCCATTACTCTCAGGGAGATGACAAGCTTGCGATTATCCGCAACATTGAGTTTGCAGAACTTGACCTTTCCTTCGAACTCATTGGCAAGCTCCTCTACCTGAGGCATAAGAGCCAGACAGGGTCCGCATTTCGGGCCCCAAAGATCGACAAGCACGGGCATATTGCTCTTGAGGACCTCTTCTTCATAGTTATCCTTGTTAACCTCGATCATTCGATTCACCTCCCTTCGGCATCTGTCTCGCAGGCAAAAGGATCCTGGTTCCCGCTGGAGCGCTCTGTTATTGATAAACTTCCTTCCACAGCCCATACTTCTCCATGCTGTCGCGCATAAGGTAAACATCGAGCGATGCGTAATCGTCCCTGGTCTTTGTATCAATGCAGCAGGGAACATACGCGGCATGAGAGAAGAGTTCGACAGATTTCTCCAGAACGGTAAGGAGTTCCGGGTCAGAAGGGAAACAGTCGTCGGAAAGTCCGACAAGGATGGACCTGAAGGGCTGCCTGTAGGGCTGAATATTGCCATAAAGGGGATGTGTCAGAAGACTCCACCCAAGATGGATGCGATCTCTGACAATGGTCAGAACACCAAGAGGGCCTCCCTCAACGAAGGTGGCACTTGAGGAAATGTTTCAAAGCAGAGCGTTGTTGGTAAGGCACTCGATTTCCTGGAACACTGAAAAACCCCCTATTCGCTGAATAGGTGGGTCCTCTGTCCAGAAGAGCCCTGAAAGAATACTCCTTCATAGCTCACGACGCCTTCATGCGCCTGTCCAGAGACTTGTCCAGCTGCAATCCTTTCGCCTGAGAGTTTCG
>DFYG01000101.1 GCA_002382605.1 Synergistaceae bacterium UBA4088 | reverse complement strand
CTTGTCGTGAAGGCTGTGATAGAGTTTTCCCGCAAGTTCCTTAGCGATATCGGGAAAAAGATCCGGCCTTCCCACATCCCCCACGAAAAGGGTATCCCCCACAAAGGCTCCTACGGGACTTTGGGACCTGGGCGTGTCGGTCACGACGTAGACAAGGTGCTCCGGGGTATGGCCAGGGGTCTCCAGAACTTCGAGGAGCATGTCCTCTATCTCCACCCTGTCTCTCTCGGAGAGAGGGACATGATCAAAAGTACACCCGGCCGACTTCGCCACATAGATCGTGGCTCCAGTCCTTTTTGCCAGGTCCATGTGACCGGAGATAAAGTCGGCGTGGAGATGAGTCTGAAGGATATGTGTTATTTCCACCCCCATCGAACGGGCTTCGCTGATGTAGATATCCACGTCCCTCTGCGGATCGATAACGGCACAGGCGTTCTTGCCCGCCAGGATGTAGGAACTGTGGGCTATCTTCCCTGTGAAGAAGTGTTTCAGAAGCATGATCTTTCCTCCTCCCGTATTTTTATAATGGCCGGAAAAGCATTCCGTGCCTGTCATTGCTATTTCTAAAGGAAAAAAACAAAAAAGGCAGGAACGACGACCACGATAAAAACCAGCGTCATCCCCGCTCCGGCCTTGATATAGTCAGCGTTGCTGTACCCCCCCGGCGACATAAGGAAGGCATTGACCTGGTGGGTTGGCAAAAGGAAGGAGTTTGCCGCGCAGACAGCTGCCAGAAGCGCCAGGGGGCGCGGGTCGATCCCGCCTATGACTCCCATGTTCATGACCAGCGGGGCCAGCACCATAACAGCCCCAACGTTTGACATCAGCAGGGAGAAAATAGTTGAAAGCAGAGCCACTGCAAGGACCAATATAACAGGGTGCCCCCCCTGTACAAGGTTCATCAGTTTCTCAGCCAGGAATTCGGCCGTACCTGTTTTCTGCATTGCTGTACCCAGGGGGATAAGCCCTCCCAAAAGAAAAACGACCTTCCACTCAATGGCATTGTAGGCTTCCTGGATCGATAGCACACCGGCCAGCACCATGGCAATGGCTCCGGAGAAAAAGGCCATTGATATCGGGGCTCCTGCCAACACCAGCGCTATTGACCCCAGGAAGCAGGCGAGCGCCACCCCGATCCTGCTCCGGTCCCTTCTCTCTGCAACAAAGGGCGTGGCTACGACAAAACCTGCTTCTTCCCTGAGTGCTGTAATATTTTCCCAAAGGCCGTGCACAATGAGCGTATCGCCCGGATCGATCTTGTGGTCAGAAAAGTCTCCCATGATCTCCTCCCCCTTGCTGAAGAGCATTACGGGCTCAACCGCATAGCGTTTGCGCAGGGAGAACTGCCGGATCGTCTTTCCGATCATCTCAGACCTGGGGGGTATTATCACCTCGGCAAAACCTGCTCTTCCTGGATCGTCAAGACCTGCAAACCTTCGGGGTTTTTCCAGGGACCTTAGTCCGTGACCGGACGCAAAGGCCTTCACGCCATCCTCGCTTCCCAGCAGGGCCAGCTCCTGTCCGGCCCGGAAAACGGCATCCCGCCAGGGAGCATACTCGGTCTCCCTTCCTTCGGATATACCCAGGATGTTGACGTTGTAGATCTCCCACGCTCCCGACTTCTCCGTGGAGATACCTGCAAGGGAACTTTCTTCGGGAATGCTATAGTGCCCGATATGATGAGGCAGATGAAATGCCTCGATGATCTTGTCCTGTACGGATAAAGGCACCTCCCCTGGCCCCTGGCCCGGAAAAACGTACCTACCGAAGATCATGAAGTAGCCTGTCCCCGCGATCAGAAGGATCACCCCAACAGGGGTTACGCTGAAGAAGGAATAGGGCTCCAGCCCGAAGTTGCGGATCAGGTCGTTGATCAGTATCAGGGGACCGGAACCTATCATTGTGAGGGTCCCGCCAAGGATCGCCGCGAAACCCACAGGCATTATCAGGGATGATGGAGGGATCTTTTTGCGGCGAGAAATATCGAGTATTCCCGGGAGAAAAAGGGCCGCAGCCCCTATGTTCTGAATAAAACCTGACAACACTCCGACCGAAAGGGACAAAAGGCCTACGATCCTTCTGCGGTCCGATCCCGCCCGCTTAATGACTGCCGAGGAGAAACGGCCCATGATACCCGTCCTCGCTACACCATGGCCCATTATCATGACGGCCATCATGGCTATCACCGCATTGCTTGAAAATCCGCTGAAGACCTCCGCCGGGGTCAGGGTTCCTGTCCATCCGAGGGCAAGCATGCATACGATAGCCACGATATCGATCCTGAACACATCGACAATCATGAAAAACACCGTAACCAGGAGTATCACCAGAACGACAAGCATGGAACTGTCCATCATATCCCGCTCCCCTGGATCACCCGGGCCGCTCCTTTTTCGGAAACCTTGGAAAACCTTATAGATGTCTACCATTGCATTATAGAGTTAGACGGACGTCTTGGGTTGGCTTATTATGAAAAGCGGCTATGGAAGCTGAAGGTCAACTGGGAGAAAAGGTTGAAGAGATCCGGGGAATTCCGGATCTCTGGACTGTGCAGGTGCGGCCCCACTAAACAACTGAAAACAGGTGTGAGGGAGATGGTTTCATGGCAGGAAAGGATCTGCTGAAAAAGGCGGAGTTGGAGTTCGATGTGGTGGTGCTTATTGTTGCGGGAATTACAATGCTTATAACCGGCACGTTACTTTTCCCGGTTTCGGCAGGTGTTCTTCCCTACTACGAGAACGGTCTTTACGGGCTTCTTCTTTTCGTCTTTGCCCTCCAGATGGTCACCCTTGGCAGGACCCCCTTCGGTGATGCCCCAAGGTCGAAAGCCCTCCTGGCAACGGGGGGCGCAATAGCCGCGGTCGGTATAGTCACCTGCTTCATCCCTGATATTTTCAGCCGTGTTCCCCGGATCATCCTGTCCGTCTGTTTCGGCCCGGGGGGCGTTGCACTTCTGCTTCAGATGTTCTTTTCAAAGGACAAATTCCCGAAATGGCGGCAGTACGGGGGGATCTTCCGGCAGCTGATCGCGGCGTGCACGGCGGTCTATGCCCTGTCGGCTCTCATCGGGCTTCTTATATTCAGGCAGGACATGCTCTCCACACCGATGACCGCAGTTGTGGCAATTTTGTCCGGCATTTCATTGGTATACCTTGCGGTCACCCTTCAAAGGGTATATCTGACCTACCCGGAAGCGGTCCACGAACCCGAAGGGGACGTGGATCTTCCTATAGACAGAGCCATGATCCTTCTTACGGGGATTTTCATGGTCCTGCTCGGTATACTTCTCGTGCCGGTGAGCCTGGGAAGGCTCCCCTTTTCCGGAAGCGCCCAGCTCGGGCTCCTGATGGTAATACTGGCCCTCCAGATGCTTGCGACCGGGAATTCCCCCATCGGTCCTTTCCCCCGGACGTGGCTGATGATCATCATCGGGCTCGTTTTCGTCTCATTGGGGGTTGTGTCATGCATCATACCCGGGATCCTGGTCCCTCCGCTGACGGTCCTTATCGGCGTGCTGAACATTCTTGGAGGCGTGCTCATGCTGAAGAGGATCTTTACCCCCATCATCAAAGGTCACGGACGGGAATCCGGCCCTGTTCCGGAAATACTGGTCAGGCTCAACGTGGTCCAGGTGGCCATGAACGTCGTTTCGATCATGTTCGGTACTTCCATGCTGATCCATAACCTGATCCCCGGGATGGTGATAGGCGTTATCCTGGCCGCCAACGGGGGGCTTCTTCTCTACCTGATGCACATAATGTTCGTCATAGACGGAATGAAGAAAGAAGCTGTCCGTTCGTCAGCCTGATGGTTTCACGATAGAAAAGAAGCAGGGGCCCTGCAGGGCCCCTGCTTCTTTTCTGCATCAGTCATCATCGATCTTGTCTAATAATATGTCCCTTTGGTGCGGTAATTCTCCCTGCGCTCAGCTGCCATCTGGCGGGCGAACCTGTCGAATTCCTCCCTGTTCTCCCTGAAAAGGGCGTCGAACTCCTGCATAGATTCCGGAAGGATTATCACTACCTTCTTCTTCTCGATTTCCTGGAAGACATATTCTACCGCTTCATCCACACTGATCGAATCGGGTGGGGGCGTGAGAACACCGAAAAGACCCGTCCTGACATTACCGGGACAGAAAACGCTGAAATTGAGCCCTTCCGTCTCCAGTTCGTACTGCAGGCTCTCGGTCATCCTGATGACTGCCCCCTTGGATGCGGCATATACCGCCTGGTAAGGGACCGGGAGCAGTCCTGCAGCGGAGCCGGTGTTAACGATATGGCCGTATCCTTGCTCGCGCATTATTGGAATAGCCGTGTAGGTTCCGTAGATGACCCCCATGACATTCAGGTCGATGATGAATTTCCAGATATCGAAAGTGATCTGTTCCGTCGGGAGGGTCATGCCCATCCCGGCATTGTTGAATACGAAGTCGAGATGGCCTTCGAAGGAGCTTGCGGCCTCGATCAGTTGCTGGACCTGCTCAAGTTTTGTAACATCGGTAAGGACCGGATGGACCTTGCCGGGGTATTGCTCGTTCAGCCTTTCAGTTTCTTTCTTGAGGTTTTCTTCCTTGACATCACCCATGAAGACAGCCCTGGCGCCTTTTGCAAGAAGGTGTTCAGAGATGCCTAGTCCCAATCCCGATGCAGCACCCGTAACCACAGCGACCTTGTTCTCGAAGTATCCTTCCATAACAAACCTCCTTTGGACTTTAAGGAAGGGGCCTTGAATCCCCTACATTCAGCCTGGACGAACCTTTCATCATTTTCGCGGGCAGGTACCTGATCACCGGCAGGTTCGCCAGGGTGCTGATGATCCTGAATTGCACCAGGTTCTGCTCAAGCGTTAAAGGGTACCACTTAATGCAGCCTTCTCCTATCCATGCCTGTCTTGCGATAGCCTCCTGGGGGTAGAGTGTGGCGTGGCTGAGGGAAGCTCCACCCTTCCCCATGTTGGGGATATAACGCCAGCCGAAAACGTTGGTCCTGGAGTGTTCGTTCAGTTCTGCGATCTCACCGGCACCCAGTTCCTCTTTCCTTTCCAGGTCGATGGTGAGGAAGGTGTTGCACTCGTAA
>DFYG01000104.1 GCA_002382605.1 Synergistaceae bacterium UBA4088 | reverse complement strand
TATCGGGATTCAGAGCCTTCAGGAGGCCAATCTTGCGTCCGCTGCCGAAGGGGTCGTCGATCACGGTGAATGAATCCCTGTTTGCTTCAGCCATGGAGCTTCCAACCAGCGACCGTGTGGGCATGACATCAACCCCCAGAGCACCGGCCATGAGCATGAGAGGAAAGGTAAGGATGGTCAGGTCTTCCAGTTCCACCTCTTTATTCACATAGGCCTTCTGGCAGACGGGATTCGGACTGTACCAGGGATAGACATTCCCTGAAAAGGAGGTGATCACCTTCTTGATCAGGCCCAGATGGAGGAGAATCGTAACGGTGTCCCGGATACCCCTCATAATCAAGGTAAAATCGGGTTTTTGCCCGTAAAAGCGCTTGGCAATTTCCCGGATGGCGGCTCCGGAGCAGCAGTGTGTTGTTCCGATATGTATCTTTGCCCCCGGCTTTATATATCGCTCAATCGCCTCTTCCAGCTCGACGACCTTGTTCCCCCCTTCATTTTCCCGTATGGCAAAGGTACCTTCGATAAAATCATGAAATTCTTCAGACACCTGCTCCCCCTTTTCTCACTATTTCAGAAGATTCCCATGAATAGAGATATGGCAAAGGCCGGACGCGCATTCCTTTTTTCGATCCAACGCCCACAGAAGTCTTTTATCAGCCTGGTTTTGTCATCCCACTGCCTACAAATCACAAGTATCATAATTCTCCTGGCAGGCCTTTTCCTTCTTTCTCTCCTCAAGTCTCATTCTTCTGCGCGCCTTTGCTTCCCTGTTCCGGCGAATCTCTTCATCCGTTTCCAGGATGAGAGGCGGCACTTCAGTGGGTTTTGAATCGTCACCAAGGGCTACCATGGTCACATACGCAGAAGCGGTATGGCGCACATCACCCGTCGCCAGGTTTTCCGTCTCCACTCTGACCCCCACCTCCATGGAGGTTTTCCCCACCATATTGAGACTCGCCCTCAGGGTCAGAAAATCTCCTATAAATACAGGACTGTGAAAATCAAGCCGGTCAATCGAAGCCGTTACCACGTTGGTTCGTGTGTGACGCCTGGCGACGGCACCCGCCACGGTATCGATCAGTTTCATGATGGATCCCCCATGCACATTTCCGGCAGGATTCGCATCAAGAGGATTCATAACCTGCGCCATTACAACCCTGCTTTTGTCTGTGGTTTTTCCTTCCACTGCGGCCCCCTTTTCAGTGTCCACTGAACCTTTGTTTTATTTTAATTCTATTTTTTACCCTTCTTTTTTGATCCGGCGCGGGCGAGTTTGTCTTTCAGGATATCGCCAAGAGTGCCCATGGAAGCAGGTGTTTTTTGCAGATACGTTTGATAATCGTCATTGTCGGATGTTTCAGACTCAGACGCTCCTTCTTCCTGAATCATCCTCAGCGAAAGCCGTCTTTTGTCAAAGTCAACCGCCTCAACCGTAACACCCAGAGATTGACCCTGCTCCAATACTTCACCGGGATGGTTGAGACGCTTCCCTCCCCCCAGTTTTGAGATATGGATCAATCCGTCGATCCCGGGCTCAAGGGTCACAAAAGCCCCGAATTTTGTCAGGCGCGCCACCGTTCCTCGATGGGAAGAGCCTGCGGGATATTTTTTTTCAACCTGATCCCACGGATCGGGGAGCGTTACCTTGCGGCTTAACGCCACTCGATCCTTTTCCCAATCCAGGGTAAGGATCACCACTTCCAGTTCCTGACCAATGGACAGGACATTATGAATATCATCAACCCGCCCCCACCCGATCTCCGAGATGGGGAGCAGGCCCTGAATACCACCGATATCAATAAAAGCACCGAATCCCTGAATAGCCGCGACTGTCCCTTTGATTCTCATCCCCTCACGCAGCTGCGTCTTGAGCGCCTCCTTCTTCTCACGCTCCTCGGCTTCCACAATCACCCGGTTGGAGAGTATGACATTTCGACCTCCCTCTCCATATTCCGTAATCATGAAGCTCATCCGCTTCCCGACACACGCCGAGGAATCTTCAATCCGTCGCAGCCCCATCTGGGAATACGGGCAGAAAGCCAGAGCGCCGCCTGCTATCTTAACCTGGAATCCACCCTTTATCTCCCGTTCCACCAAGCCCTCAACGGGGATTCTGCTGCTCCAGGCATGGTCAAGATAGTTCCGGCCCGCCTCACCGGTGGTGATTTGCGTTGTAAAGAGCATTTCTCCGTGTCGAGACGACAAGAAATAGGCCGCGATCGTATCGCCGATCCTGAAGGGAAATTCCCCTTTTTCATCAAGAAGTTCCTTTTTATCCAGGGCGCCTTCACTTTTGCCGCCGAGATCCAGAAAAACCCAGTCGGAGCTGATGTCAACGATCCGGGCTTCCACGCGTTCCCCCGGCTCCAGCCGCCCGGCACCGATCGAGTTTTCATTCAGAAGCTCTTCGAATGAAACACCTTCCTTCTTTTCCTCGTTTGTCATACGTCCTTTATCACCTCACGGGTATTTAACGCGGGTGCTTACTACATCCCCGTTTTTTTTAAAACAATAAAAATGACCGCCCTGAAAGATACGGGGTTGCGTCCTCATGCGACACAACCCCGTCAGCTCGCATATTCCCGTTCGGTTAACTATGTTAATCTTGATCCCCCTCCCCTTTTGAACAGTATATAGCCGCCCAGAGCTATGAGGAGGACGGGAAAGGCGTACTTTCCCCAGTTCTGGATGTGGGGATA
>DFYG01000045.1 GCA_002382605.1 Synergistaceae bacterium UBA4088 | reverse complement strand
GGCATTCGCACCCCGAAACGGTGACAATGCCCGAAGGGGAGACCTTGAAGGATGTTCAAAACCGTGCATGGACCGCGCTTGAAGATGTGATCGCTGCTCCCGGAAAAAGGGTGGCCGTATTCTCCCACGACGCCGTGATCAAGGTGATCCTCTGCGGGGTAGTGGGCTGTAATTTGAGCAGCTTCTGGCGGTTCCGCATTGCCAACGGGAGCATCACACTGCTGGAAGCGAGCGAAAAGGGGCTGAGCCTTCATGTCATGGGAGACGCGCACCACACGGGCAACCCCTGGCAAAGAGTGGAACAGAAGGGGCTGTGATTAGAAGCCGTTAATCGTTACTCGTTAATCGTGAATCGGAATACCCTGACAAAGAACGCCGGGAACCTTGTGACTCACAACTTGCAACGAGGATGATGGCACAAAAACCTTGCCCGGCACAAAAGGAAGAGTACCTGTCGCGTCAAACAGGACAGACCTGACGCCAATAGGTGATCAGAAAAAGGTCTCACCACTGGAACGCGACCCCTCGCTTGCCCAGTATGTGATCATCAAAGATCAGGCGTGCCGGAGTACCCGCCATAGCAGCGCAAACATGAAGCGGCATCAGGTGTTCTTCCCGCGGATGGCAGTAGCGTGCTGACGGGGCTTTTGCCCAGTCGGCCAGTCGCTGTTCACGTTCCGCCTGAGGCATTGGACCAGTACAGATCTCGATAAGCCATTCCTGAAAGGAATCATTGAGCGGGTCGGGCGCAAAGATCCCCTGCCATGAAAACGCGCTTATGTTGTGGAACGAGAACCCCGATCCGATCACCAGTATGTTCTCGTCAAGCAATTCGCGCAGGCTCTTTCCAATAGTCAAGTGTGCGGCGGGGTCTAGGCCTTTCAGCAGGGATATCTGAAGTGAAGGGATATCAGCCTCGGGGTACATGAGCTTTAGCGGGATGAACAGGCCATGGTCAAATCCCCGCACCGTATCAACCCGGGATCCTATATGCCTGCTCTCAAGCATTCCAGAGATCCTCCCGGCAAGTCCGGGGTCTCCGGAAGCCGGATAGGTGACCGTATAGGCCTCGTCCGGGAAACCGTAATAATCGTAGAGCATTGGAGGGTTTGGCGAGCCAAGAATCGTCGCGACAGGTTCCTCCCAATGGGCACTTATGACAAGTATGGCATCGGGTTTCCTCAGTCGGGACGGAAGCTGGATCATAAAATCAACCATCGCCCTGTGGCTTGCATCACCCAGAATAGGCAAAGGACCTCCGCCATGGGAAAAGTAGACCACCTGTCCTTTCATAAGGGCACCTCACTTTCAGGACCTCAAGAGATACACTTCCAACCAGGACATGATAATCCAATCCAAAAGAACTGTCCAAATCGATGATCCAATGGTGAATTACTGAGGTCCCTGTCACCGAAAAGGGATGGTATCCAGGATCGGTATTTTCCTTAAGGCTACCCTGACAGGCAAGATCGTGCCGCAAACCCTTTCAGGTACGCAAAGCGTGATATCTTTGGCGGTATCAAACGATCTTTCTGGATGGCTGAACATGCGGGATCTGAAGAAGGGTCAGCAGGGGCTTTGATGGCCAGCGGGATCATGTCTTTATGCCATTTATTTGCCGGACTGGGTGGATCTGCCCAGCCCGAAAGGAGGAGCAAGAGCCATTTTGGAAAATTTAAAAACAATTTATGAGGCTTCCCGCCGGTAGAACCGTTCGAGAAATTCCGGGGAAAACCCCGCAAAATAGCCCGCCAGGATGAGCCAGTTGCGGAAAGTCGTTCGGAGCACACCTTCCCGCTGCCATCTTCTGGCCGAGGTCACAACAGGGCTGTCAATAAATCCCGGTTGGAGACCTGTTGCCTTTATCCGCCTCATCAGGTCCACATCTTCGAAGATCGGGATGTTGCGGTAACCACCTATCGACGAAAAAACACAGGAACGCACAAATATCGCCTGGTCGCCATAGGGTATATGGGTCAACCTCGATCGCAGGTTGGCCATTCGTTCTATCACCCGGTAAACCTTACTGCCATCGTCAATGCCAAGATCAAAAGCTCCACCGCAGACCGCGGGGTCCTCCAGCAGGCTGGAAACAAGCGAGAACGCTGATCGGGGGAGCAGGGTATCGGCATGAAGGAAAACCAGCACCTCTCCCGAAGCAACTTCCGCGCCGGCGTTCATCTGGGTACCCCTGCCTGGGAACGAAACCATTTTCTTTACATTCTCGCACTTTATTGCCGAAACAGTTTCAGCCAGGGGGGAACCATCAACAACTATGATCTCCACATCATGGCCGCTTTGGCCTGCCCGGGAACAGATGTGGTCAATAAGTGAATTGATCCGCCCGGATTCATGATATACCGGCACAACGACTGAAAAATCCATTAAGACCCCCTGGCCTCATCGCTTTTAAAAAACTCTCGAACATTCGGGCATAATTTGCTTCTTTCCAGCCTTTTCACAAGATCATCAAGATCCCTGGGCGTATCCACGTCCTGCCAGGGAGTGAGGATCCTTGCCTGAACACCTTTTGCGGAAAGGATATCCAAAGTCTTTCTGAATACTCCGTTCGTTCCCCACGGTATTCCACGGAAAACCTCAGGACAGTAGCCTTCCCTCGTGAAACCGATGGCCGCGTATCCCCCGTCAATTGCCGGTATCAGCACAGAGGGGTATTCTTCAAGCGAGGAAAATGCCTCCAGGATCAGTGGCCCCGGAATATCCGGCGTATCACCGCCCAGGGCCAGGAGACTTTCCGAGCCGCCTTCAAAGCCATGGCTGAAAGCTGAACGAAGCCGCTGCCCAAGGTCGTTCCCTTCCTGGGCAAGGTATTCCAATCCTTGTCCAAGCCACTCGCGGACGAGATCCTCGTATCTTTCGGGATGGAAGAGTACTGTCACGGGAACCTTGATATCGCGGAGTGTAAGAAGAAGATCGAGGACGAACTTCCTGTAAAGGGCTGCTGCCTTTTCGGCCCCCAGGGCAGGAGCAAGACGGGTCTTGACCTCACCAGGGACAGGCGTCTTTACGAAAAGAAGTATTTTTTCAGATGCCGCAGCCCCGGTTTTGACCGATCGTTTCTGAGCGAAGATCTGTCCATGAAAGGATCTCCTGTTCAGGCCCGACCCCGCCGGAACGTCAATTCCCTCTTCTGACAGGACTCGCAGGATCTCCGCGACACTCCAGGCTTGGGCTATGCATCCCCCGGGCCGATGAGGTTCACAGGGAGTCAGTTCTGACTTTGACATAGGTGATCTCGATATCCCAGTAGAGGTCCTCCTCAAAAATGCCAGTGTCCGTGAGGTTGAAGGAAGGCTCGCTACGGAGTCTGCGGAGGTTTTCCTCCACTAGAAGGCTGTAGGGATATTCCTTCTGAGGATACTTGTAGAGATACCTGAGCAGGCTGTGGCTCGGAGTCCCGTCCGTATAGAAGAAAGATTCCTTTACATCCTCCCCGTGGTTTCCTTCGTTCCCGGTCAGCCCGAAAAGCCTTTCCTTAAGTATGGGATCCTTTCCGTTCCAGAAGGCAAAAGCAAGACAGAGCCGCTGTTTGTCATCGGAAATACCACCTATGCCGTCCTCGCTCCACCGGTAAGCCCTTGAGCGGGATTGTTCGTGGCTGAGATACTCCCATGACGTGCCGTGGGGACTGTAATCCTCTCTCACGGTGCCCCATGCCCGTTCGCTCAGGTAGGGCCCCCAGAGACGCCAGTTTTCTTTCCCCTCCCTTTGCTTCTCCAGGCGATCAAACTCTTTGCCCATTCAGATATCCCCTCTCTGCGGCATCATTCAGTGAGCGAGCCCTGACATGATGACCCTGCGCCTGCAGTGCAAGCCAGGCAGTGCCCTCCAAGCCTGATCTCTCTCCCCGCAAGTACCGGGAGGTCAATATCCCCTATCTTGCCTTTCTCACTGCAGCTGACTTCCAGGTTCAGAGCCTGGTTAAAATCACAATCGTAAAGGGAACCGTCCCAGCCTACCGAAAGGGTTGTCCTGCACATAACCCTTCCTGCGGATTCAGGGTTGAATGATGCTTCCAGGGACATAAGGTAGTCTCGCAGGTTCCCACTGTTTTTCAGATAGTCAAGGTAACGTCCGACGGGGCAGTTGACCAGACAGAAAAGTCCATTGAAACTTACTCCGTGGACTCCTCCCAGAACTCGACGGTATTCAGTTTCCAGATGCTTCTGTTCGCCCGGCAGATATGCCCCTACAGGGTTATGGACAAGGTCGAGAACAAGCCCGCTTCCCGGCTTCCCGTATCCCAGACCGTTAAGAAGCCTTATTGCTTCTATGGCCCGTCCGAAAACATCCCTGCCTCGCTGCCTCTCCGTTCCCTCTCCGAGATAATCAGGGAGCGATCCCACTACCTCAACCCCGTTGGCCGCGAACACGGCAGGAAGATGGCGAAAACCCTCCTCAAGAAGGATCACAAGGTTTGACCGTACGAGAACCCTTTTATCCAGCTTGCCCATCTCCACAACAAGCCATTCAAGGTCCGGGTTCATTTCCGGAGCCCCCCCGGTGATGTCAACAGTTGTAATTCCGGGGTCTCCTGCCGCTCTGATACATCGCGCCATGGTCTCACGGGTCATGTTCTCTGTCCTTCCCGGCCCGGCCTGAACATGACAGTGCTTGCAGGAAAGGTTGCACCGGCGCGTGATGTTCATCTGAAGTATCTCCACCCCGGTTGCGTAAAGCGGATAAAGACCACAGATGGAAAGTTTTTCGATGAAATTTCCGGCAAAGTCGGTTTTCTCCTTGAGGCCCATTTCTACATCTCTTTCTTCTTTATTATCTTTCTCATCTGAGTAGCATGGGCCAGAATGTCCCCGGCGGCCATTGCCGCTCCCACATGTACCGCCTCCATCATTTCGTCTTTTCCTATCCCCAGTGAAAGGCATTTGCCGGTATAAGCATCGATGCAGTAAGGGCAGTGACGAACAGTCGCAACGGCGAGGGCTATAAGCGATTTTTCCCTCTCGCTCAGTTTTCCGGCCCCGGTGGCAACAGTGTAATATTCGAAGAACTTCTCCCCTGCTTCCGGAGCGTATTCGCCAATGTTGGGGAAATCCTCAAGGTCGGCCTTTTCGTAGTAGTTTTCGCTCATTTCTCGATCCCTCCATGACTTTGCGGTAACTGGAATTGATGTCGTGTGAAAACCTTTCAAGAGACAGTCGTAGCTTTTTCAGGACCGGCATCCTATCTCCTCTGCCACTTCATCCATCCTTCTATGATCTTTTTCAGCATGGGAGTAAGCCGCGTCCGGTTGTATTCGTCGGAGAGCTGGCGAATGGCCTCGGCCTGTGTAGGGTAGGGGTGGATCACATTGGTTATCCGCCCCAGCCCGATGCCGTTGACCATGGCCAGGCTGATCTCGCTGATCATATCTCCTGCATGCCTCGCAACGATCGTGGCCCCGGCGATCCTGTCGGTCCCCTTGAATACATGGATCTTCACAAAACCTTCTTCCTCGCCGTCGGCCATTGCCCGGTCCACTTCATGCATTTTCCTGGTGAACGTGTCGATCCCGAGACCTTTGGCCTCCGCTTCACTCCGGTAAATCCCCACATGGGCTATCTCCGGGTCAGTGTAGGTACACCACGGCATCGTAAGTGAACTCAGTTTTTTACGCCCCTTGAAAAGGGCGTTCTGGATGACGATCCGCGCGGCGGCATCGGCAGCATGGGTGAACTTCCACTTCATGCAGACATCGCCCGCCGCGTAGATACGCGGGTTGGTCGTCTGAAGCCTGTCGTTGACTATTACCCCTTCTCTCCTGTCAAAACCGACGCCTGCCAGATCCAGCCCCAGATCTTCCGTATTGGGGGCGCGGCCCGCACCTGCGATAATTTCATCTACCAGAACGGAAGACTCCCGGCCTTCGCAGGAATAATGGACAAGCTTGCCACCCCCGATTATCTCTATTCTGGAAGGGGAGCAGCCGAGGAGAAGATGGATACCCTCTTTCCTGAATCTCTCCTGGACTATTTCAGCCGCATCGGGGTCCTCACGGTTAAGTATGTGACCATATTTGTGGAAGAGCGTGACCTGCGAACCCAGTCTCTGAAAAGCCTGTGACAGTTCGCAGCCGATGGGTCCCCCTCCCAGGATCGCCAGTTTTGACGGACGCTCCGTAAGTGAAAAGACGGTTTCATTCGTCAGGAACCCCGCTTCTTTCAGCCCGTCTATTGCGGGCGCGACTGCCCTGGCCCCGGTGGCTATTACCGCCTTGCGGAAACGCAGCGGTCTGCCACCAACTTCGACCGCATCCCGCCCTGTGAAACGGGCATCACCAAAAAACACGTCGACGCCAAGCGCTGCCAGCCTTTCAGCTGAATCATGACTGCTCACTCTGGCGCGTACAGACCTGACCCTTTCCATTACTGCCGCAAAATCGGCTTCGGATCCATCAGGAACACGGATCCCGAAGACAGGAGCTTCAGTAATTCCGGCAGCAGCCCTGGAAGACCTGATCAGCGTCTTCGAGGGAACACAGCCAGTGTTAAGGCAGTCTCCCCCGAGCAGGTGTTTCTCAACAAGCGCCACTTTTGCACCAAGCCCGGCCGCCCCGGCTGCTGTCACAAGACCCGCGGTTCCTGCTCCGATCACAACGAGGTTATACATTTCTGCCGGTTCGGGATTTATCCAATCCCCGGGCCGGACATTGGCAACAAGTTCTCTGTTGTTTATGTCCCAGGGATCAACCATTTGATCCTTTTTCAGGTTCGTCATAAAGCACCTCCATGGATCAGACTTAGTGCTCCTTTCAAGTGCATACCGCCAGGCACCTCAGGCAGAAGAGCAATCGCCTTAATCTTTTCCTGTCCAATTTGTGTGGAAGGTCTCTCCCCGGGGCCTGTCTGTCCTTTCGTATCTGTGAGCGCCGAAGAAATCTCTCTGTGCCTGTATCAGGTTTGCCGGGAGCCTTTCGCATCGATAGGAATCAAAATAGTTTAAAGCGGAAGCTATCGTGGGGACCGGGATGCCTAGATCAACGGCACACTTGACGGTCTGTCGCCATGGATCCTGTGCATCCAGAATGACGCTGCTGAAATATGGGGCCAGTAGAAGATTTGAAAGGTCGGGATCCTGCTTGAAAGCTTCCCTGATATCGACAAGAAAGCGAGCCCTTATAATGCAGCCGTTCCTCCATATCTGCGCTATATCGCTGTATCTGAGGTTCCACCCGAATTCCCGGGACGCGGCGTAAAGCAACTGGAACCCCTGCGCGTAAGAACATATCTTTGCCGCGTAAACCGCCTTTTCAAGATGTGCCAGGAATTGGCTCTCATCCCAGGTAAAAGCGGGAGGATTCACTACAAGGATCCGGCTTGCAGCGATACGCTCATCTTTGACAGCCGAAAGAGACCTGGCGAAGACAGATTCAGCTATCTGTGGGATCCCCACCTCGAGCTCCAGACCGACCTGGGAGGTCCACTTTCCGGTTCCTTTCTGACCCGCCGTATCAAGTATTACATCGACCAGAGGCTTGCCGCTCTCTTCATCCCTGAAAGAAAGAATTCTGGAAGTGATCTCGATCAGGTAGGAATCCAGCTCTCTCCCGTTCCATTCAGCGAAGATCGAACTCATGCGAGAGTGGCTCATCCCCGGGATCCGGGACATCAAATGATAAGCTTCCGCGATGAGTTGCATGTCCCCGTATTCGATCCCGTTGTGGACCATCTTTACGAAATGTCCCGCGGCGTCCGGGCCGAGCCATTCGCAACAGGGAACATCATCATCCACCTTTGCCGCTATTGACTGAAGTATCGGTCTGATGTGAGGCCAGGCTTCAGCGTCACCACCCGGCATTATTGAAGGGCCCTTGAGAGCTCCCTCTTCTCCTCCTGATATTCCAGCACCGACGAACATGAGGCCTTTCTCCCGTGCGTCCCTGCAGCGCCGCGATGTATCCGAAAAGTGGCTGTTGCCCCCGTCAATAAGGATATCTCCCGGTTCCAGGAAAGGCGCAATGGTTTCTATCAGTTCATCCACTGCACCGCCGGCTTTCACCATCATCAGGACCTTCCTGGGGCGCGAAAGACTTCCAGCCAGCTCTTTCAGGCTCCCGCAGCCGATAATGTTCCTGCCCTTTCCCCGGCCCCTGACAAAGGCATCTACCTTGTCGACGGTACGGTTGAAGCAGGCTACGGTGAACCCCTTGCCTTCCATGTTCAGGATCAGGTTCTCCCCCATCACGGCCAGGCCGACCACTCCTATGTCAGCTTTTTCTTTCATGATCATGGCACCTCATCCCTCAATAGATCAAAGCTCTACCTTGCATGGAAGCCCGCAGCAGCCCATACGCCAGATGTGGCCATCTCGCGCGGGCAGTTCGTCCATGGAAGGCGGTCCCCAGGTACCGTCCGGGTATATTCCCAGGGGGGGAGCCACGGAAGAGGACTCCCATCCGGAAATTACCGGGTCGATGATCTTCCAGGCCGTCTCTATTCCGTCGCTTCGTGCAAAAAGGGCAGCGTCGCCTTTCAGGGCATCAAGAAGCAGACGCTCGTAAGCATCGGGCAGGACAAGTCCCGGGAAAGCATCCTTATAGTAGTAGTTCATGGTCACGGAACTTGACCCCGATACTGTATCAGGGACCTTGGTCTCAAACTGCATGTGGACACCCTCGTTCGGCTGAACGCAGATGGAAAGCAGGTTGGGGGTGAATCCTTCGTTCTTGCCGAGATCGAACATAACGTTGGGCGGCGGCTGGAATTCGACAATGATCGCACTGCTCCTCACCGGCAGGGATTTCCCTGAACGGATGTAGAATGGAACTCCCTTCCAGCGCCAGTTGTCGATATACAGTTTCAGGGCCGCCAGCGTCGGGGTCTGTGAATCCGCAAAGACGCCTTCCAGGGAACGGTAGCTTTCGTACTGGGCACGCACCGTGTCCTTCACGTCGACAGGCCGGACCGACCCCAGGAGCTTGACTTTCTCGTTGCGGATCGCATCAGCACCCAGAGATGCGGGGGGTTCCATGGCCACAAGCGCCAGGAGTTGAAGAAGGTGGTTCTGGAACATGTCCCTGAGAACTCCGGCCTTCTCGTAGTAGCCTGCACGGTGCCCGACCCCTTCGCTCTCCGCGACAGTGATCTGAACGTTTGAGATGTACTGACGGTTCCAGACCGGCTCGAACAGAGTGTTGGCGAAACGCAGGAAGAGTATGTTCTGTGCGGTCTCTTTCCCCAGGTAGTGATCTATGCGGTAAACCTGGTCTTCCCTGAAAACGGAGTGGACCCTGCTATTCAGGTCCATCGCGGAATGGAGGTCCCGTCGAAAAGGTTTCTCGATCACAACGCGGCGCCAGCAGCCTGGCCCGGAAGCCATACCAGCGGTTCCGAGATTATCGCAGATCACCCCGTAATAAACCGGGGAGGTGGCCAGATAGTAGAGCCTGTTCCCGGGTCCGTTCTCGAGGCGATTCAGGCTCTCCTGAAGGCCCTCGTAGTTGCCTGCATTGCCCAGGTCTCCGATGAAATAGGATATGTTCCCGGCAAATTCATTCCAGGCGTTCTCATTGATGTGTTCCGCCACATACCGCTCTACCCCTTCCCGCAATCTGCTTCGGAACTCGTCATCTGACCAGGGTCGGCGTGCAAATCCCACGATCCTGAAATCCTCGGGAAGACGTTTTTTCAGGTAATTGCTGAAAAGGGCGGGGATCAGTTTTCTCTGGACCAGATCCCCGGAGGCTCCGAAGATTACGACCGTAGCGGGTCCGGGGTCACTTCCCGTTCTGCTCAATTGTCTCCCTCCCTTCTTCCGGCGATCCGTCTTCAAGGCGGGATACAGCGCAGGCAGACGTCAGAAGGGGGCCGTTCCATGTCCTGATCACCGGATATTCATGTTCATAATCAAAAACACTCAAAGTACTGGTCCCCAGAGGGAAGAACTTGCCGAAGGATGGATCCAGGCCCAGCCAGCGCGATGCCATGACCCGAAGAAAATGCCCGTGGGAAAAGACAACTATATTCCCGTCCTGCAGCCTTATCCTGGCTATCACCCGGTCGGCCCTGAGGGCGACCTCTTCGAGGGTCTCGCCTCCCGGGACCGGATGCGTGAAGACAGACCAGTTTGGTACCTTTTCATTTATCTCTCCTGTGGTCAGCCCCTCGTATTTACTGTAATCCCACTCCATGAGATCGGGTTCTTTTCTTGCTCTTCCCGAAAGACCGGCGATCTCGCAGGTTTCGAATGCCCTCTTCAGGGGGCTGCTCAGCACGAGACATATATCGACCTTTTCGAATACGGGTTCGAGTATGGCAGCCTCCTTTCGCCCCTCAGGGGACAGGGGGATATCCGTGCGCCCGGTATGTCGGCCTGATTCAGCCCAGGTCGTTCTGCCATGCCTTACAAGAAAAACGGTCTGTTTATTCACCATGTCGCATCTCCTTCATCAGGCAGCGGGCTGCACCCCTGAGGGCCGCCCCGGGACTCCTGATAACACATACAGGTATTCCGGAGACAAGTCCTGACATTTTCCCCTTATTTTTGAAAGCATCCATGAACTCACCATTTTGGAGAAGCTCCAATATACGCGGGGGGATGCCTCCGCCCAGGTAAACTCCTCCAGTAGCCATGAAATGAAGAGCCATGCTTCCGGCTGCGGATCCCAGTATCGAGAGGAAAAGGGATACGGTCTTCTGACAGATCCCGTCCGGGTGCCCCTTATCGCTGGCGTGCCGGAAGATAACCGGAACCGGATCGGCTGCCAGGTACAGCTCCTCCGCGAGCCAGGACGGCTCGTCTATACCCGTGCCATCTTTCAGAAAGGCATAGATGTTCCTGATCCCTATTCCGGAACATACCTTCTCATAACTGACATGCTCCATTCTGTCTTTAAGATACCCGAACAGATCTGCCTGAAACCTGTCCGCGGGAGCGAAATCGGAATGCCCGCCCTCGGATGGGTAAGCCCTGAAGTCAGTGCCGTCCCATGTAAGGTAAGCCTCCCCAAGGCCCGTGCCGGGGGCAATAACCGCCCGGGCACCTTCCGGATCACGTTCCCCGGGGCTGATAACTGAAAGATCATCGCCCTCCAGCAGGGGCACAGAGTTGGCAAAGGCAAGAAGATCGTTCATCAGCCTGACGGATCTGAATCCAAGATCCCTCTCAAGTTCTGCCTCATCGAGAACCCATGGGAGATTCGTGACCTTTGTCCGCCCGCGGAAGACCGGGCCCGCAACACCAATGCAGGCGTGACTGATCCTGATATCGGTTCCGGAAAGGAACTCCCTTACCATATCGCTGAAAACCTCATAGTTGGAACTCCGGTAAGTTGCTTCTGAAAGAGGTTTGCGTAATCCGGACTCCCTGGAAAAGATCGCCAGGCTTGTCTTTGTTCCCCCGATATCCCCTGCCAGAACAGTTTCAGGAGTCTCTACCATCACAACTACTCCTTTCCTTGAGGGATCTCCAGCGCGGCCGAGGCAGCACTGTCAAAAAAATAACAGAGATCGCCACTGCAAGGACGAACCATCGCGGCAGGGAAATCTCTTCGGCCCTCTTCAGGTCCGAAAAGGGCACTGATAACAGGCGCCTTGCCCGATCCATTCGCTACAAAAAAAACATGCCGCGCGTTGTTGATCACCGCAAGAGTCATCGTGACACGCTCGGGGGGCGGTTTAGGTGAATCAAATACCGGAACCACCCACTCTTTATCGCATCCAAGGGTATGCCGGCCCGGGAAAAGGGAGGCTGTATGACCATCCTCGCCTATGCCGAGCAGGACCAGATCAAAACGCGGGGGTGATCCATACGCTTTCATGACCCTTGAGAGGGTAAGGGCATAACGCCTGGCACCCTCGGAGGCTCCATCTGAGGTATCTACCGGGAAGATCCGATCAGGTGGAATCGGGACAAAACGAAGGAAACCATCCCGGGCTTCTCTGAAATTGCTCTCTCTGCTCTCCTTCGGGACCACTCTTTCATCGACCCAGAACACATTCCAGGAATCCCATCCCGGGCTTTCTCCAAAAGATTTTGGTCCAAGTCCGCTTACGAGGGTTTCAACCATGCTTCCACCCGAAAGAGCAACGGAAAAAACTCCCCTTTCATCGATCGCATTCGCAGCTAATTTGCCTGTCTTTTCTGCCAGAGCCCTGGCAAGGGAAGACCTGCTGTCGAAAATACGGATACAAGGGCTTCCCGGGGTGAATTTCCCCTCTTCAGACATTGGATCTCTCCCTGTTTATTATTGACCTTATTGATCCAGGCAAAGTATATACTACAGTGAATCCCCTTTGGGGTTTTTATGTTAGTCTATCAGCATAAAGTTTATTGAAAGGGATGGCCCGCTTTTGTTATCCAGAAAATATGACGAAACTGGTAAGACCTCGCCACTACCGGCTTCAGATGGTTCTCGTTGGAACTATGAGGCTCTCCTGTAATGAAACGCTCTCCCAGGTTCTGGCCGCTCGTTGTTTCCGCAGCGGTAATAGCCGGATCCTCTTTGCTCTTGCTTCTTTACCCGCCATTCGCACGCGCCGTTGGCCATTTGACACACATTCTTGCAACGGCGGATATGGAAGGACTGCGCCTTGTAATTCTCGATTTCGGAATATGGGCCCCGATCGTATCTATCGGGATAATGATCTTTCAGTCCCTGGTATCACCGCTCCCTTCTTTTGTGGTGACATTGACGAATGCCTGGGTATTCGGCTGGAAGGCCGGAGCGTTCTACTCCTGGACAGGGGGGATGCTTGGCGCAGCTCTCTGCTGGGCTATAGCGAAGGCATTCGGGCGTCCTGTAGTAGAAAAGATGATCAGCGGAATGGTTCTTGAAAAAACCGATGTTTTCTTCAGAAAAAACGGAACCCATGCTATTCTTATAGCCCGGCTCCTCCCCGTGATGCCCTTTGATGCCATCTCTTACGCTGCAGGACTGACCCCTGTTTCTTTTCGGAGTTTCCTCCTGGCTACTGGGCTTGGGCAGCTGCCTGGGACCATAATCTACTCGATCTGGGGGTATAACCTGACCCGGTCGGGAAAAGTTGTTTATCTGGGAATCTCGGGGCTTGCAATACTTCTGGTCTTAGCCTTGATGATAAGAAACAGGCTAAAGAAAGAGGATCCCCCTTCTATCCATTCTCGGTGAACCCGGGATAAAGCGTCATCCCCCCATCCACAAAAATAGTTGTTCCGCAGATATAGTCTGCCTCGTCGGAAGCCAGCCATACAGCTGCCCTGGCCACATCTTCAGGTTCACCTATTCTTCCGTATGGAACAAGTCTGAGAAGCTTTTCAAGAGAGTCGGGGGTCTCCCAGACACTCCTGTTTATCGATGTCCGCACTGCCCCGGGAGCGATGCTGTTAACCCGGATCCCGGAAGGGGCCACTTCCTGAGCCAGACTTTTCATAAGAAGCATTACACCTCCTTTGGAGGCTGCATAGTTGGGGTGACCCGCCCAGGGGATAAGCTCGTGAACTGAACTTATGAAAATGATCTTCCCGGGCAACGTCTGCTCTCAGAGCAACTGCCCACGAACCGGCCTTCTTTATTTCAAGCATAACCTCTTCGGCACTTTCCCTGCTCCTGTTGTAATTGACGGCCATCTATGCCATACAGCACCTGTAAGGGCAGAAGCCCCTCCTCTATGGCAGCTGTGCACAGAGATTCAAGGAAGGAGAAATACTGCCTGGCCTCGGCAGTGAAACCAAGGCGAAGGAACGTATACATGGTAAAGGCGGAATCCCGTATCCAGGTATAGCGGTAATCCCAGTTCCTGATGCCTCCCGGGGTTTCGGGAAGACTTGTTGTCGGGGCGGCAATAATCGCTCCGGTGGGGGCGAAGGTCAGAAGCTTCAGCACCAGTGCTGAACGATGGACCATTTCACGCCAGCGACCCTGGTACCTGCAGTTCGATAGCCAGGTCCTCCAGAAATGAGCCGTCTCCCTGAACATCGATTCCGCAGCCCCGGGTGAGACGCACAGACCGCAGTTCTCGTCCGGGCCGACCTTTCTCAGGACAAATACAGCTGATTCCCTATCAGTCCGTGATCCTCTATCGGCAGTTCTTTCACATCACACCCTCCTTTTCTGCCAGGGGGAATTAGTGTGTTAACATAAACCTTGGAATACTGTAACATATCATCTGTTCATTTCCCTTTTTAAAATACCTTGCGATCCGGAAAGGCATGAAATGGCTCTTCGAAAAGACCGGTTTTCTCCAGGCTCCGGGGCAGTACTGGCGGCAAGGTCGGTATCTGCCGTAATTCTTATCGTCGCCCTTTTCATAGCGGCAAGACGCTTCATGCCCGATGAAAATCTCAGATCATACCTTTCCCTTATCGAAGCCTCCGGTACCACGGGGCTACTCCTCTTCTTCGGGCTTTACATTGCTGCTTGTGTCTTTATGCTGCCCGGATCCATTCTCACTCTCGGGGCGGGAGCCGTCTTCGGTGTTATCAGAGGCTTTTTTCTGGTATCGGCATCCTCGACAGCAGGGGCGGCAGCGGCATTTGTTATAGCCCGCTACTTCGCGCGCGGAATGGTGGCGCGACAATTCAGTAACAACAGCACATTTCACGATGTCGACAGGGCTGTTGCTGAAGAAGGCTGGAAAATAGTCTTCCTCTCCCGCCTCTCTCCTGTGCTACCCTTCAACCTTCTCAACTATGCCTTCGGCCTCACCACTGTTCCTTTGAGGGATTACGTCATTTCATCCTGGATAGGAATGATGCCCGGGACATTATTGTACGTATATTTAGGCTCCCTCGGAGGGAGCCTGGCCAAGCTGGGCATCACCGAAGCTGACAGGGTCCGCACTCCGGCCGAGTGGTTCCTTTTTTCCGCCGGACTGGCAGCTACCGTCATTTTAGCTGTCCAGATCACGCGCATCGCCAAGAAGGCCCTTTCCAGACGGATCAGACCCGGAGAAGGACCGAAGGAGAACGGATCATGAGAGGGAAAAAGGTAGTTCTGGCAGGGGTGGGGCACGCCCACCTGTACAGTCTGGCCCGCATAGGATCCTTTTCCAGATATGACGTCCACGTGGACGTCATAGCGCCCGGCCCGTTCAATTATTCGGGAATGGGGCCCGGGATCCTTTCCGGCCAGTACAACGAGGGAGACAACAGCCTCGATGTGAGTAAGATGGTTGGATCCCGCGGTGGAAGGTTGATCACGGACAAAGTTGAGGTTATTGATGCAGAAGAACGTACACTGAAAACCTCCGGTGGAGAGACGATAAAATATGATGTTCTTTCGCTGAATATCGGGAGCGAAGTTGCTCCCCTGGCTGACCATAAAGGGCAGATTCCGGTTTTCCCGGTAAAACCGATCCATAACTTCATTAAGATGCGCAACCATCTTCTCAATGCCTTGCCCGGCAGCGCCCCCCGTATTGTTGTCGCAGGTGGCGGCCCGGCTGGCTGTGAGGCGGCCGCTAATGCTCTTTCCCTCTGCTTACGGAAAGGATACAGACCCATGATAAAGATCGTGACCGGAAGATCAGGCCTGCTTCCGGGCTTGCCAGAAAAGGCTGGCAGGATAATTGCCGAATGGTTCCGGAAGAACGGGATAGCTGTCGAAACGGGGATACGAGTGATCGGGTCTGATGGCAGGTTCGTTTTATTCGGTGATGGGTCGCGGCAAGAGGCAGATATGATAATTATCGCAACGGGCGTGCATCCTCCAGAACTTCTGGAGGGATCTGGCTTTTCGATAAGCCGGGATGGCGCCCTCGTTGTCGACGAGCATCTGGAATCGGTTTCACACAAGGGAGTTTTCGGCGGGGGAGACTGTATATACTTCAAGCCCTGCCCTCTGGATCGAGTAGGGGTTTATGCCGTCCGCCAGGGTCCGGTCCTCTTCAATAACCTGATCGCATCGATCACCGGCAGACAGCCTCGCTTGTTCAGACCACAGAAGAAATACCTGTTGATCCTCAACCTGGGCGACGGGACAGGACTTCTTTCGAGAGGGAAGGTTGCAGTAGCAGGCCGTATACCTCTCCTCATCAAGAACTGGCTTGACAGAAGATTCATACGGAAGTACAGACCATTAAAGTAAAACCCCTTCCTGAACCTCTTAAGCCCCTGTAATTTCAATATCTCCTGAAAATGCCTTCCGGGCGGTCCTTTGTGAAGCTATTGCATGCAGATATGGCAAGTGTAATATCTTATTACCGATTCATCTTTTCTTTATGGAGGGATTTGCATGCGGGATCTGAAGAACGTCAGCAAGGGGACCCTGGCAGTCTGGGGCGGAGAGGAAGAGATACAGGCCGAAAGATCGACCCAGGTCCCCGTATTCCTTGGAGCCGCCCATGCCTACGAGGACCTGGACGAATGGATCGACGTCAGCCTCGGCAAGAGACCCGGGCATATCTACGGACGCAACACCAACCCAACCGTCCATGCATTCGAAGAGAAGGTCCGCCTGCTCGAAGGAGCCGGGGCCGCGACGAGCGCCGCTTCCGGAATGGGGGCCATTTCGAGCGTGCTTTGCGCCCTCCTCTCTTCCGGTGACCGGGCGGTCTCTGTGAAGGATACCTACGGCGGCACCAGCGTAATGTTCACAGAATTCCTGCCGAAGAACGGGGTCGAATGCGTTCTGTGCGACACGACCGACCACGAGGCCATCGAGGCAGAGATCGCGAAGGGGTGCACACTTTTGTACCTGGAAACGCCGACGAACCCGACGATCAAGATAATCGACATCACCCGCCTGGCGAAAGCCGGGCATGCGGTCGGAGCCGTCGTCGTTGCGGATAATACATTCGCCACACCCATCAACCAGAACCCGCTCGACCTGGGAGTGGATCTCGTCATGCACAGTGCGACCAAATACCTGGGGGGGCATGCCGACGCTCTCGGAGGAGTCGTCTGCGGCCGGACCGACCTGGTTAAAAAGGTCTACCACCACCGCGAGATCCACGGCGCCGCGCTTGCTCCAATGTCGGCCTATCTGCTCCTGAGGGGGATGAAGACACTTTCACTGCGCGTATCCCGGCAGAACGAGAACGCTATGGCCATCGCCCGATTCCTGGAGACCCACCCGAAGATCGAACAGGTCTTCTACCCGGGCCTGGAGTCACATCCAGGACATGTGGTCGCCAGAAGGCAGATGCGCGGCTTCGGAGGAATGATGAGCTTTACCCTTAAGGGAAATTCCCTTGAAACGGTCCAGAGGTTCCTTTCGGGACTGAGCCTTTGCCACAAGGCTGCCAACCTTGGCGCCGTGGAGACCATAGCGGGGATCCCGGCCACAACAAGCCACGTGGAGTGCACGCCCGAAGAGAGAAAGGCCCTGGGGATACCGGAAAGCCTGATCCGCTACTCCGTCGGCATCGAGGACGTCAGGGACCTGATCGAAGACCTCACGAACGCCCTTTTGAAGATCTGAAAAAGCCATCTGAGGGAAAAGATGACGGAGGCGGCGCTTTTCGACCCGGCAGGACCGGAGAAAACCGATCCGGGGCCGCAGAAGCCATAGAGCCTCCGTAACTTTCTGATCAGCCGGTCCAGTGGATCCGCTCAGCACGATGATCCATTGGCGGATACCCTCGTTTTTTCAGCCATCCCTGAAAAACCCTTCCCGGTATTTAACCCTGCCCGATCTCCGGTCTTTGAGATATTGCCATCCGTGAAGGATAATGTATAAATAAAATAGACTTATTTATATTTGAATTTATTCCATATTCGTCATTCAAAGGACGGTGCCCGGACATGCGCAAGAACTCACTTCTTTTTTCATTTTTTATGCTTCTTTGTCTTTTAGGTCTCTTCAGCCACTCCTCTCCTGCTTTCAGCGCCGGCCCAGCCGGCGGGCCAACGGTTTCCGCGGAAGATAAAGACGACTACTGGATAAAGGTAAACCGGATCTCACCTCCTCCCCCTGTACCTTCCGATACAAATCTGCTTATCGGATCAAGGCTTGAAAACCTTGCCTCAGGAAAGACGGACCCAAAACAGTTTTTCCGCCAGATGGGAAAGGACGGGATGAAGGTCTCCGATCTTTACGGTTTCAAGGCCGACTTCATCCGTGACCAGGCGGACGAGATCGCCAGAACAACAGGAGGCTCGGCCCTGGACGCTGTGCCTCAAGCCTACCAGGCCTGGGATAAAAAGTTCGGCCATGCAGAGAGAACGCTTATGGAAACCAGGCGCATCGCGGTCCAGAAAGCATGGGACAGTGCTATCAGGACCTACGTACAGAGACACCCCGACTTTCCCTATATCATCAAGATGGATGTTGGCAGCTGGCCCACGGAGAGCTGGAACGACCTCAGGTTCGAGGGCGACATTGACGCCACTGTCATAACATCCATGGTTGAGAACGCCGTTGAACTCAGGGACCTCTACAACCTGGAGATACGCTCGGATCTGGAAATGGACATGGCTGCCCTTGAGGCCCACGCAACAGCCCACCGCAGGGCTACCCTTGATGTCTACATAACCGAACCCGGGGCCGACTGGGCCGAGGTAGACGCCCTGAACCGGGGAAAGCTCAAGGAAGCAGTCATAAAGGGTGACAAGGTTACCTACCGGGATGTGACCGACCCCATAGAAAAACTCTATATCTTTGCCAACCTCAAAAACAACGTGGACATCAAGAAAGGCTCCCCCGACAGACTAGCCAGCCTGATGGATGAGGGTGTTCCGAAACCCGACTTCGACATGGAGCCTGCCGTGAGCCTTGAATTCCTCAGGCATCTCACTACCGACGCCATACACAGCAACCTGGCACCCCACGAAAGGCTTATCAAACTGGCCAAGTTCGTTGAGCGCAGCGCCGCGGACCATCAGGCCATGCTCAAGGATTTCCCGACCAAACCCGTCGACGCCGACCTGGGGACCTGGGCCAAAAGGGTTATGACGGTCAAACAGAGCAAAGAACTTACGCCTGCCGAAAAATTGAAAAAGATCCTTGACATGAGCAAGGATATGCTGGGGAACCCGTCAGATTCGGCTTCAATAGAAGGTGCCCTGAAGACATTGGGCGAGCGATCTGCCGGTTTCATCCGCCACAACATCGACGAAGGCATTGATGCCCACATGAAAACCATCGACCAGACAAAAAGCCCATCTGAAAAGGATGTCCACAGGAAACAGCTCCTTGACGTCCTCGAGCAGACCTTCGACGCCTACAGGGAAAAAGGGGTCGACTTCCCCCCCAAGGCCCACGAAACCATGATAACCCTGGCGGAACAATTGAAGAAGAGAGCGCTCCGGATGCCCATCGCGGAGCAGAAACGGCTGATGGAGATCCTGGAGAAGTCATCGGAAAACCCCAACGCCACTAGGCTGTCCCTGGCCTTTATATGGCAGAAGACAGCACAGTATTACAATACCGCTAACGATACGATAGACGCAGTGAA
>DFYG01000139.1 GCA_002382605.1 Synergistaceae bacterium UBA4088 | reverse complement strand
GTAAATCGTAAATCGTGAATCGTGACTGGTAAGGTCAAAAACCAGACCACAAAAACCATAACTCGTAACTCGTAACTCGTAACTGGAAGATCGGAAAACTGAGGAACAAAGAGCGTAACGCGTGACGCGGAAACGCAAGGTCAAAATGCCTGTTCTTCCGGGCAGAGCGAAGTGCAGGGGACGAAGTCCCCGATCAAATCGTCGGGGAGGCTAAAGCTCTGCCCGGCGTTCTTTGCCAGGGTACAACAAGGGCCGCGAACCCCAGGAGCAACCTTTTCGGAGAACATCTCTGGAAGGGCCGTTCCTTGTTTTTCGCACCTTCCGGAGGTATAATTCCCTTCATATTATGTCAACCTGTATTATTACAGGGTGACAATGGAGGGCTTCAGAATGCGTTTCCCTGCAAAAACAATGACGGTTACGGCTCTTTTCGCCGTCCTCACAGCAGTAGGAGCCTTCATCCGGATCCCGTTCCCCCTGGTGCCTATGACGCTTCAGACGCTCTTCGTTTTTCTATCGGGGACACTCCTCGGCTCCCGCCTCGGGGCGCTTTCGCAGATACTTTACATCGGGATGGGGCTTATCGGCCTCCCTGTCTTCACGGGCGGCGGCGGGCCTCAGTACATCCTTCACCCGACATTCGGATATCTTGTCGGATTCATCGCTGGAGCCTGGGTCATAGGATACATAACCGAGAGGTTCGAGAAGCCGTCGTTTTCCGTCTATCTGGGAGCCTGTCTTTGCGGGACTGCGATAATTTATGCCGTAGGAACCGCCGGTCTTTACCTGAACCTCAACTATGTCGCGGGCAAGGAGGCAACTCTGAGACAGGTCGTGGAGTTTGGAGTCATTCCATTCGTCGCCGGAGATATCCTTAAAATGCTCGGAGCCGCAGCGCTCGCCTCCAGGGTGGGCGCAAGGCTGAGAAGTATCAATCGTTAGAAGGCATTTCTGTCCGGTTTTTTGATCTCCCGATCCCGAGAGTGGCAACCCGGTAACGAGGCGTTACAATTGTCGAAGTTTTCAGCCGGCTGATCTAGTCGCCTTACAGGGGGCTTTCTGGTGGGTCGTTCCGGTGATATCAAAAAACCGCGGGTTTTTCTCGCCATGGCGGCTCTGTACGCGGTATGGGGTTCTGTCTTTCTTGCAAACAAGTTCTCGCTGGAGAGTTTTCCGCCATTTGCACTGAACGCCGTTCGTTTCCTTTCCGCGGGCATTGTCCTGTATTTCTACCTCCGGTTTCGTGGGGAGGAAAGGATGGGGCTTCGGGGCTGGCTCCAGTCATTCCTGGTGGGAGGTCTTCTCTTCATCGGGGGGGCGGGACTGCTTTGCGTAGGTCAGCAGTGGGTAGCGTCGGGGCTTTCCGCGACGCTGATCGCAACTGTTCCGTTATGGACTGTGCTTTTCGCGGGTATATGGGAGAGGTTCCCTTCCCCGATGGAGTGGGCAGGTCTTGCGCTCGGGTTAGCTGGAGTGGGTTTTCTCAACCTTGAAAAGGGTATAAGCGGCCATCCGCTCGGGGCGCTGATCATTATCGGAGCAGCCGTTACCTGGGGCCTGGGGTCCGTCATCAACAACCGCTTCAAGGAACTGGGAAAGCCTATCGCCTCGGCCACCGAGATGATCGCGGGTGGGATCCTCCTCCTCGTCGTGTCCCTGATCACCGGGGAGCGGATCACCTGGCCGCTGACGCCCAGGTCGATCCTCGGGATGTTCCACCTTGTATTATTCGCATCGATAATAGGCTTCACCATCTACAGGTTCCTGCTCAGGACGGTCCGCCCGGCAATTGCCACAAGCTATGCCCTTGCGAATCCTGTAACAGCCACCGCTCTGGGGACGATCTTCGCAGGTGAAAGCATATCCGTGATAGCCCTTGCTGCAATGGCCGTGATACTTTCAGGCGTAGCCCTTGTATTTCGGGCAAGGACGTTATGAGAGCGTGAATCGTAACTCGTGACTCGTAACTCGTGACTCGGAAGTTCAAACACAGATCTCTACCTGAAAAAGGCGTCAGGCACTTCGTCACCCTTCGGGTTTCGAGATGACAATGCTCTTTGGTTCCACCAAAAACAAGGTTTCCTGCTCGTTCGCTACCCTTCGTTGAACCACCTCAGGACTGCGCGCTCGGGTACTTCGTCTGTGGCACCCTGTGATCTATGGTGAAAGAACTTGAGAGCGTGAATGGTCAATGAGGATCCGGAAAGGGGGGAAAAATTTGAGCCTTGAAACGATAGCGGAATGTATTGCCGGTGGGCAGACGGTGGTCCTGACG
Source organism: Synergistaceae bacterium UBA4088 (assembly GCA_002382605.1). GTDB lineage: Bacteria > Synergistota > Synergistia > Synergistales > Thermovirgaceae > UBA2252. The sequence goes on along the minus strand of DFYG01000139.1, from coordinate 2,097 downwards.
GGCGCCGGAATGAGCACGGCCTCCGGTTTGCCGGATTTCCGGGGCAAGGACGGCCTCTGGAAGAGCAGGGATCCGAGACTTCTCGCTTCCGTGTCTGCGATGGAGAACGACAGGGGCGAATTTGCCGAGTTCTACCGCCACAGGATTAGAATGCTGGAAGGGGTCGAACCCAACGCCGGGCACAGATCGCTGGCCGATTGGGAGGAGCGGGGTCTCTTGAAGGGGATCATTACGCAGAACGTCGACGGTCTTCACCAGGCCGCTGGTTCGAAGAATGTCCAGGAACTGCACGGAAATCTGAGGGTGGTAAGGTGCTCATCCTGTCGATCCAGCTATGATAGCAAGCTTTTTCTTGAGAGAACCGAATGCCCCGAATGCGGAGGTCGGCTGCGCCCGGGTGTCGTTCTCTTCGGGGAAAACCTTCCCGGAAGGCCGATGGAAGAGTCTGACGCTCTTTCCGAAACCGCCTCGTGCTTCCTGGTCCTGGGTTCCTCGCTCGAGGTATCTCCCGCCAATGGATACCCGATCATCGCCAAAAGATCCGGAGCAAAACTCTTCATAATCAACATGACCCCGACGCATCTCGACCCCCTTGCCGACGTCGTCATCCATGGCGATATTGTCGAGGCGCTGGGGGAGATAGATAAGTACGTGAATCGTTAGTCGTGAATCGAAAAATCCGTAAATCGTGAATCGAAAAGGGCTGTCATTCTGAATCCGAAAGGTGACGAAGTGCTCGACGCCTTTTTCGGGTAGGAATCTGGTTCAAATACGAGATCCCTCACCCCTGGCGGGGATTGGGGATTACAAGCAGAACCCAAACCAGATTTCTAATCCGCTGGTTGGCGGAATAACGCTCAGTATCGAAATAACATACCAACCGATTTACGATTCACGAATAACGATTCACGAATAACGATTCACGCCTTTTGGATTTACTCCATCCATCTTTCGATGTTCTGAAGATACAGCCGACGCAGGTGCGCGGATACCGGGCCGGGTCTGCCGCCGCCGATCAAGGTCTTCCCAACGCGGATGACCGGGAGGATCTCCTTGACGCTCCCCGTGATGAAAAACTCGCTGCAAAGGGGCAGTTCTTCGACCCGGGGGCATCGTTCCTCCACGGTAAAGCCCGCTTCACGGGCTGTCTCAATGACCATGTTCCTCATTGTCCCTCCGAGGACCCTTTCGAGGGGAGCAGTAAGGAGCTTGCCTTTGTGGACCATGAAGGCATTGCTGTGGGACGATTCCGTGATCTCTCCGCCGGGGCAGTAGAGTATCTCCAGGGCCTTAGGATCTTCCGAAAGAGGAAGATAGCTGCCCAGGTAGTTTATGCTCTTGATGCTGGGCATGGGCCGTGAGGCATCGACCGGGAGCAGTGCGATGCCTTCAATGTAGGTTTTTTCGGAAGGAGCGTCGAGCGGCTCGAAGAAGACATAGAACCGGGGCTTTGTGAACCCCTTTTCCTTGTCCAGGACATCTCCCCCGGTTATGAAGGGGCGCGCCCTTCCGTTCATCCCGTATCTGGAAACTCCTTCGCGGATTATATCTTTCATCTCTTCAAGAGAAAGGGGCAGGGCGATCCTGCATCGCCGGGCCGATTCGGCCAACCGTGCAAGGTGAGGGGTCATGGCCATGGCATGCCCTTCGTATATTCTTATTGTCTCGAAGACGCCCACCCCGCGCTGAAAGGCGAGGTCAGACAAGGGCAAGGATGCCCTCTCGAGTTCAGTGAAATTCCCTTCCGCATAACAGATAGTCATGAAAAAAGCCTCCCCGGTCCCTTTGTGTATTCGAATGGCCAACAGTATACTTCATAAGGGTGCTTTCGCAGGCGAAAACAAGTGTATAATTTTGGGGAAACCAGTGAGAAAAATGATATGGGAGGCGAAACGATGACGGCAGTTGTTCTTGCTATCAACCCGGGCTCGACGAGCACAAAGATCGCCTGGTTCGCCGGAAAGGATCGCGTCTGGCAGGAGACGGTCAACCACGATCCTGGGGAAATATCTGCCTTTGAAAAAGTGGCGGACCAGTACGAATTCCGAATGAACACGATAGACTATGCGGTAAGATCGCACGGAAATGATCTGGATT
>DFYG01000169.1:11872-12089 GCA_002382605.1 Synergistaceae bacterium UBA4088 | reverse complement strand
TGCCTATATACCTTTGTCAAGGTGCTGTATCTCCGCCCCTTTTTCAGGGGCGAAGGCAATCATACAAGGCCTTACCCGAAGTGTCAACAATAACTCTCTGTTATCTCAGGCACCCGTTAAAGGCTTTTTGTATTCCTGAGTTGACATTTAAGCGGTCAAACCTGAAACCGGTATGTTTTAGGGCCTGATTCCCACTTCCAGGCGAATGAATGGCAGG
>DFYG01000169.1:1837-11848 GCA_002382605.1 Synergistaceae bacterium UBA4088 | reverse complement strand
CTCAGGGTCGTCTTCGATAACTGCTATAAAACCCAGCCCTTCGGAGGCCTTCTCCTTGACAGCGGCAATTACCTCTTCCAGCAGTTCCGCGTGCTCCATGAGGTAACTCCCCACACTCTCCTTACCCTGTCCCAGGGTCTCGCCCTTGTAGGCGATCCAGGACCCCTTGCGTTTCAATACATCGTAGTCAAGCGCAATGTCAATGAGAGAAACTTCCATGGGGATCCCCTTTCCGTAGATCAGGGAGGCATGGGCTGTCCGGAAAGGAGGAGCAAGCTTGTTTTTGACGACCTTTATCCAGAGTTCGTGCCCGAGAGTTTCATCACCCCTGGTTATAGACTTGCCTCTTTTGACCTCGATCCGGAGAGAACTGTAAAACTTGAGCGCCCTGCCTCCGGTCGTGGTCTCCTGGGGACCACCGTAACCCGTCACGGATATCTTTGCCCTCAACTGGTTGATGAAGATCACTACACAGTTGCTCTTGGAGATAGCGGATGTAAGTCTCCTCAGAGCATAGGACATAAGCCGTGCCTGCAATCCAACCTGGCTGTCGCCGATCTTTCCATCGATCTCGGCCTGAGGGGTAAGCGCGGCCACGGAGTCCACTACGATAACATCCACCGCTCCGCTCCTTACCAGTGTCTCAAGTATGTAGAGAGCCTGCTCTCCGCTGTCTGGCTGCGCTACGTAAAGATCTTCTATCTTTACCCCGAGTGAATAGGCGAGGCGCGGATCAAGCGCATGCTCGGCATCGATGAAAGCGGCTATGCCTCCTGCTTTCTGGGCTTCAGCGAGGGCATGGAGCGCCAGGGTAGTCTTGCCGCCACCCTCGGGTCCGAATACCTCAACGATCCTGCCCCTGGGGTAGCCGCCGACCCCCAGAGCGATATCAAGAGGAAGGACTCCAGTGGAAATAACTTCCGCCACGGCTCCGGATCCTTCGCCAAGACACATGATCGCACCTTCCCCGAACTTGCCACGAATATCACTCAGAGCCTGGTCGAGAACATCCTCCCTGGTAACAGTGCCCTTGCGTTTCCCCATTCCTATTGCACCTCCCGATCATTTGTGAAATCGAAAACAGCGATGTTTGTATACCTGGGACCCGCCGACAGAAGTTCGCTGCGCTTGAGAACAACAGAAGAGACTTCCCATTCACCCCATGCATTCGCTCTGCTGTTTATCTCCCGGAGTACTCCAACAGGGAGTTCAACCGGGACGGGTATCCTGGCGATTGTAACATGAGGGTGGAAGGAGCGGCGCTCAGGCGCCAGGCCTGCGGCAATGCCTGCCCTTTCAACGACGGCCGCGATCCTCTGGATCTGGTCATCCTCCCCGCCGACCCCGGCCCAGAGGACTCTGGGTCTGCGAAAACCCGGGAAGGCACCGATCCCGGATAGTTCCAGAACGAACGGCCTCAGCTTTTTGAGGGAGAAACCATGCTCAAGAGCGCTTTCCAGTTTATAGAGCATGGAATAAGGTATCTCTCCGCAGAACTTCAGGGTGATATGAAAAGCATATTCCTTCACCCATCGGATCTGCGGGGCAAGATGCCCGAAACCCGCAACCCAGCTTGCCAGTCTTTTCCTTACCGCTTCCCCGACCTCAACGCAAACAAAACACCTGACGAGATCCTCACTCATGGGAATTGCCTCTTGATGCACCTGATAATGGTTTCCAGGGCTTCGACGACACTTCGCCTCCGGATTTCTTCTCTCCCTCCTGGATAGATCCTGAAAAAAAGTCCACTTTCCCATGGAGTTTCGATCGAGAACCAGACAAGTCCTACTGGTTTCTCATGAGATCCTCCGCCTGGACCTGCCACCCCGGTAACGGCGCAGGAAATATCCGCTCCGAACAGCCTCCGCGCTCCGGCTGCCATTGCTGCGGCACACTCCGCGCTTACAGCGCCATGCATTGAAATAAGATCAGGGCTTACACCCAGAACCCGGATCTTTGCGTCGTTCGAGTAACAAACGGCGCTTCCCAGAAAGGTTGACGATGATCCCGGCGTTTCTGTAAGAGCTCCTCCCAGCAGGCCGCCGGTGCATGATTCGGCGGCACAGATGGTCAGTCCCCTTTTTGACGCCTCCAGGATGACTGTTTCCCTGATGTTCTCCGGATCACTGGAAGTTTTGCTGCTCCAGCAACCGTTTTCGATGCGTTCGGGAGGGTTTTTGTCGATCATGGACCGGCACCATCAACCAGAGATCTTAGAGATCCCATCAGAAAAAAGAAACCAGAGGACACCTCTGATAATAAGGTTTGCCAGAATACCGGCCATGATATCGTCTGCCATTATCCCGATCCCCCCCGGCAATTTCTCCAGATCCCTGACAGGGAACGGCTTGATTATGTCCAGGATCCGGAAGAGCCCGAGAACTGGAACGAATATTCCCGGCGTGAAACCGTAAAGGGCGATCCACATTCCAACTACTTCATCTATTACAACCTCACCGGGGTCTTTTTTCCCGACGGATTTTGCGTATTTACCTGATGCAAAGCCCCCCGCTATCGCGACGACCAGAATAAGGACAGGATGGACCGGGACAATGAGCGCAAGAACAACTGCCGCAAAGGAAGCTACGGTCCCGGGCATCCTTGAAAAGTAACCAAGACCGAAACAGGTGCTTATCATGGCATGCCATTGCAGTTTTTTCATTCAAGCACCACCTCACCCAAAAGATCGTGCTCAAGGGCCTCGATGATCCGCACTTTTGCGAACTCCCCGGGCACGATGGCATTTCGGGTACTGATCTCTATTAACCCGTCCACCTCCGGAGCTTCCCGGAAAGATCGACCCTCTGCGTATTCTTCGGAAAGATCGACATTCTCGACAAGAACATCCATTGTCCTTCCTTCAAAAAGCTTCTGTCTCCGGAGAGAGACCCTCTCCTGAAGCGACGTGACCCTTTCCAACCGCTCCATTTTCAGTTCATCGGGTATCTGACCTGTCATTAAAGCGGCAGGAGTTCCCTCCTCCGGGTAGAACGGGAAAACTCCGACCCTGTCGATCCCGGTCTCCTCCAGAAACCCGAGGAGTGATTCGAACTGACTTTCCGACTCTCCCGGATAACCGACCATCACCGTAGTCCGAAGGGCAAAATCCGGATCGACCGATCTGGCAAAAGCGAAAAGTTCCCGCAGATCTTTTCTTTTACTGTCTTTCCGGTTCATAGACCGGAGAATATCCGGATCGACATGCTGGACGGGAATATCAAGATAGTTCTGTATTATCTGGCTGGATGCTATCTTTTCGATCAAAGCAGCATCAACCCGGGAAGGATGAAGGTAGAGAAGCCGGAACCAGAGGGCCTCCCCCCGGAAGCGGGTATCTATATCACCGATCAATCCGGAAAGAGAAACGCCGTTACCCATGTCAGCCCCGTAGGATGTCAGGTCCTGCCCGACAAGGCATATCTCTCTGGCCCCGAGGGATACCATATCTTCTGCCTCGCGCAGTATCTCGGACCGGGGACGACTTTTCAGAGTTCCTCTTATCATGGGGATCGTGCAATAGCTGCATAGATTGTTGCAGCCTTCGCTTATCTTGAGATACCTGCTCCAGATAGGGTGACCGGGCAAAAGCAGAGGGGGCGGGGGAAGGTCCTTGCCTGACAGGGATAAAGCTCTGGCTACAGCATCAAGATCTCCGGCTCTGGCCCAGAGGTCAACGGAATCAAGTTCGGCCTTGAGACTTTCCTCAAATCTGTTCACCAGGCAACCGACTACGCCCAGGAACTTGATATCCCCCGATTTCTTCAGGATCTCAAGTTCAAGTATCGCATCTACGCTCTCTTCGATCGCAGGTGTGATGAAGCCGCATGTATTGACAATAGCTGCGTCTGCTCTTGAAGTATCTTCCACTATCCGGTGGCCGGCGGCGGCAAGCATCCCCGCAAGGCGCTCACTGTCGGTCTGGTTTTTCGAACATCCAAGACTGAGGAGGAAAATGTCCATAGTGCTTTTAAAGCCTTTTCATGGTTCCGTCAGGAAGAACCACTATCGTGACCACCTCGCCCGGCCTGCCGATGTTGCTGTTCTCCTTTCCTCCCCAGACAAGCGTAACAGCCCCGGCATTGCCGAACCTGATGGTGGTGCGAACATTTATAGGAGTTTCAAGGCTCTCTCCACGGGAGAGGGTCCTCTGGATCACCTTTCCGTCATCTCCGGAGATCCTTAACCAGCATGGCCCCGACGTTCTGATCAGAAGATTTCCTGAAACCGGGGCGGGACTCTCCTGTGCCGGGCTTTCCTGCTGACCAGGGATCCACGAAGTGTCCGGGGGCTTTACCGGCGTCTCCCGGGGACTTTCCGAGGCTGCCTGGATCTCATTTTCCACGAGCGGTTTCTCCGGAACCTGGAGACCTGCTTCCCCGGAAACTTCTTCGGCGATCGTTTCAGTCACTTCGGGAGCTGCCCCGATTTTAACGGCAAGAACATCCTTCTGCTGCCATATCAGGTACAGGGAGATGCCGATGGCAAGGAACAGGAAAACAAATATCCAGAGGCGGGAGACTTTCTGGAACCCTTTCTGGGGCGGAAAGTACTGGACGATTGCCTCCCCGCTTTTCACGGGAGGCATTTTTTTCAGACACAGTTCATACTCGGGCCAAAGGTCAAGGGACTCAATTGTTTCAAGGTAGGCTCTCACAAAGCCTCTTACGTACAAATTTCCAGGAAGTTCATCAAGGGACCCGTTCTCTATCGCTTCAAGAAACGTTACTCTTATTTTGGTCTTTCTGGAAACACCGGCAAGGGTCTGGCGTTTTTTTTGACGCCTGAGCGCTACCTCCCTTCCGAGTTCCTCGGGAGTTCTTGTAATATCAGACACTGAGTACTCCCTCGCGGGCCTTCAAGCGGATCTCCCTGACCGCCCTTGCCGGGTCGGGGGTGTGGAAGATCGAGCTCCCCGCAACTATGGCATCGCACCCAGCTGAGGTCACGAGCCGGACATTGTCGAGCCCGAGACCCCCATCGACCTCAACGATAAAACTGTGGGCAAAAGCCTCCCTCCAGCAGCAGAGAAGCCTTATCTTCTCAATAGCCTCGGGGATGAACGACTGACCGCCGAATCCTGGATCAACGGACATGACAAGAACCAGATCAGCCAGGTGCAGAACCGGCTTGAGAAGCTCAACGGGAGTACCCGGGTTGAGGGTGACGCCTGCCGAACAGCCCAGATCCCTTATCCTCTTGAGTACCCTGTGGATGTGAGGCGTCGCCTCCTGGTGGACCGTCAGGATAGAGGCTCCGGCCGAGGCAAAAGACTCAATGAAGTTTTCGGGAGGGACGACCATGAGATGCACGTCAAGGATCGCGTCTGGCCATCTTTTCCTGCAGGCGGAGACAAGGGAGGGGCCGTAGGACAGGTTCGGAACAAAATGCCCGTCCATTATGTCCACGTGGATCCAGTCGTGCTCCCCCTTTAGCATATCCACCGATCTCTCGATATTCAGAAGATCGGCTGACAGGATCGACGGAGCAATGACCGGCCTCGAAGCTGCCGCTACTGATAGCGGTCCTGCCATACAAACTCGCCTCCAAGGTATATGGTAACTGAGGATTGTCCCTCATAGGGGGCATCAAGAGAAACATACTCTCCTGCCTGCGCCTGTCTGTCCAGAAGAACCCGGGATCCATTCCTGTCGACGATCTCTATCCGAAGCGCCATCGGCCGGGAAAGAGGGGGCAACTGGTATCTGATCCTTGCCACCTTGTCCCCCGGGGCCGGAAGAGACGACCCCCGGGTCTCGTCAGAAGCCTGGGAGCTGGCCTGGTCCGGGGCGGGTTCGTCCTGCGGGGCAGGAGTACCTCCGGAAGAGGCCGCGGAAGCCGGATCCTCGACTGTCGGACCTCCCGGGAGCTTCACGGGTTCTCCCTCAGGCTTTTTTCCGGTGGCAACAACAAGATTGACCACCTGGTCCGGGAGAAGTGTCTTCCCAGGCTTCGGATCCATGTTCATTACCATCCCGGCAGGGGTCATCAGGGTGTATTCGTAACGGACGGTCCCTACTTTCAGTCCGCTCTGGACTATTATCTGACGAGCTATCTTCTCGCTTCGCTCAAGCACATCAGGGATAGTGACCCGGCCGGCGGTTCTCGGGGGGCCCAGACTGACCATCAGGTCTATCTTCCTCCCGGGTGGCACCATCGCGGGTGAAGCGGGACTCTGCGCAACAATGATACCTGCCGGACGGTTGTCGCTGGGCGTCCTAACGATATCCCCGACATCGAACCCGGATTCCTGGAGCCTTGTGACAGCCTGTCCGTATTCCATTCCTCTCACATCGGGGATCGGCTGGCGATCTCCTCCCCTGCTGACCTTAAGTATGACTATCTTGCCCTTCTTGACACGAGTTCCAGGGTCGGGCCACTGTGAGACAACTACTCCGGAGGGCTGAAGCGATTCAACTTTGTCTATCCGGACGAGCAGACCCATCTTCTCGGTCATACTGACCGCATCCACCACCGGCATTCCCGAAAGGCCTGGAACTGCAACGTTTCTTCCCCCGAAAAAGATGGTGTAGAAAGCCACTATCCCGGAACCCGCAATGATCAGGACAAGAAAGAGAAGCACGATCCTGAACAGTTTTTTCATGAAAGATCCTCCTAAGCGCGTTTGTCTAGCACAGCAATAAAGAAACCGTCAACCCAGGGCAGTTTCGGGAGTATGTAATCTCCCCAGGGCCTTCCCCTGTTGAAACAATGATAGATGTTGTCAGGAGGCATTTCAACAATATCCTCGCGACCTTCGATAACCTCTCCGACGACCTGCTCATTTTCCTCCCTGAAGAGACTGCATGTGGAGTACAGAACGCTTCCCCCAGGCAGGACAATGTCAAGAGCCCGCGCCAGAAGTCTGCTCTGCAGTTGATGGAGATCCCCGAGTTTTTCAGGGGACTGCCGCCATTTGGCATCCGGATGCCTTGCCCAGGTTCCGCTCCCGGAGCAGGGAGCATCCAGAATAACAAGGGATGTCTGATCCCGGGGGGATAGTTTGAGCGCATCCCCCGCTCTGAGTGACAGCCTGCCAAATGGAAGTCCGAGTCTTCTGGCCTCCTGCCCGGCCGCACGGATCCTGGGAGTGGAGAGATCCCACCCCTCCACAGTGCTTTCAGGAATTGCCTGCAATATCTGGCAGGCTTTGCCCCCCCGGCCTGAACACATGTCGAGAATAGTACCTCCTTTATACAGCGAAGAGGCCACTTTACCAACTATCATTGAAGATTCCGTTTGCGGAGTGAAGGCGCCGTCGCTGAAGCCGGGAAGTGACGGGGGATGCGCGCTGGCGGGCATCCTGAGACTTTCCTCAAGGAGTGGAGATCTCCAGGATCTGTAGCCTGAACCCATGAGACGGGATACACACTCCACAGGATCGGCCCCGGGTGAAAGTCTCAGGGACATGAATGACTTCATCGAGGCGAGCCTTACAAGTTCCTTTGCGCGATCCTTCCCCCATGATCCGGTCCAGAGCAAAGCGGCCCAGCCAGGGACTCCATAAGCAAGGGAGAGATCCTTGAGCGATCTGCTTTTTTTCATCCTTTCAAGCACTTTCGGCCCTTCATCCACCGCTCTTCTCAGCACTGCGTTGATCATTCCGGACTCCCTGTCCGCTCCGTTAGCCTTGACCCATTCGACCAGCGCATTGACCAGGACCCGAGGATAAAAAGTCCTCAGTTCGGTTACCCCTGCAATGCCCAGCACGAGTGCATCTCCTGCTGCCGGGGAAAGGGACCCGAGCGGTCTTCCGGTCATTGTCACCGCTATGTGCTTCCAGAGGGAGGCACGCCTTAAAGCCAGAAAGACGATCGTGGACGCAAGGGCTCTTTCGTTCTCGGGCAGGCTGCCCGTTCTTTTTCTGAGGGCCTCGCTTGCGAATGATCCGGAACTGACATCCCTCCAGACAAGAAGAGAGGCCTCTATACCCCTCATTGAGAAACCACTTCCGCAAATACCGGCTCACCTTTGACGCGGGTGTGGACAAATATCTCCGAAGGGACCAGAACAGAAATTCCGGGGAGCCTCGTGGAACGTGAACGTGTCTCAACTCCTGTTACCTCGATCTTTCCGACATCCGGGTCCGTTGTAATGAAGCGCTGTACCCATGGGCTCGCGATGGGTCCAAGAAAAAAGGCAGCAAGAAGGGAGAGAAGAACGGGGATGAGCGTGAGTTTTCCAGTCAGGAGAAGGATAAGTATGAAGATCATGGCGGATATGGTGTTGACCACCACGATCGTGGTTCCGCAGCGCCTGCTGAGTGCAAGACCTTTCTCGCCCGATGAGAGCCTTCTCTGTGCCTCTCTCGAAATCCCGATAATTTCGTCAGGGTCGATCATGCCCCTGATGGAGAACCCGTTTTCGAAGGCCATGCCGGAAAGAGCCGTTAACCCGCTTTTTTCCTCAATGATGTTGATCGTGGCGTGTTCCATTGCATGGTTCTTCCTGACCTTTTTGTTCGTGAGTATACGGAAGAGCTCTCTGGGGCCAAGGATGATCCATGCAAAAGATCGGGCCGCGAATCCGAGTGGGATCAGCAGAAACAGAAGAAGAGAAAGTGCAAGAAGCAACAGCCCCAGCCAGGGGACCAGAAAGAGCAGGATCAGGGCAATGAAGACAAGTGGCATTTTGTTGGCAGCTCTCCTTCCTGGATCAGGGAACACCGGTTCTGCAAAGAACTAAAAAGGGGAGCGACCTGCGGCCACCCCCCGTATTACCCGATCAAGAGCCGGCCTGGCCGGGGAATGGTTCTCTCATCTGTTTCTCATTCCGCGGAGCAGGAAGAGCCTCACGATCTGGAGAGCCGACATAAGCGTAGCAGCAACGTAGGTAAGAGCCGCCGCGTTGAGCACCGCCCGTGCTCCTCCTATTTCATCGCTGGCAAGAAGACCTGACTCCGACAGTATCCCCAGAGCCCTTCGGCTCGCATCCAGTTCAACTGGAAGTGTAACAAGATGAAACAACAGGACCGCCGAGAAAAATATTATCCCGGCATCCATAAGCATGGGGGTCCCGAAAAGGAATCCAATGAAAAAAAGGGGAAGCGCAAGGGAAGATCCGAGACTGGCAACAGGGACGAAAGCATTCCTGAGGCGCAGGGGGGTGTATCCTTTCGCGTCCTGGATCGCGTGTCCTGCCTCGTGGGCCGCCACACCGATAGCCGCAATACTAGGACTGCTGTAAACGCTTTCAGATAACCTCAGGATCTTCGATCTGGGGTCATAATGGTCAGTCAGTGCTCCCTGGGTCCTCTCAACGGCCACAGTGTTGAGCCCGTTGGAGTCGAGTATGGTCCTTACCGCGTCACGGGCGGTAACTCCTCTCCTNNGCCCAGACTGCAAGAATAAGAGCCGGGATCAATATCAGGAATGTAGGGTCAAAAATAAAAGGGATCATAAATACAGCACCTCCGCATACCGTTACTGAAAAAATATGGCGTTTTTCGAACAACGATATTGTACTTCGAATTCAGCCTAAAATCAATAATGGTCAAAGTTCTACTTTCTATAGAATCCCGAGATGGCGGCCGCCACTCTCTCCTGTTCTTCAGGAAGCAGTTCCGGGAAGATGGGCAGGGCCAGAGTTTCCTGTGAAAGCGATTCCGAGACCGGGAGATCTCCCTTTTTATAACCCAGGAAGCTGAAGCACGGCTGCAGATGAAGTGAAAGGGGGTAATAGATCCTGGAAGTAATGCCCCGGTCAGCAAGCCAATCCTTCAATTGATCCCTGTGCGAACACTTTATTACGTACTGGTGGAAGATATGACGGTTNNACCCATTCTCCGAGGTTCATTTCCGCAAAAAGAGTGCGGTATCTTTCACTCACAAGGCGCCTCTCCTCATTCCAGGTCTCGAGGTGGCGAAGCCTGACCCTGAGGATGACAGCTTGTATCTCGTCAAGCCTGCTGTTAATTCCTACTTCGTCGTGAAAATACTGTTTCCCGGATCCGTGGACCCTCAGGCTTCTGATCCTTGCGCTAAGTTCATCCGAATTTGTCGACAGGAGCCCCCC
>DFYG01000169.1:0-1823 GCA_002382605.1 Synergistaceae bacterium UBA4088 | reverse complement strand
CGCCTGAGCGCAGTCCTCGATCAGAAAGGCTCCCTGCCGGGAAACGGCTTCGGAGAAATCCTCTACCCGGGCCATCTGGCCGAAGAGGTGAACAGGAATGACAGCCCGGGTCTTCCCGGTCAGTTTTTCGAGGATCTTTTCCGGTGATATGTTGAATGTATGCGGATCGACATCGGCAAAAACAGGGGTAGCTCCAACCCTGGTGATGCAACTGACAGTCGCGAAGAAGCTGTAGGGCGTAGTGATGACTTCGTCNNCCGGGGCCTACTCCAAGAGCCATCAGCGCCAGAAGAAGAGCATCCGTGCCTGAGGCGCACCCATCTGCATGGGATACCCGGAGATAAGATGCGATATCCCTTTCAAAGGCTTCCACTTCCGGCCCCAGGATAAAATGCTGGCTATCCAGGACTTTGGTAATGCCTTCGAGGATCTCTTCCCTGACGCGCTTCCAGTTCCTTGACAGGTCAAATGACGGCAATGCTGGATTGTCCATAAGGCGCTCCTCCTTCTATCCTGTCCGTCGAGTATGCTGCGTCCTGTGAAACACAAGAACATTCTCACATTTTTGAGAGCGCCCGTGGAAAACTTTCCTTATCATTTTTCGAGTTCCGGACTGTGCTGCGCCTTTGCCCGGCTCTGCAATTCTAGGCCGGTTTCTTGAGGTCGAAAAGCGAAAGTTTAAGATGTTCACGCATAAGTTCCACGGCTTTCTCGCGATCCTTTGCCTTGAGGGCAAGAGCAATAGCCTTGTGCTGCGCTATGCTCGGGTTTTCGGCTATATCATAAAATGGGTCGTAGAAGACCACATACGCGTTTGTCCTGGCCAGTATATTCTCCACAAACTCAGCCAGAACCCTGTTCCCGCTGGATTCCGCTATGATCCTGTGAAAATTCTCGTTCACTTCGAGATAGAACTCAAGGTTTTTTTCAGCAAAGGCGTTTTCTTCCTCGAGTATTGCGTCATCAAGCCTTCTGAGATTCCTCTCACTGATCCTGGTGGCTGCTATGCTGACAGAAATGCACTCAAGCTGTTCCCTTACCGCATAGGTATCCTCCATCTCGCGTCGGGTCGGCGATGCAAGACGGGCGCCGCTATTGGGGATTATAAGTACAAGTCCCTCTGACGCCAGTCTTCGCAGTGCTTCCCTGACAGGAGTCCGGCTTACTCCCATCTGCACGGCTATGTTCACCTCCGGGAGTCTCTGGCCGGGTTTAAGCTGTTTTGTAACGATCCGGTGTCTGAGTTCCTGGTATACGTAATCTGCTGATGTCGTGTATAGTCTTGGTTCCATGATCATCATTCTTCTCCTCCTGACAGGTTTGATCAGAAATAGTATTACATGAATACATGCATGCTATCACAGACGGGGCTCATGCACAAACTTTCTGGATCGACATCTCCTGATAGGGGTGATCTGAATGCGCTTTCTTGTTCTGATCCTTTGCCTGGGGACGCTCTTGCTTTACGGAAAGGCTATAGCGGGACTTTGGAGTTATATCAACGGCCAACCGAGGCTGGACATGCTTTTGACCGGCCTCCTGGGAGGAACGGCAACTGCCGCTGCGGCTTTACTGCTCTGGAGGAAGAGAATGAAAGATCTTGACTGGGTTAAACACGAGGAGGATTAAACCCTGACTGAGACCGGGCAACATCAGAACTCCCCCATCTCCTCAAGGCCCAGGGCTACAAGAAGTGCCGACCGGTTTCTGAGAATGCCATAATCATGCCGCTGTTCCCTTGCGCATAATTTCGCCGGAGCATCGCATATCATGCACTTTCTGTCGCCGCCCCCGACATCTTTTCTGTGAATGGCGCCTCTCAG
>DFYG01000027.1 GCA_002382605.1 Synergistaceae bacterium UBA4088 | reverse complement strand
CTCCATCTTCACATCGGCATCACACGGCGGAACATTCACCGAAAAATTGCTGAAGGAAACTTTCTTGTATTCGCTGTGTGATGCCGATGTGAAGATGGAGTTCGAAAAGTTCATAAACGAAGAGATAAAAACATCGGGGGCAGAGAAACCGGCGAAAATGTCCGTCCATGTCGAGACCGGTTCTCCTTACGGCCGGATCGTATCTTTTGCAGAGGAGAAGGACGCGGACATTATCATGATAGGTCACCGCGGGCTGAGCGATCTGGAAAGGTTCTTCCTGGGGAGCGTGGCGAGCAAAGTTGTGGAACATGCTCCCTGCAGCGTCTACGTACACAGAGAGAAGAGCAGCGCGAAAAAAGGGTAGTTACCCGGTAAGCGACCAAAAAATGTAAGGGAGGGATTCCCGTGCTGGACATATCGGACCACCTCTCGCAGGGGTTGTCGCATGACGTGAAGGTTTTTGTTACGGAGGACGAAGCGGTCGGGAATTTTTCGCCACGCCTTGAGCAGCTTCTGGCCACCTCGGCCTGTGTCAAGGCTTTCATCAGGGCCGCCGTCGAGGCCACCGACAGCCATCTTCCGGATGGCTACATCACTGTGGGGCAGGGTATCGAAATAACCCACGAGGCTCCATCCTTTCTCGGCACGACGGTGACCTTCAAGGCCACGCTGATGCAGATAGAGGGGAACAAGCTCACCTATGAACTGACAGCCTGGGATCACGCAGGAACGGTTGCCAGAGGGCGGCATACGCGGGCGGTCGTCAACTGGGAACTTCTCATGAACAAGGCCCGCGAACGCGCCTATTCCAAAGATCGCGGCGTCTAGAACGTGCGAAAGGGGCGGCCTCCGGGCCGCCCCTTTGTGAGAGTCAGAAGAGACCGGCGCGACAGAGGTTTACCGGTTCAAGCGGCTGACGGCCACGCAGCTGCTGTGTCCCGAAAAAGCCATGAGGCACTCCAGCGCTCCTGATGGATATCCCGGTTTTCGGTTCCCGCCTGAGATCGGATCCATCCTTGCCGGATATTGAGGTGATCTCCCGTGTATTTTTGGCGTTGCGTAAAAACCGCTCGTGTTTTAATTCTTTTTACAACAATTCTTCTGGCTCAACTATTCCCCGGCTCTTGCAGCTCAGGAGCCCCCGTCCCCTGCCCGGCTTGAAAATATCTTCAGGGAGTTCGAGGCGAAGATCCGGGAAAGCCTTGAGAGTTTCGGGATCCCAGGCATGGCAGTGGCGGTCGTCCAGGGAGATGAGGTCATCTACTCCCGGGGATTCGGATTCAAGGAGACCGGAGGGACCGAAGCAGTAGAACCGGATACGGTCTTCCAGATCGGTTCCACCTCCAAAGCCTTTACAGCCACACTGGTCGCGTTCATGGTCGAGGAAGAAAAGCTCGGCTGGAAGGATCCTGTCATCTCCCATCTTCCGTATTTTGCAATGGCCGACCCCTGGGTGACGAAGGAGTTTCAGATCCGGGACCTGATGGCCCAGCATAGCGGAATGCCGCCCTACGCAGGAGACATCCTTGCAATTCTGGGGTACAGCCGGGATGAGATCATCCGTTCAACGGCCCATATAGCCCCGGTCTACAGTTTCAGGTCGGAATTCTCCTACGTGAACAATCTCTGGTTGACCGCGGCAGCTGTAGTGGAGGCCAAAACGGGCAGATCCTGGGAGCAGAATCTGCAGGAGCGGATCCTCGATCCGTTGGGTATGACGGGTACGTCCTGTTCAAAGGAGGCGCTTTTCAGATCTTCCGATACGGCGGTCTTTCATATTCTTGACGGAGGGAAAGTGAAACCTATCCCCAGGGACTGGATTTTCTTCAACTGGCCCTATATTTATGCCCCTGCGGGAGGCATCAATTCGAATATTGTTGATATGGCGAAATGGCTCCGCTTCCAGCTCGGGGAGGGGACCTTCGAGGGCAAGAAGATCCTTGGCAGTGAGAACCTGGCCGCCACGCACCTGCCTCAGACTCCAACTCCCGGCGGCACAAGTGCCTACTGCATGGGATGGGTCAAGACCGATCATCAGTCCTATCCTCTGATATGGCACAACGGAGCCACGTCAGGCTGCGCTACGTTCGTGGCGATCGTCCCGGAACTCGACCTCGGGGTAGTGATCCTGTCGAACCTTGTGACTCCCGCACCCGATGCTCTTGGAATGACGTTCCTGGACATATACAGCGGGACCACCCCCTCCGTCGATCACCTGGAGAAATCACTCGAGGCGTGGAAAAAGAATCTGGCGGAAGACAGGGCCGGAATGATCAGGCCGAAGGATGCGTATCCGCCTCTTCCGAACGAGTCCTATCTTGGGATCTACGAAAGCCCTCTCTTCGGGACCGCCTGTTTGCTTCAGGATCATGGAAGTCTTGTCCTCCGCGTTGGACCGAAAGGCGCAACTGTGACCCTGAAACCATGGAACCGCGATACCTTCAGGTTTGAATTTGAAGGAATGGGCGATGAAGATATGGGTACGGTCCGCTTCGAGATATCGCCCGAAGGAGAGGCGGCAGCCTTCTACATAGTCGATCCCGATGGCGAGCTGTTGAGCCGCTTTGCCAGAAAAGCCGCCGATTGAGCTCCACTCCGGGGCAATTGACATTTCTGTTGCGTGTTGCCCGTTACTCATGACGTTGATCGAAACAGTGTTTTCGCTGCCCGGATCATAAAAATCTTGCGCCGGCAGGGAGCATATGTTATCCTTCACCATATAACACAGTCTATATGTATGCGTGAGGTCGATCATGTTCGCTCTCTGCGACTGCAACAACTTCTACGCCTCGTGTGAAAGAGTGTTCCGCCCCGATCTCAAAGACAGGCCTGTCGTAGTGCTGTCCAACAACGACGGCTGCATCATCGCCCGTTCGGCTGAAGCAAAGGCCCTGGACGTGAAGATGGGTTCGCCCTGGTTCAGGGAGAGGGATCGCCTTGCAGGCGCTGACGCGGCGATCTTTTCCTCCAACTACGCCCTCTACGGCGACATGTCCCGGAGAGTCATGGAAACCCTGCACGGCCTTGCCCCTGATGTGGAGGTCTATTCCATTGACGAGGCCTTTATTCTGCTGGATTCGGCCCCCTTGCAGTACCGCGCGGCCGAAGAGCTGTGCCGCCATGTCAAAAACCGCGTGCTTCAGTGGACAGGTGTTCCCGTATCCCTCGGCATCGGTCCAACAAAAACGCTCGCCAAGGCTGCAAACAGGCTGGCCAAAAAGAACGTCGAATACGAAGGGATCTTCGCAATGCCCGAGGGTGACGCAGCCGATGAATACCTTGCCCGGCTTGATGCTGCGGATGTCTGGGGTGTTGGCTTCCGCTACGCGCCCATGCTCAAGAGGAACGGGATAAGGACGGCGCTGGATCTCAAGCGGGCCAGCGACGACTGGATACTGCGGCGGATGACCGTCTGTGGTCTGCGGACGGTCCTGGAACTGCGCGGGTCTGTCTGCCACCCCTTCAAGACCGCTCCGGAGCCGAGAAAGAACATCCGTTCCTCCCAGAGCTTTGGTGAGCCCGTCACTTCGGTGATCCATCTGCGCGAAGCCGTTGCCTCGTTCATGGAACGCGCCTGTGAAACGCTTCGGGGGCAGCGCTCAACGGCCGGATGCGTATCGGTCTTTATTGCGACCAGTCCCCACAGGGATGAGCAGCAATACGCCAACGGCGCATCGAGGCGGCTTCCCTCCGCTTCCGACTGCACACCGACCCTTGTGACGGCCGCGCTGGAGTGCCTGGAAGAGATCTACGTTCCCGGTCCCCGGTACATCAAGGCTGGTGTCTGCCTTTCCGACCTGCGTTCCGCACGGGTTCGCCAGAACGGTCTGTTCGATGCCGCAGAGACAGAACGGGACATCCGGCTCATGGCGGCCGTTGACCGGATCAACAGCGATCTCGGGCGGGGGAGCATCTCCGTGGCTGCTTCGGGGCGCTGGAAGCCCCGGCAATGGGACATGAAACAGAACTGCAGATCGCCCCGCTACACCACAAGATGGAAAGACCTTGCCAGAGTCCGGGCAACCGCGGGAGACGGGCCGACATGCAGGAGATGAAAGTTACGGGGTTTCCCTCCCCGGCGGCCCCATGGTCGGAAGGCCCTCTGGATATCGCAGATCTTCTCGTCCCCAACCCCGTATCCACGTTCTTTATGCGCCTTGAAGAAGACGTTCCCGCCTGGCATCTTCTGGAAGGGGACATCCTTGTTGTTGACCGTTCCTGTGCGCCAGGCGTTGACGATCTGGCCGTGGCTGTCCAGGATGGTGAGCTGCTGCTCCGGGTAGTTGCACGTAAAGGCAGGCGTCTGGCGCTGAAACACCCTGACGGAACTCTCTGCAGTGTGTCAGATGCAGAGGTGTGGGGCGCAATAAGGGCGGTGGTGAGAATGGCATGAACAGAAGCTCTTTCTGTTCAACGGAAACCGTACTTGTTACGGCATAGGCTGCTGCAGGCAGGTGAAGCCTTCCGATCCTGAAAGAGTTGAGGAGACCGGACCATTATCCAGACAGGGAGTGATCATTGTTCCTGGGATCAGGGGTCATTGAGATATTCCCTTTCCCTTCAGTCTGCCGAGCTGTTTGAGAGCCTTCTCGAGGTGGTTCCGTAGTGAATTCATGGCTCCGTCCGGGTCTTTATCGGCGATGGATTTTACAAGGTTGCCGTGTTCCTGGAGGATCCTGTCGGACATGTCCGGCAAGGACAGGAGAAGGTTCCGGCTTCTGACGATATGTTTTTCCATTGTTGTCGCGAGGCCCTCATAAAGCCGGGTCAGGATGGGATTGTGGGCGGCGTCGACAACGAGCGTATGCAGGAGCGAATCCCAGAAGGCTCCGGAGGCGGCCATCTCGTCTGCGGAGTCCCTGATGTTGTTGAGCCGCTTGACGCACTCGCGCATCTGGTCCAATTCATTTTCGTTTCGCCGGCCCGCCGCAAGCCCTGCGGCGGGCACTTCCACCAGAAGGCGCATCTCCATGAGGTGTATGAGAAGGTCCTCGGGCCACAGGTTCAATGTCTTCAGGCTCACTGTGAAATCCTCTCCGGCAGGAACCTTTACGAAAATACCCGATCTTTCCCGGATCTCCAGGATCCCCATTACTTCAAGTGTTATCAGCGCCTCGCGAAGCAGGGAGCGGCTGACTCCCATTTCCAGGGCGAGTTCCCGCTCTGAAGGAAGTCGCCCGCCCGGTACTTTGGAAGGCTCGCTTATCCATAAGGTCAGTTTGTTTATTACTTCCTCACGCTTCCGGTTCATCTTCCACTCTCCCTGAAAAAGCATGTCGGACCGGCTTTACAAAAGATGCTGTTATGATAGACTTCTTTCAACATTTTTGGTAGGTCCCTGGTCGTACCAGTATCTTGTGGGATCTGTCCCAAGCGAGAAAGACGTTTTTCATGTGAACTGGAAAGGTTCACTCAAGCTGACGGCCGAGAGCTCAAGGAACAGGCCTGGAAGTTCGACGAAAGAACGTTGCCGGAAAGGAAGTGTGAATAAATTGAAAAGCGACAACGCAAAAAGAGGAATAGAAAGGGCTCCGCACCGTGCGCTCATGAAAGCCTCGGGTTACACCGACTGGGAGATCGAGCGTCCCTGGATAGGTGTCGTGAACGCCTACAACTCGATAATTCCCGGGCATGTCCACCTGAACCGGCTGACGGATGCGGTCAAGGCAGGCGTTTATGCCGGCGGCGGGATGCCTGTCGAATTTCCCGTGATCGGAATATGCGACGGGATAGCCATGAACCATGAGGGAATGAAGTTCTCCCTCCCGAGCCGCGAGCTGATCATGGATTCCATCGAGGTCATGGCAAGAGCTCATGCGCTGGACGCAATGGTCATGGTCACCAACTGCGACAAGATCATCCCCGGCATGGCGATGGCTGCTGCAAAACTCAACATCCCCGCACTTGTCATCAGCGGCGGGCCGATGCTTGCGGGGGTCCACGAAGGGAAAGATATAGACCTCTCTACAGTTTTTGAGACAGTTGGCCGCTGCATCGCCGGCAAGGCCACGGAAGAGGAGCTTGAAGCCATAGAAAACGCCGCATGCCCAAGCTGCGGTTCCTGCGCCGGCATGTTCACGGCGAACACGATGAACTGCATGATGGAGGCCCTGGGCCTCGGCC
>DFYG01000019.1:6347-30652 GCA_002382605.1 Synergistaceae bacterium UBA4088 | reverse complement strand
CTTTGTCAAGAGTGGATATCAATAATTACGGCGCTGCCGCACGTAGATCGTTAACCGTGAACCGTGAATCGGGAGGGAGAAAGCCAGGACCTCATTAGACATCAGGTGTGAAATGTGAGATGTCAGACGAAAAAGCCAATGAGAAGGGAAGAACGAACCTTTTCACCACAAATGGGCACCTCGTCTGCGGATAAATGTCCCGTACCTGTGATTGACCCTTTCGATTCACGAGAAACGATTACTCTTACCCTTACTTCCAGCGGACAGAGCGCCAGCCTACCCGACCTTGTCGGGTACCTTGTACCCTTACCCTTCTCTTCGTTCGGGCACTTCGTCGCTACGCTCGGGCACCTTGTCACGATTTATGGCCTCTGTCTCCTCCTTGACCCATTCCCATCGGGGTACTATAGTAATTGCTGCTTTTGATAACTATTATCAAAATGGAGGTTCAAAATAATGAAGATCGCGATAGCATCGGAAGGTCAGACTCTCGAAAGCATGGTGGCGGAACGTTTCGGGCGGTGCCCGTTTTTTCTGCTCCTGAGCGAAGAAGGAGAACTTGAGGAATCTTTATCGAACGAGGCAACGCAGGCCGCTCACGGTGCAGGAGGAATGGCTGTCCAGAGCATTGCCGCGAAAGGCGCGGGCGTACTGATCGCCCCGCGGCTGGGTCCCAATGCTACAATGGCTCTGAAAGACTCCGGCATCCGAGCTTTTGAAGCAAACGGCTGCTCTTGTCAGGAGGCACTTGAAAACTACAGGAAAGGTTCTCTAAAAGAGATTCCTCTCGGTTAGGAAGAGGTGGCGCAAGTGAGAGAGAACAAGTGCCGCGGATGCCCCGGCGAGGGCTCCTGCAGCATGGACCCGAAGGAATGTTCCATGCCGGTCCCCACAAGGGGAAGATTCAGTCACATCGTAGCAGTTGGAAGCGGAAAAGGCGGAGTGGGGAAGAGCAGCGTATCGGCCCTTCTGGCTACAGGCCTTGCCAGTCTCGGGCACAGGGTGGCTCTTCTTGATGCCGACATAACCGGCCCCTCGATCCCGTCGATGATGGGCGTCTCGGGTATGCCGCAGGGCACCCCCGAAGGCATCATCCCCCCGGTCTCTCCGGGCCTCGGGATCCGTATCATGTCGATGAACCTCTTCATGGAAGACAACTCCAGACCCGTTGTCTGGCGCGGGCCGCTCATCGGCAACGTAATTAGCCAGTTCTGGAATGATACCGACTGGGGCGATGCGGAAATTCTCGTCATCGACCTTCCCCCGGGCACCTCGGATGCCCCCCTTACGGTCATGCAGACAATAGCTCTCGACGGCGTGATAATGGTGACGACCCCGCAGGAACTTTCAACACGGATAGTCGAGAAGATGATGCACATGACAAGCATGATGAAAGTCCCGCTCATCGGGATGGTCGAGAACATGAGCTATGCGCTCTGCCCACACTGCGGGGAGCGCTGGGACCTCTTCGGCCCCAGCCACCTGGAGGATATCTGTTCGCGCTGGGATATTCCGGTGCTGTCCAGCCTCCCGATCGACAACCGGATAACGCTTCTTGCCGATGCCGGAAGGCTGGAGGACTACAGGAGCGGGCAACAGCCTGTGGAGATGGCGGAGAGGGTACTGTCCGCACTGGAAACGCTTGTTACAGCGCCTTCAGTTTCTCCCAGATAGGGGCGAGGTAGTTTTCAAGTTCTTTTGAGGGAATGCGTGCCTGGGATACGGCATGCACCACCTCGAAGAGAAAAGGAATGGAAGCAAGAAGGGGCAGGCCGTTCTCACTGCAGGCCTCTTCTATTTTTTCAGAGCCCTCTTCGCTGAGGTCGGCCTTGTTGAGGACTACCGCGGTCTTGGTGCCGAATCGTTCGCAGAGACCGGCTATTCTGAGCAGGTCGTGTTTTCCCGACATTGTGGGCTCAGTTACAACGAGGGCGATATTGGCCCCTGTAACGGCGGATATGGCCGGGCATGCAATTCCGGGGGGTCCGTCGGTAAGAATGAACTCTGCACCTTCCCGTTCAGCGGTAAGGCGTGCCTCTTTGCGCACCAGCTGGACTAGCATGCCCGAGTTCTCTCCGCCCGGTTTCAGTCTGGCGTGGACCATCGGGCCGAGATCTGTCCTCCCGAAGAACCATGTCCCCTGCCTTGTGTCTTCCATTGAAATGCAGCCCTGGGGGCAGACTATAGTGCATGCTGAGCAACCCTCGCAGAAAGTCTTGTCCACTGATGCTTTCCCTGATGCCATCCTGATGGCGTCGAAACGGCATACATCCTCGCACTTCCCGCACCCGATGCATCTTGCGGCATCGACCAGCGCGGTCTGCATCCCCATGAAAGGGTGTTCCCTTTCCGGCCTGGGGTGGAGAAGTATCTCAAGATCGGGGGCATCTACGTCGGCTTCACAAAGGACTTTCTTCTCCGGGGCGAAAGCTGCCAGGGCCGCGGTCAGGGAAGTCTTGCCAGTGCCGCCTTTTCCGCTGACGACCGTTATCTCCTTGATCTTCAATTTCCAGATATCCTTTCAGCACTCTCCCAGATAGAGAGCATTGCCTCTTTCCACTGCAGATCCATGGACGCCGGGGGATTGCCCCTGGCGTAGGATTCGGCAATGGAGCGTGAAAAGGGCAGCCTTGCGGCTATGGGAACACCGTACCGGGAGGCCAGGGAGTCAATGTCGGCCCCGCCAAGGTCGGACCTGTTGATCACCACGGCCGCCGGTTTATCCAGGTTTATGATGACCTGAAGGGCAAGGTTCAGGTCGGCCGCGCCGAAAGGTGTGGGTTCTGTGACCAGTATCACCATATCGGCATTCCTTACGGCTGCGACCATGGGGCAAGAGGTACCGGGGGGGCAGTCGATCACCAGGTTCTTTTTTTCTTCCATTGCAGCATCGATGGTCGCCTGGATCAGGGGGATCGGGTTGGGCATCCCTACAAAAAGCCGCCCCTCGAAAACACTCATGCCATTCCCCCGCAGCATGCGGATCTCCCCCACGGGTTTCCCCGTTTCCGTAATGGCGTTCCGGGGGCAGACCATGGAGCATACGCCGCACCCGTGGCAAAGGTTGTTGGGGGAGGGGAAGTTGTTGCCGAACATATTGAGGGCACTGAAACGGCAGGCTTCGACGCACTTGCCGCAACGGTCGCAAAGGGCTTCGTCGATCACAGGCAGAGGCGTCTCAACGAGCGAAGAGGCGTAGGGTATGGCTCCGAGAAGGATGGAGAGATTTGGTTCCTCTACATCCGCATCCGCCCCGATGATCTCTGGAACTGTTACCATCAGCGATGCGGCGACACAGCTTTTACCTGTGCCGCCCTTCCCGCTGGCTATGGCCAGCGTGACGGGTTTTTTTGCCATCAGTGCTGGTGGCCTGAGTGATCTTCGCCGGTAACGTGACCGCAGGAGCTCGCTCCACAGGAAAGTGTTCCGTCAAGGAATGCCTCCACTACATTTTTTGCAGGGCCCTCCACGCCGATTACAACCTGAATTCCGGCTGCTTCAAAGAGCTCTTCTGCCTTTGGTCCCATCCCTCCGGCGATAACAACGCTGGCCTTAAGCCCCGAAAGCCATTTGGGAAGAGCTCCCGGAGTGTGTCCCGGACTCTGATGGTCGCTGCTCCCCGTGATAGCATTGTCCGAAGTCTCAAATATCCTGTAGAAGGGTGCGTGTCCGAAATGGGGGCAGACATTTCCGTTCTCGATCGCGACTGCTATCTTCATAAAGTCATTCCTCCTGAAGTGCTGAATAGTTTAAATGATGCCCTAAAATCAGAGATCGAGAGGCCCGGCTCATTCAGAACCGGGTCCTTGAATTGAATGAGGGGTGATGCGGAGCGGATCAGGAGTTATTTTCTATCCTGTCGAGCCGGTCTCTGGTTTCCTTCATCTGAGCTTCGAGAGCTCTCAGTTCATCCTCAAGGGCTGCCTTTTCATCGGCGGGGNNAGGCAGTTGCTCCCCTGGGAGCCATCCTTCCGGCTCCGAAACCAAAACCTCCCCGTCGAAAACCACGTCCACCGCGCATTCCAGCCCCACATGGACCCATTCCCCAGCCTGTTCCAGGACCTGTTCCGCACCAGGGGCCTCTGCCATTTAATCCGGACATAAAAATAGCCTCCTCTATTGATATTGAATATCAATAGAATAACACTTTCCTGCCGGTGGTCAAGGGGTATCCGGTAGAGCATCTGCGGTTCGTGATTTACTGAAGAACGAGGTTTGATTGGGTGCAGATGTTTTCTGAGGGCCGGAGTCCGCTTCTGGGGGTCTCCTGGATACAGATAAAAAAACGGCCCCGGACAAGCCGGGGCCTTCATCTATATGTTTGATAGTATCTAAAAAGACGGACTTTAGAGATAGTTGATCATAAGCTGAGCTATGCCGAATGTTGTTCCTGTTATAGTCGATGCCGCAAATGCAAAGATTCCCATGACATCGTTGCTCTCTTTCTGTGCTTTTGCCATGTTCCCAGTCCCTCCTCAAGGTTTGTGATAAAAAGATCACAAGATCATACCGGAAGCAATAATAGCAAGTTTTATATAATTGTCAATATTTTTAGCACAAATTCGGTTATTTGGAACATGGGCCTGAAAACCTCTGGAAATTCCCGAAAGGATTTGCTTTCTGATCACCCGGGTCCCGGTTCTGTATCTAATGATTGCATACATACGGTTAAATTCAAGACCTGACCGTATGAGTTTGCCCTTCCTGTTTCTGATGTCTGTCCCCTGTTTCCCTGTTTTTTGAGTTATATTATTCTCATCGAACGCACATTTCCCGGAGGTGAACGCTTATGAACGCTCTCTGGATCCTTCTCTTTACAGCAGTTGTATTAGGCATGTACGTGATGAGGACCTACAACACGATGGTCCGCTCCCGCAACCTTGTGGACGAGGGCTGGAGCGGTATCGATGTCCAGCTCAAGCGCAGGACCGACCTCATCGGCAACCTGGTCGAGACAGTCAAGGGCTATGCCAAGCACGAACNNACGAACGCGAGGTTTTCGAAAGAGTTACGGAGGCACGTGCAGCGGCTGTCAGCGCCGGGTCAGTGACAGAGAGGGCTCAGGCCGAAAATGTCCTTACAGGAACGCTCAGATCCCTCTTCGCTGTCGCGGAGAACTACCCGGAACTCAAGGCCAACACCAACTTCCTTGACCTCCAGCAGAACCTGGGGACCCTCGAGAGCGAGATACAGATGGCCCGAAGATATTACAACGGAGCCGCCCGGGCCTACAACTCCCTCATCCAGGTATTCCCGAACAACATGCTTGCCGGGCCGTTCGGCTTTACAAAGCGCGACTACTTTGAAGCAGCCGAGGAGGACCGTTCTGTGCCAAAGGTCTCTTTCTAGGCGAACCTCACTTTATTATCCAGGGGGATCTCATGCGTATATTCCGGTGTATTTCAGCAGCTCTGCTGATCCTTTTTACCCTTGTGACAATGGCGGCAGGAGCGGAGAGGATCCTCTCCTTCGACAGCTCCATACGCGTGGACCCTGACAGCAGGCTCAGTGTTCGAGAGGACATCACCGTCCGGATAGAGCACAACCGCATCAACAGGGGCATCTTCAGGGATTTCCCGACACGCTACAAGGATGCGCAGGGCCGAAACGTCGAGGTGGGCTTTTCAGTCGGTACGGTTCTGCTGGATGGCGGCCCCGTTCCCTGGAAGACCGAAGGGGTCAGCAACGGGGTGCGTGTCCGTATAGGTGACCCAAACGCCTATGCCCCGCTCGGTGACCACACCTACACTATCGTCTACACTACCACCGGGCAGATCGGATTCTTCGAAGAGCACGACGAACTCTACTGGAACGTCACCGGCACAGGCTGGGAGTTCCCCATTGACAGAGCCACTGCCCTGGTCGTACTCCCCGAAGAGGCACCCGTTGAAAAGATCGCCTGGTACACAGGACCCCAGGGTTCCCGCTCACAGAACGCTTCCGGACGCATCGCCGGGAACACCGTCTGGTTCGAAACCACAGCTCCTCTGAGTGCGCGCGAAGGTCTCACGATCGTCGCCGGTTTTCCAAAGGGATACGTCACCCCCTCGGCGGCCTATCTCAAACGGCAGGCAAGGGCCGCGCTGGCAGAGCGTTACGGGAAAGCCATTCCGCCCCTGGTAGTAGTCCTTATCCTGGTCTACTACCTGGCCGTGTGGACCCGCTACGGGAAAGACCTGCGCCCGGGGCAGATAATCCCTCTCTTTTACCCGCCCGAGGGCGTTACGCCCGCCATGGCCTCCTATGTGTATAACCAGAAGATGCGGGATGACACGTTCACCGCCACTCTTATTGATCTGGCGGTAAGGGGTTATCTGCGCATCGAGGAGAACGACGTCCCTAAAGGGCTCTTCAGCAGGGCTAAAAACCGCTTCATGCTCCATCCGACGGACAAAGTTACCGGCAAACTGAAGGTGGCTGAGAAGGCTTTCCTGAAATCCCTTTTTCCGGGCGGGCGGTCCCTTGCCGTTGAAAAAGGGAGCCACGAAGAGCTCGCCTCCGCCAAAGGCGCGATAAAAGACCTTATATCAAGCAGGGGGAAGGACTTCTTCATCAGGAATCTGGCCTGGGTTATCTCCGGCGTTCTCCTTACAATCCTCCTTATAGGCGGAACCGGATCCTTCATCGGGACCTACGGCGGTGAGGCCGGGGCCTCAGCCTTCATGATGCTCTGGCTTTCTGTCTGGACCCTCGGGGTGGGAACCATCGTCTATCGTGGTCTGGCATCTCTGAAAGAAGGCGTCAAGCGGCGCAAGGCGGGGCTGTTCATCCACGGGCTGTTTCTCTCTGTTTTCTCTGTCCCCTTCCTCGGGGCCGAGCTGTTCGGTATCGGGATTTTGATGGAGACGGCTTCCATGTCTTTTGCGTTATCCCTGGTCGGCGCGCTTTTGATCAATGTTCTTTTCTACCACCTCATGAAGAACTACACTCCCAGGGGCCGGGAACTCATGGACGACCTTGAGGGACTCCGCATGTACATGATGACGGCCGAGAAGGAGCGCATCCGCACCCTGGCACGCGTGGACATGCCGGAACAGACTCCCGAGCACTTCGAGAGCATCCTCCCCTACGCCATAGCCCTGGGTGTCGAAAAGGAGTGGGCGTCCAGCTTCGACGATGTCCTCAAAAATGCCCAGTATGATCCCGGCTGGTACACCGGAACCTCCCCCTGGTACCACATGGGTGCTGCATCCTTCATGACGGGTTTGAGCGGCGGACTGGGAACGGCGATCGCATCTTCTTCGGTCGCTCCCGGCTCCGGATCCGGCTTCGGCGGCGGGGGCTTCTCAGGAGGCGGAGGCGGGGGAGGCGGCGGCGGCGGGTGGTAAGAACGATAACTCCTGATCCGTAACTGCCGGGATCCGAAACATCCAACATGAAACTGAAAAAACACAAAAGGCCGGGCTATTTTCTCTCCCGGCCTTTTGTAATGGTTTTATACTTACGGCCAGTCATCGTCCGCCATTCATGCCTTTGGTTCTCCTCCTGTCTTACTACCCCTTATGATATAATCTAACTAAATAAAGCGGCACAATGTTCGTTCATTCCCTGCATTCAAGCCGGAGCACATATCTCTCAAAAAACCTTAAGCGCCCGCCCGCAGGGAAGGATGGCATATACAAAAGGAGGCGGTAGCAGTGAAAGTTCCTGGCAAGGATGAGATATTCAAGCTTGCCGAACATGAGGACACCCCAAGTATCACTCTCTACATGTCCAGTCCCCGTCCGCATGATCCCAAAAAAAGCCAGATCCGTTTCAAGACCCTTCTGGGACAGGCTGAAGAGAGCCTCGGAGGATCGGATCTCCGTCCCCAGCAGAAAGAGGCCCTTCTTTCCGATACTCGCTCCCTTTTGTCCAATTCGATGTTCTGGGAGCAGCAGAGCGAAG
This sequence comes from Synergistaceae bacterium UBA4088, assembly GCA_002382605.1. Lineage (GTDB taxonomy): Bacteria > Synergistota > Synergistia > Synergistales > Thermovirgaceae > UBA2252. Next base: position 22,765 of record DFYG01000019.1, on the reverse strand, counting down.
GTATTGCAGTTTTTATGGCCCGGGACTTCTCAAGGGTGTACCGTCTCCCCATAGCGATGAAGGACCTTGTGACGGTCTCGGACAGGTTCCACATTAAACCTCTCCTGCCGCTCCTGGGATGGGGAGGGGAGTATTTTGTCCTATGCCTGAGCCAGAAGCAGATCCGTCTGCTACAGTGCACCCGCGACAGCGTCAGGGAGATGGACCTGGAAAATGTTCCCGAAAGCATCTCGGAGGCCCTGCAGTACGAACTTAGCGGTAAACAGGGCCAATTCAGCGGGGGGCATGACAGTTCCGGGCCTTTCCACACCCACGGGGTTGGGGAAGAGGACGTCAAGGGCAACATACGCCGGTTTTTCAGGCGCGTCGACGAGGGGCTCCAGAAGGTCCTGAAGAACGAAAAATCACCTCTTGTCACCGCCGGCATAAGTTATCTCGCTTCCATTTTCCGAGAGGCCAACACATACACGCACCTTGTGGAAGAGTCCATAGAAGGAAATCCCGAAGCTTTCGACGCCAGGGAACTTCAGCAAAAGGCCTGGAAGATCGTCAAACCCATCTTCGAGCGGGCCCGGACGGAGGCAGGAGAGCGCTACGGAGATCTTCAGGGAACCGGAAAAACCTCGGACCGGCTGGAGGAGATCGTGCCTGCTTCCGTGGCCGGCAGGGTGGACACGCTCTTCGTCTCTCTGAAGCAACAGGTCTGGGGCCGCTATGATCCCGAGGCGGGCAGCATCGAGATAGATGCGTCCAATGCCTACGGGAACAGGGACCTTCTGGACATGGCTGCAGTGCGGACGCTTGAAAGCGGGGGTACAGTCTACGCTCTCGAAGCAGATGAAGTTCCCGGTGGGGGCGAGCTGGCGGCCATATTCCGTTATTAGAAAGTTCAGCAGATGTGTGCCGGGGCAAAGCGGCAAAAATATGAAAGCTGAAATATCAGACCCGGTGGATCGGAAGTTTCGTCAATCAGATCCCCGATCCCCGGAGCGTGCCCGGAAAAGTTTTTCCAGGGGGTTTATTCCCGGGTTTTTCATTGCTGTTTTTTCCAGGTTCGGACCAGGTTCGGATCTGTTTTCAGGGCTCTCCCTACGCCAACCAGGTCGCTCTCATGCCTGTCGAGCAGCCTTAGTGCAGTCTCGTATGTCTTGATACCGCCCGTGCAGACGACTGGCGTTTTGCCGGCGGCGTCCTTGACCGTTCGGCAGTATGGTGCGAACCACGCCTCGCCCTGTCCGTCAAACCCGCACATGTTGCCGGAGAGGTCAAGCAGGTCAAGGCCCCTTGATGCGAACTCTCCCGCCACCCAGCGGGCGTCTTCTATAGTCTGTCCTGAAGGGTCCTTGTCTGGCAGAGTGTCGGCCATTCCGAGGCGGACGGCTACGACAGGGTCACACCCCACTGCATCCCGCACGGCTTCGTGTACCTCGAATATAAGCCGGGCACGGTTTCTGACGCAGCCGCCGTACGAGTCGGAGCGGCGGTTCGTCATGGGACTCAGGAACTGACCCAGCAGGTAGCCGTGGGCGGCATGGATCTCGACCCCCGGGTACCCGGCGCGGACGGCCCTGTTGGCGGCATCGGCGAACATCTTTGGGATAGCTGAAATTTCATCTGTCGAAAGCCCCGTGGGCATTATGAAGAGGTTCGAGCGCGGGTGGCGTATGGGGGAGGGGCCTTTGGGGATCCACCCGTTCTCGAGAAGATCCTCGTCCACGATGAAAGATCCTGCATGGTTGAGCTGGATCAGGGCTGGCATATTCCTGCCGGAAAAGAGGCTCGCAAGATCCTTCTGGTAGGGGAGGATCTCGTCGCGGTCCATGAGCAGCTGCCTCAGGCGAGTCCTTCCCTCGGGGATGACTGCGTGGTGCTCGATCATGGCCAGACCGGCTCCGCACCCGGCCAGGGGCATATAGGTTTCCAGAGTGTCAGCAGTAGGCAGACCCGTTTTCGTGCAGGTCATCGAGGCCATCGGAGGGATAACGATCCTGTTCTCTAATCGGACTCCCCTTATCTCAAGAGGTTCAAAAAGAATTGACATCAGCGCATCTCCCCCTGTCGTTCAGACGTTGAATCTTATCTCTATGACGTCCCCGTCGATCACGGGGTAATCCTTGCCCTCAAGGCGAAGCAGTCCCTTCTCCCTGCACTGGGCGTTAGAGAAACCGTTGGCCTCGAAGTCGGCGTAGTGGACCACCTGGGCCCTNNACCTCCTCTTTGCCGACGGTGAAGAAGTAGATGAGCCCGAGCAGCCGGTATGCTTCGCGTATGAGACGGTCCCTTCCCGGTTCGCTGATGCCGAGTTCGGCCATGAATTCGGCCTGTTCACCGGGAGCCAGGTCTCCGATCTCCATCTCCATGCGGCCGAAGAGCCTGACAAGGCCGAGACCGCGGTCGGAGGCCAGTTTTTCCATGTCCGCAAGCCATGGGAGGTCTCCATCTGCCTGCGTCTCGTCGAGGTTCAGCACGACAAGTTCCGGCTTGAGCGTCAGGAACGTGAAACCGCGGATGGTCCTTGTCTCTTCGGGTGAAAGGAGCATCTCCCGCAGGGGGATCTCCTCGTAGAGGTGGTCCCGGCAGCGTTCCAGCAGACTTTTTTCAGAAGCCTCCTCCGGCGACGGTTTTTTCTTGTCCAGAAGTTTCTTGAGGCGGTTCTCTATCACGGAAAGATCCCTGAGGATCAGTTCCGTTTCTACGATGTTCCAGTCCCGGACGGGGTCTATGGTCTCCTCCGGGTGGGGTACGTCGGGGTTGTCAAAGCAGCGGATGACCTGGATGAGTGCTTCGGACTCCGCAACGAACGACAGGAAGGAGTTTCCAAGCCCCGCGCCCTTGCTGGCGTCGCGCGAAAGCCCCGCCAGGTCGACGAACTCAACAGGCGCCGGGGTGGTCTTTTTGGGCTGGTAGATCTCGACGAGTCTGTCGAACCGGGTGTCCGGTACGNNCGCACGGTTGGGATCGGTCTTTCCTCCCGCGTACGGCTTTACCTCGGCACCTGCCCGCGTTATGACGTTGAACACTGTGCTTTTGCCGCTTAAAGGCAACCCTACTATGCCGCAATTGAGCATTATTTTCACCTCGCAGGAACAAGTTTATCACCCGGGAGCCGTGAGTGTATGATATATGATAATTGAGATAATAACTTGGCGTTACTTTGATGAACGGGGATAAAACACCCCGACCAGCGGGAGGTAGAGGCATGAATCGATTTTTCCGGGTGATAGTTCCGATCGTGTTTTTGGGTGTTCTGGTTTTTGGTGGAAAGGCGCTGGAAGCAGAAGCCGTACCTGTAGCGGGTGTTGTCGACGTCTATCCGCGAGGGGCTCTTCTGACAATGAAGTTCGAGGCCGCGGCAGATATGGAGGTCGAGATGCCGCTGACGCTGGATAGGGAATTCATCCGCGTTGAGGGCGGGGACGGCGTGACGGTGATGAACTTCGATGCCAAAGAGGTAACCAGGCCCGGGTGGATACCGCCGGAGCTGAGCGACCTGGCCCAGGAAGTGGATAAGGCCCGCACCCAGATCGATATGCTGGTTTCCCGGGCGGCCGCACTTTCCCAGGGGATAAAACATCTTGGAGAATCCCTTCCTGCAGGTCTCAAAGGAACGGAACTGGAGACCTTCATCGACGCGGCTTTAAAGAAGCGGGAATCGCTGGAGCTGAAGGCATCGGAAAATGCCGTACTTCTTGAGAAGGCAAAAAAACAATACGACATTCTTAAAGGCGAATTCGATCAGCGTTTTCCAGGAGACCCTGACAGGATGCTGCTCCTTTCGATCACGACAGAGGGAAAGGGAAGCATTACGGTCAAGGCCTGGACAGACAGCGCGTCCTGGCGCCCCGTCTACCGCATGGAACTGAACAGTTCAACAGGGGAGATCAAGGGTACGGTCGGAGCCGAGGTGAACCAGAAGAGCGGAATTACCTGGAAGGGTGACATCCTGCTGCACACGGTCAGGCCGCGTGGGGGGATAAATATGCCTGAAATGCGTCCCCTCGTGGTCGATTTCCTCGAGATAGCACCTTCTGCCAAGGCTATGCGCATGGAAGAAGCCCTCGAGATGGCGGCTGGACCTTTGAAAGATCTGCAGGATGAGCAGTACATGGAAGAGGGGCTGACTGACGTAACGATGAAAGCAAAGGGGACTGTCCCCGGTTTTGGGAAGAGTATAAGGATGGATTCAGGCAGATTCACGGAAAAGAGCGATGTCTCGCTGGTGTGCATTCCGGAATTTTCGAACGAGGCGTGGACTGTCGCCACTGTCAGATCTTCCGGCAGGACCTTTCTTCCCGGGGAGGCAGAACTATCTGTGGACGGCAAGGATACAGGAGTCACGATGATACCTGCCCGAAGTCAAGGTCAGGAGTTGCGTCTGCCCTTCGGGACCACGCCTCTCGTAACTGCCGAACGCGAGGAAATGCTCCCGACGACGGGAAGCAGCTGGATAATAAAGGGAAAGCACCAGAGAGGTTATGTCATAACCGTAAGCAATGGCCTTTCAAGGAGTGTGAAGGTAAAAGTTATGGATCGTGTGCCGGTTCCCGCACGTGACACGATAAAGGTGCAGGACCTCGTCCTTGTGCCAGGGCCTGCAGAAAAGGATGAGAAGGGTTTTCTGACCTGGGAAGTGGACCTTGAGAAGGGGAAGAGCAAAGAGATCAGCGTGAAATACACGATCACATATCCGTCCGACAAAGAGTTGATGTTCCGGTAGAGGATGGGAAAGGAGGCTCGCATGCAGGAGGGACGTGTGAATGAGGGTACAGAGGAGTATCTGCGGCGGCTGAAGTCCCGCGGGTTCCGACTGACCAACCAGAGGCGGGTCATAATCGAGACGTTGCTGAGCAACCTTGGGATCCACCTCAACGCGCGCGAATTACTCGAACTGGCACAGAAGGATGACCCTTCAATAGGGATAGCGACCATATACAGGACGATAGATCTCCTGAACAGCCTCGGGATGCTCAACCAGGTTAATCTTGAGGAAGGGTTTTTGCGCTTCGAGGTTCCGGATGAGCAGATGCACTTTCACATCTTCTGCAGGTCGTGCGGAAAGACAGTGCATCTTCCGGACGAGGAGAGCAGGATGTCCGATGTCCAGGGATGGGCTCAGGATATGGGATTTGAGCTCCTGCCCCAGACTTTTGAAATGGCCGGGCTTTGCAAAGAGTGTCGCGAGGAAGGTGTTCTTGAACCATTTGAGGGCGCCTCGCCAGCGAAATGCGCCAGACGCAGCAGAAGGAAACCCAGATGCCGCCTGATGCAGTGATGGTCGGTATGCGGGTGGTATAATTATTGAAACTTCTTCTAGAAGAAAGGAAGTGGAAAAGCATGTCGGCAAAGAAAAGTATATTGGCGGCAGCCTTTGCCGTGATCCTGGTTTTTGCAGGTTCGGCTTTCGGGGACATCGGAGAAAACCTGACCGGTAATTACCAGGGCACTTTCATAGGTGACGACTACGGGTGGTTCAGGATCGACGTAAATCCGGATGGATCCATAACCGGGACCGTGCATTCAAACACTTCATATCTGGACATGGATGTCCAGGGTACATGCGACTTTAACGGGGAATGCGAGTTCGTGACGGCAGGATATGAACTCGTTCCCTATTATTTCCTCGGCAAGATCGATTTTATGAACCGGTTTATCGGGAAATGGTCCTACACGGACCACTCCGGCCGGGGCTCGTTCTACGGGATACTCCAGAGGGACTGACGGGGCGCATCCCGGAAAATAAAGTGACTGAAGCACCTTGCTTCCCGTAGCATGTGAAATGCATATTCAGGGGGAAATGCACAGGCTTTTCGAAAGCCTGTGCGCCCGCTTTTCTGCTGCTCTTTCCCCGCCTCAGAAGATCCTCATCTCTTTTTTCAGCCATATCTGCCGACCGTCTGAAACAGAGTAGATCGCGTACGAGGTGACAGCATTGATCTCTGGATCAAAAGATCCCAATCCCGGGAGGTTCCGTCAAATGACAGCAAACATGAAGCTCGTCTGTATTCACGGGCACTTCTACCAACCCCCGAGAGAGAACCCCTGGACCGGGACTGTGGACAGGCAGTGGAGTGCCCGCCCTTTTCACGACTGGAACGAACGCGTGACCGCCGAGTGCTACGAGCCCAACGCGGCGGCCCGCATTCTCGAAGGCGGCCAGAAAATCCGCCGTATACTCAATAACTATTCAATGATGAGCTTCAACTTCGGTCCGACCCTGCTTTTATGGATGGAGCGGGAACATCCGGATGTCTACCGTGCTATCCTCAAGGGCGACGACGAAAGCCGCAGACGCTTTTCCGGCCACGGCAGCGCTATAGCACAGGCTTACAACCACATGATCATGCCTCTTGCCAACTCAAGAGACAAGAGAACGCAGGTTGTATGGGGCGTGGGGGATTTCCGGTTCCGTTTCGAGCGGGATCCGGAAGGGATGTGGCTCCCCGAGACAGCGGTTGATATCGAGACACTCGAAATAATGGCCGGTGAGGGTCTGCGTTTTACGATACTTGCACCTCACCAGGCACTGAGGATCCGTGAAACGGGCGGGAAATGGGTTGATGTTTCAGGCGGGAGGATAGACACGACGGTCCCGTACCGGTGCCCTCTCCCATCGGGAAGAAATATTGCCATTTTCTTCTACAACGGCGGGATCGCCCATGCAATAGCCTTTGGCAGCCTTTTGCAGGATGGAGCGTTTTTCGCAAGGAAGATGATCGAGGGATCAGGACCCGTCGGGGAGGAAGCCCTGCTTTCCCATACCGCTGTTGACGGGGAGACATTCGGTCACCATCACCGTTTCGGCGACATGGCCCTTGCGTACTGTCTTGAAACGATAGACAAAAGTCCGGACGCAGCACTGACCATCTACGGCGAGTTCCTGGAGAAGTTCCCTCCGAAGAGGGAGGTCGAGATCGCTGAAAATACATCCTGGAGCTGTTCTCACGGTGTTGAGAGATGGCGCTCCGACTGCGGATGCACGGCGGGCAAGCACACCGGTTGGCACCAGAAGTGGCGGGCTCCCCTGCGGGAAGCTCTTGATGACCTTCGGAAGATCATTGATACCATTTTCGAGACGGAGGCTGCCGCTTATTTCCCCGATCCCTGGGAGGCTCGGGACAGCTACGCAGATGTTCTGCTGAAAGGCGGCGCTGATGGTATGGATGAACGTGCGAGGGCGCTTCTTGAGATGGAGCGGAACGCTATGCTCATGTATACGAGCTGCGGCTGGTTCTTCAACGATATCTCCAGGATAGAGACGATACAGATATTGAGGTACGCCGCCCGTGCCGTGGAACTTGCAGAAGGCCTCTCAGGTCTTCCAATAGAGGGACCGTTCCTCGAAGCCCTGGAAAAAGTTCCAGGAAACACGACGGAGATGAAGAATGCCAGGATGGGGTATGAAAAAGCGATAAGCGTGAGGCGCGGGAATTGAGAGAGAAGAAGTGCCGTAAATAGTGAAGGGAAATGGAGGATGGTACGGGCAGAACCGGGAAGGCCGGGAGACAGGAAGGTCAGAAGCGCTATCTGCGGACGGTGGTATCTCTCATCCGGGTGAGGGCGTATCCTGCCGCAAGGCCCGCGAACAGCCCCAGGAGGTCGGCAGTGATATCAATGACCTCCCACGAGCGGTATGGGAGCAGTGACTGCAGAAGTTCGGAACCGACGGCCACAATGGAAAGCACTACTATTACAGCCCTTTTCGACGCAACACCCGTAACGACTGGAAATAGTGCCAGAATGAAGAAAACCCCGAGATGCGCGATCTTGTCTCCAGCCTCAATGCCGGGAAACGGGTTCCTTCCGATGGGTACTACTGATATTGCCAGAAAACCGATGATCCCGGCAACCCATATTGCCCTGACAAGCCATACCGGGATCCTGAACTTCGCCATTTGGATGCATCCTTTCAGGTGACAGAACTGAGAGTCTTCGGCGATCAGGGAGGTGTTGAAAAAGGGGCCACTTCCCAAAGGAAGCGCCCCTCGGCCTTTCAGCGTTCCTGGAGAATTACTGGGAGATAGCGCTTACAGGGCACACAGCAACACAGGCCCCGCACTCGACGCATGTGTCGGGGTCAACATGTGCTTTCCCGTCTTCCATGGCGATGGCGGAAACGGGGCAAGTTCCGACGCAAGCTTCGCAACCTACACAAGTATCCTTATCGACAACTGCTTTTGCCATTTAATATTCCCTCCTTGTTTGGGGTTATGTTTTGAGCATTCATCGAACGCCGTTCATTCTATCTCAAATACCGCGGACGCTCAACAGGGAATGGACGTGAGTGGTGATCCCCGGATCGCAGATAGAAAAAAACCAGGGCAGGCCTGTTCCCGGTTTTAAGTGTTTGAAATTTCCGGTTCAGGGCTTACGATCCATGAACCCACGGTCTGTATAATAGATCATATGTTCATCTGAAAGGGTGGTGCCTCAAATGTCGGACCTGGAACGATCACTCGAAGAAGAGATCATGGCGTTAGTGGAAAGAAACCTGAAGAGTATCTGGGACGCAGATGTTGCAACCTACCGGCGAATGACCGCTGAAGACTGCTCGTTCTTCGAGTGGTACATTTCCCCTCAGAGGATCGACGGACTGGACTTTCATCTCAGGGAACTCAGGGTTCACCGGATGGTGCTGGGCGGAGGTCTGGATCCTCTTGAAGAGACCGATCAGTTGTTCGAACATGAGATCCTCCAGCCGAGGATCCAGATATACGGATCCTGTGCGATAGTGACATTCACACTCATGGTGAGAGCGGTCTCCCCCGGGAAGATAGTCCGCAAGAGTCACAACGAAACACGGGTATTCAACAACTTCGGCACGGAGGAAAAGCCTGACTGGAAACTGGTTCACTGCCACAAATCCCCCATCGCCACTTCCGACAGCCTGGCAGTGCTCCGGACGTAGGACGGGTAAGTCTTATGGGTTCTTTGAAACAGCTTCTCTCTGGTTTTCTGCCTGGCATGTCCATTCCCGACCGTCTTGAGGAGTTCAGGGGGAGGTGCCTTCTGCACGTATCCGACACTCCTGCGACTTTTTACGGTGATCTGAAGAGGCTTGTGAACTTCCTGAACCCGTCATGTCTTGTACATACCGGTGATCTGGTAGACGATCTAAAGCTGGCGATCCGCCCCGGTTCTGCCTTGCTCTTTAGAAAGAGGCTGGTCTCCCTTTTCAGGGCCATTGAAACCGTACCCATTGAGAATGTGGCCATCGTCTGCGGCAATCACGATATTCCCGAAGCGATCCGGATGGCGGCGCCGGAGTGCATGCTTTTCGAAGGCGGAGGGCGAGTGAGGATGTGCGGCATTAACCTGGCACTGGGGCACTCGATCGACGAACTGACCTTGCCTCCTGCTGATTACAACCTATACGGGCATGACGTTACTCCTCCACCGGTCTGTGGCGGAGGGATCTTTCTCAACGGCGTCCTGGGTATAAACGTGATCGGGCTGGACCGCGGCGCAGGGGTTGTCGAGACGCTCCCATATCCCGCTTACGTTGACGAAGCCAGGCGCTGCATCCGTAAGATGGGACTGTGAAAAGGAGGTCGGTGGAAAGTGCTTTCATTGGTCAGAAGCGGGGCAAGGATTTTACTTCTGCGTATCGACGACGGCGCCGTTCTTGAAGCTCTTTCCGAAGAGTTCTCGCTGACGGAGAAGAGATACCAGGCCGCTCTGGATCAATCCTTCGAGGGACAGACGCTATTGTTGATCCCGCCTTTCGCGGATTCACCTGGCACTGCCAGAGTCTTTCAAGCAGGCTCAGATCCAGCGGAACTGCTTGCCTTTCTTTTGAATTCCCGGTTCGGAGAGCATATTGTCGAGGCGAGGACACTCCCCCGGACGATCCTTTTCCGGATCAGTGGCAATTACGGTGAAGTGATCAAACAAATGCAAAGCGACTTCAAGGCAAAAGTGGGAAAAATCCCCTTCTTTCTGCGATGGAGGGACAGCACAAGGGTTGCCATAATTTTTACCCTCAAAAACCTGAACGGTCCTGTGGCGATGAAAGATATCTGCCCTGACGTTCTTTATGTGAAGATGCCTTACGAGACTCTTTTGCGTAACCTTCGGAGCAGGGCCATGACTTATTTCAACGAAGCCAGGGGACACGAGGATTGGAAAAGCCTTGAGATTCGCCTCTACGATTCCTGGGAAAGATATGATCTTCAGACCAGAAGACTCAGGCTGATCCTTGAAGAGATGGAACTGGGGCTTGTTCTGGGAGAGGGGTGGGGCAAGGACTATGCCCATGTCCTGATGGCAGTGACGGTTTACCGTTTCCATCTGGCGACCTTCCTGGATGTTCAACAGATCAAGGAAATCCTTCTTGGGCTGGAGTACGACTTGTCGGGGAAGCGCCTGGCAGATCTGGACCTCTACGAGGAGAAAAAGAAGACGAGCTGGGGGGCGATGGCGAAAAAGGAAGAGAACCGTGAAATGGCTGGTGTCAGGTTCCGCAAAGAGCTCATGAAAAAACTCCTTCCCGCTACTCGCCGCAAACTGGCCCGGGTCGAGAAGAAGATGGTAAAGCAGGAGAAGTAAAACCATAACGCGTGACTGGTGACGCGGCAAAACCAGTCACATGCGCAAACTGTTTTTTGGCCCTTGCCAGTTACCCGTAACGAGTCACGAGTCACGAGTCACGGCCTTTCGATTAACGTTTCTTCTACAACGCCTTCCAGTTCTTGAAGCCTCTGCCCAATACCTCCGAGGCGTCGGAGACGATCATGAAGGCTTTCGGATCACTGGTCGAAAGATAGCGCTTTAGGTCCATTGTCTGGCGAGGGGTCAGGACGCAGAGAAGGGCGGGTTTTTCCTGGTGGGTGTATCCGCCCTCAGCGTGGAGGAACGTAACTCCCCGGTGAAGTTCGCTCATAATGAACTCTCCGGTCTCATGTGGGGTGTTGCTTACGACAATGACCTGTCGTCTGCGGTCGAAAGAGCGCAGGACGTTGTCTGTTACAAGGGCATTGGCGAATATGCTGACCAGGCCGTAGATAGCTCCCTCCAGCCCGACGATAAATATGGAAACCCCGAGGATGACCAGGTTGATGTAGAAGGTGAATTGCCCAACCTCTACACCGTAGCGCTTCCGGAGAGCTACTACAAGGATGTCCGTCCCTCCCAGCGAACTGCCCGAACGAAGCACCAGTCCGCTTCCAAGTCCTTTGACCGTGCCGGCCAGTATGGCAACGAGCAGCCGTTCATTGAGAAGAGGGTAGGGCATGCCTTCGAACAGTTTCAGAAGTACGGTCAGCACGATCACACAATAGACTGTCCACCCTATGAAGCGCGGAGACAGTTCCCTCAGGCCCCACAGGAGCAGGACCAGGTTGAGGATGCCCACCACCCATGCAGGAGATATTCCAAAAGCGTAACTGGAAAGAACAGCAATCCCTGAGACTCCGGAATCGGGGAAACGGTAGGGTATGGTAAGAGACATTATCCCGAAAGCCACAACAGCGGTCCCGAACGTCGTGAGCATGAAAGCAGGCAGCTCCCGACGCACTGTGGAGAACCCGCGAAGAAAGGGTTTTTTCAGGCTGAATTTCATAGGCTTGATTATAAGCCCTTATCTGGCCTTGTTCAAAGAAAAGGAGTGGTTCATGTTACAATTATTGCCGATTTCAATATATAAGGGGGCAATTTTCAGATGCAGATGCCAATGCAGATAAGCCTGGATGAGATCATCTCCATGCTTCTGGCAAGGGTTGACAATCTTGCTTTTAACGACGAGAACATCAAGACCAAGTTCAACATCCTTGCACGAGTTCTGTACAAGAAGGGTTTGATCACTGACGATGACATCATCGATTCCATACGCGAGGAGCATCGGGTCCTCAAGGAACTCGGGGCGATCCAGGAGATGCCCGCCGACGATGTCATCCGAACCATTGCCGAGGGAATTTTGCAGTGGGTGAAAGGCGACGTAAAGGCCATCAGAAAAGCGATGGAAGAGTACGAGAAGAAGGTACAGGAGATGTCAAAGCAACAGGCCAGCAAACCCAGGATAGACGTAGCCTCGCCGGCGGTCCTGCAGCAACTCGACAAACTCAGCGGCAAAAGCGCCAAGGGCGGCGGAAAGCTGATCCTTTAGATCGTTCCGGATGTTGTTTACGGGTCCCGGCTCAGGCCGGGGCCCGTTCTGTAGATGCATCACTGTCAGTGGGGGTGTTGTTTTGGCCTTTTTTGCAGCGTTCATAGCTTTTTCCGCAGTGCTTGGAGCATGCATGGGTTCTTTTCTCAACGTGGTTGCAAGCAGGACCGTGGAGGGGCGCTCATGGTGGGGGGGAGAGCGTTCATCATGTGATAGCTGCGGACGTGGATTGACCTCCGCCGAACTTGTCCCCATAGTCTCCTGGATTCTCCTGCGGAGTGGATGCCGCTCCTGCGGCGCGAAAATTCCCCTCAGGTACCTGGGGGTTGAAGTCGCGGGCGCTGCCATCGGCGCGCTTATAGCGTGGAGATGGGGAGTTTCGGTTACGTCAGCCATTGCCGCAGTAATTGCTTCGGGACTTTTTCTCAATGCGCTGACGGACCTTTACGGCGGTTGCGTTTACGACCTCTTCGCCTGGGGCCTGGGGGGCGCAGGAATTATTATGAGGATCGGCGGTGGTCTATCGGGAGTGGCCGACGGAGTATTGGGGGCATTGCTGGGGTTTGGCGTCATAGCCCTGATCATCCTCGTGAGCCGCGGGGGAATGGGCTGGGGAGACGCCAGCCTCATGGCTGGTACCGGGGCGGCCCTGGGGTGGAAGTTGACGGCCTGGGCTCTCTACGCGGGTTTTATGGTCGGAGGAGTGATAGCTCTCTGTCTTTTGCTTTCCGGGCGGGTAAAGAGGAAAGACGCCATTCCGCTGGGGCCATTCCTCGCGTTTGGCGGGGGCGTCTCCATGCTGACTGGAACCTGGTTCTTCTCCCTTTTCGGAATGACTGTCAGTTGGCCCTGGTCCTAGATGAGGAGTGGAGAAAGGACCTGAACCATTATTTCGAGGGTTTTTATTGTTGGCAGACCTTTTATCGTGCGGAATGAATGATCGGCTCCCTCGATGACGATGAAGTTTTTCCTGTCTGCAGGGAGTGATGCCGCGGCGACAATTTCTTTACAGGATTCCTCGGAAAATGTGGAATCGAGGGACCCGTAGAACGAGAGCAGCCTTCCGGCCCTCAGGTTCCTGGCAGATTCAAGGAGCCTGGCTTTGGGAGGAGTTGTATCGAGGATAGGAAGCAACAGAGAAGTAGCAGCCTCAGGACGGATGAACGACCCTGTCCCCCCAAGTGCTATCCCTGATGGCTTGAATGAAAATCCCTTATCCACCCCCGACGCAAGGATCGCATGAATGCCTCCCAGGGAAAAGCCGAAGATCCAGACATTTTCTGAGCCGATCTCTCCTGCAGCCGTCTCGGCTCCCGCAACAGCATCGGCATGATCCTGGGCGAAGGTCTTACCCCTGAAGGCCGAGTGAGCCCAGGCCTCTCTGTCCTCGCAGAAAGTGACCCTGTCGCGCCTGATACGGCTGGTCTCAACAATGGCGCAGCAGGCCCCCTCTTGCGAGAGCATCCTGGCAAGCTCGCCGTACTTGTTCCCTGGCTCAGGATCCGCGCATCCGTGGACGCCATGGAGCAGTATGACAAGAGGCGCGGTATTCTTCTTCTCCTTCGGCCCCAGTATGTGGACGGGCACCAGGCGGTCTCCAAAAGAACCTTTCGCGTGTATGGTCTCGAAGGCAGGGATCAACACTGAAACCCCTCTCGGCTTTAATTGTACCTCTGATGATCAGAATACCGGTCTATCTGGTCAATCAGGCATATTTAGTTTATCATAGCATTGTTTTTTAATAAGCCTTTTTCTTAAGGAGGTAACGTTAATGTCCACTATTGGTGAGTGGATCAAATCCAGCGGTCTTCAGGAGATCAGCGGGGTGATGCTCTCCTTTATGCCCATGCCGCAGATGGCTGGCCGGATCCTGGGAGACGAACTTGTCGTTGAGGAGGTCAACGACAACCTCAGGGAGTTCCTGCACGAATCCATAGTGGAACTACCGAAGAGTGTGGAAAATCTTTTTTCCGGTATCAATGGCCCACGCGACATGCTTCCCCTTGAGGAATCTGCGCGTGTTAACGGCTGGACGAGAAGAAAGTGGTCCGTTGTGAAAGGCGAATGCGAATTGGATCTAATCTGCCTGGGTGACGGCGGCGACCACTTCCTGGCTTTTTTCGATGATAGAACTCCCCATGAAGTATATTCCAGGCTTATAACCATGAAGGAAAGGATCCTGTTCCTTCTGAATCTCTACGATGCGAAAGGGATGATCCCCCAGATACTTATCGAACTGATCGAGCACCTTGATGTCGACTGGGCGGGGATCTTTGTCTGGGACGGGGTCCGTCGGAGCTGGATACTATCCGGAGAGGAAGCAAACCCCTCGGAATTTACCCAGGAGTCTCACCGAAACCCCGTTGAGTTCGGCAGAAGGCTTTCGGAAGCCAGGGGGGGGCCTTTTGGTCACCAGTTCGGAGGTCTGGCCGTCCAGGACGGTTCGCATTGGTGGATCCCATGGTCGGCTGAAACTGCTGAGTGGGAACCGCTTCTCTCCGAAGCGGGGTTCGAGTCGCTCTTTGCCGGAGTTTTGCTGACCGGGGGCAACCCCGCGATCTTGCTCTGCCTTTCGAGGACACCCGGTGGTTTCGCCAGGATCAACAGGGATGTTCTTGAAACTATCTGGCCTGTCTTTTTGTCTCTGGCCGAGAGAAACCGTGCCGTATCCGGGATAACCAAGCTATATTCACGTGATCCGGTTACGGGTCTTTATGCCCAGAGCATGATCAGCAGCATAATGAAGATGGAGATGAAAAGGGCCAAGCGCTACAGATATCCGCTGTCGTTGATCTCGATCAGGGTCTCCAACATGGAGGAGATAAAGGCGAAGGGCGGTATTGAGGCTGTGGACGAGACAGCCCAGAGGATCTCCCGTCAGATCCTCAAGGTCATGCGGAACGTGGACATCGGAGGGAGGCTTGGAGAAGAAACTCTCCTTCTTCTTCTTCCGCACACTACCATTGAAGGAGCCCACATTGTCTCCGGGCGTATAAGTTCGGATATTTCGGATATGTCGCCGTTTCCCGGCATCCCTCTTGCCATCGAAGTGAAGGCCATGGCGATAGACAATGATTACTCTGCCCCGGAGGCTTTATTTGCCCGACTCGGCTATGTATGGCCGGAAGAGACCAGTTCATGATATTCCTGAAAGGATCGCAAGCGTCCTTTCCAGATCCTCGGGCGGGGGGACCCTCAGCCTGACCGAAGAGTCGTCCATATCCAGGTAGCCAGAACCAGGCTCTGTGTCGATGCCTGCCTGAGCCAGTATTTCAAAGAAATTTCCCCTCCTGTGCCGTAGCATCATTATCGGTGTAGAGGGATGCGTATGAGCGATCTCAATACAGGTTTTGCCCTCGAGTCTGTTTATTATTGCCTTCTTGGCTCCAAGGACGTATTTTTTTGTCTCCGTGAGGAAGTCGTTGTCCTCCAGGGCGGCCAGTGCCGCTTCTATGCCGGGAAGGCTTATCGAAAAGGGCGGCTGTAGTATTTTGAATATCTGCAACAGTTCCGGGTCGCGTATCACACCATATCCCACACGCATTCCGGCAAGACCCCAGGCTTTGGAGAACGATCTGGTCACGATGCAGTTTGGAGAGTCGATATTTATGGCCGATTCCCCAGTCGTGAGGTAGTCGCCGTATGCCTCGTCCACTATCACCCAGCACCCCCGTTCACGGCATCCATCGACGATCATCCGGAGGTCTTCCAGTGGAAGAACCTGCCCGGTGGGGTTGTGCGGCCTGTCGATGTACAGTACGTGGGGCCGCTGCCTTGATACCCGTTCCCATATCTCCAGGTCGGCTTCGAAGCGAGGCGGCTTGAGGATAACAGGATGATACCGGGCATTACCCAGCATTGCCTGCAACGGCATGTCTGTGAACTGAGGTGAGACTCCCGAAAGCAGCGAGCCCGGCGGAAGAAGAAGGCGTATAAGTGTGATGAGTATATCGATGCATCCGTGACCCAGGACTATGTTATTCCCAAGTTCGGCTATCTCCAGGTATCTTGCGATGGCCCCGGTGAGGTTCTCTGCTACTGGAGGCGGGTATTGGCATATCTCCCACTTATGAAATGATCTCAGGACGCGTCTGACCCCGGGGGGCACACCAAGGGGGTTTGTGCCAAGGCCGCAGTTGATCAGAAGAGAGCTCGGGTTGCGGTGCAATTGACTGGCGTTCCTTTTTGCGTAACTTTTTCGGGTGATGTGAAGAATGTGACGCGGCATTCGTCCTTGCCACACAATAACCCCTCCCATTTGCTTCCTCGTGCTATAATAACGGTGTAGCGGGCAAAAGAGAACAGGCCCTGCGGTGTT
>DFYG01000019.1:5597-6328 GCA_002382605.1 Synergistaceae bacterium UBA4088 | reverse complement strand
CTTCGTGTCACGGCACTCGCGGGGGTGTCTTTTTAGCAGCGGAGCATGGGGGCTTTTCGTCTTCATGCTCCGCTTTCTTTAAAAATACCATAACCAGGGAGGTAGTTCTCATGAGCATTTCTCCTCCGTTCTGGCACCCCTCTCTCGCCCGTGGATTCATTCTTGACTGGGACGGGGTCCTTGCTGATACGAAACTCGATTTTGCCCCCATCAGGGCCAAATATTTTAAAGGGGAACGCCTTCCACTGGTCGAGGCGGCAGACAGTCTGGACCCGACCGAGAGGAGAGCTCTCGAACGCGACCTGTACGACCTCGAAATGGAGGGGGCAAGGCGGGCAACACCCGTGGACGGGGCTCACGCACTTCTTGAGTGGCTCGACCGGTCACAGATCCCCTGGGCGGTTGTTTCGCGGAACTGCCGCGACTCCATCCTGGAGGCGGCGGAAAAGTGCGGCATAAAACTCCCCCTGACGGTGCTCTCCCGCGATGAGGGACCACTCAAACCCGACCCTCAGGCGCTCTGGGCAGCAGCCGGCGCCATAGGCGTCGAGCCTGGGCGATGCGTCATGATAGGAGATTTTGTCTACGACCTTTACGGAGCAAAAAGGGCAGGAATGCGTGCGGTTCTGGTCGAACGATTTGCACCGGAGTGGCAGAGATGGGCGGATGTATCCTTTGAGCGCCTGGAGGATCTGGTGCGGTCACTCTCCCGCCCGGAGGCTTTTGTCCCG
>DFYG01000019.1:0-5561 GCA_002382605.1 Synergistaceae bacterium UBA4088 | reverse complement strand
ATCGGAACGCCTCTCCCTTGAGCAGTGGGAGGATGCCCCCTTCCTGCCGATCTCGATGGTCGACCGGCCTCTTGAGGAGTTGCTGCCCCAGGTGATCTGCGAGAGGTTTCCGCAGGTCTCTTTCTCGAGGGATGGTTCCATGAGATCTCTTCCTGGTGATCCTTTAATGGTGGAGGAGGTGATCTCCTCATGGTTGACATAGAGGGCGGACGCACTCTATGGGATGGACTTCCCTCCGGAAGGGATGTTCCCGCGAACAAGTGGGAGATCCCCCTTGCCGAGAGGATGCGGCCCAGGACCCTTGATGAGATGGCCGGACAGGAGCACCTTCTCTCAAAAGGAGCTCCCCTCTATCGTGCCGTGGTCTCCGGGCATGTCCCCAGTTGCATCCTTTACGGCCCCCCCGGAGTGGGGAAGACGACGATAGCCCGCTTGATGGCCTCGATAACAGACAGGGATTTTCTTGAGATCAACGCGGTTTCTGCCAATATTGCGGCTCTGCGGGATCTTGTCGCCGAAGCGAAGCATCTTAAAAGCATGAGCTCCCGTACGCCGGTAGCTTTTGTGGACGAGATCTACCACTTCAACAGGCAACAGCAGAATGCCCTGCTCCCTTCTGTGGAGAGGGGGGAACTAGTTCTTATGGGCACAACCACTGAGAACCCCTGGTTCGAGATCAACAAGACGCTGCTCTCGCGCCTCGTGGTGTACGAGCTGCGCCCCCTGGGTTCCCAGCATCTGGTCTCACTTCTTGAAAGGGCACTTGCCGATGTTGAGCGCGGGCTGGGGGAGCTCGAACTCTCCGCCTCCTCCGAGACACTGCTGGACATTGCGCTCGGTGCCGGAGGGGACGCACGACAGGCGCTCACGCGGCTGGAACTGGCAGCTCTTGCCACCGCGACCGGCGGCGGGCGTACCATCGACATCGAGACGGTCAGAAAGGCCGCCCCCAGGGCACTCCAGCGATACGACCGCGACCAGGATGATCACTACAGGATCATCTCGGCCCTTATAAAGAGCATGAGGGGATCGGACCCCGACGCGGCGGTCTACTGGCTCGGAAGGCTTGTGGCCGGGGGCGAGGATATCCGTTTTGTGGCACGCCGCCTTGTGATCTTTGCTGCGGAGGATGTCGGACTGGCGGACCCGCGCGCGATAAGCGTGGCCGCCTCTGCCGCCTACGCGGCGGATCTGGTTGGTCTGCCCGAGGCAAGGATCATTCTATCCGAGGCTGTCATCTACCTCTCCATAGCTCCCAAGAGCAACAGCGCCTACCTTGCTATCGACGCGGCGCTTTCGGCTATAGAAATGGGAGACATGCAGGAGGTTCCGTTTCACCTCAGGCCGGGGGGAGAGGGGTACAAATACCCTCACGACAACCAGGGGCACTGGGTTGCGCAAAAATATATGGAAGAGGAGAGAAGGTTCTATTTTCCCGGCTCCCTCGGAGAGGAACCTGAGATGGCGCGACGCCGCTCTCTAAAGCGTGATGGCGATGATCCCTCCGACGACAAGGACGATCCCTCCCGCGAGGCGGGGGGTCAGTCTCTCCCGAAGGACCAGGGTGGCAAAGATGGCTGACAGGAATGGGCGAACTGACGCTATGCACGAGACAATATCGACGGGAGTGAACGACAGGCTGTAGGTAAAGAGAAGATTCCCCACCGCAAGGCCCAGTGCGCCTGCGATACCCATCTCCACGAAGGCTCTCAATGAGATCTTCCCCAGCCCCCTGGCCCTGTCAACAAGAAGGAACATGACCCAGGAACCCGCGGTAACGCTGACAGCGCGCCACCACTCGAGTTGCGGAACCGGGACAGTCTGCATCAGTATCTTGTTCGTGAGTATACCGAACGTCCAGCATGTCATGGCAAGGAAGGCCACTACTAGTCCGCTTCGGATCTGTCGCCGCCCCTCCGTATTGCCCCCCTTTGGGGATAAAAATATCAATCCGGCCACTATGAGAGCAGCTGCCAGCAACACCATGGGGCTGATGCGTTCGCCGAGGAATATCCAGGAAGCAGGGACGACCAGAAGCGGGTAGGCGGATGTTATGGGAACGCAGATAGAAACCCCCAGCTTGTGGATTGCCGAGAAGTAGAAAAAATCGCCCAGGACGATCCAGATGAGGGAGCACGCAAAAATGGAAGCCAGGGTTCGGAGGTCCGGCGGTGCGAAGGCGCTGGGGCCCATGGTAAAAAAAAGAAAAAGCGCGGTAGTGGCGATATACCCGGAGCAGCGAACGGCCCCGAGGCCGGCATATGATACATGGTCAACCCCCCGGCGATAAAGAACAGGCGCTATCGACCAGCAGACGGCAGCCAGGAAGGCGAAAGTGTAGCCCAGCCACTGGGTCGTCAGCATAGAAAGTTCTTAATTCTCCCCTGACGCTGTGAGTTCCGGATGTTCCTTGAGGTAGTTGATGAGCCCTCCTCTGGAGCGGTTCAGGTGTATCCGAAGTTCAGCCTCGGCAATATCGGGGTCGCCGGTCTCTATTGCATCGATCACCGCGACGTGCTCGTGAGCAAATGTGCTCAATGGAATGCCCTCCACGGAATACTGGCGACAGAGGTTGATAAGATCCGCAATGTTGTGGAGCATCATAGTAAGATAGCGGTTCCCTGAGATCTCGTAGAGGGTGGCATGAAATTTACGGTCTTCCGAGAGGTAGTGTCTGGTGTCGGTCATGTCCGTCATGGAAGAGAAGACATCACGCCAGTGCTCAAGCTCTTCGATGGGTTGCCTGGCCGTTACAAGCCTAACCGCGACTATTTCGAGATGAGTTCTGAGGTCGTAGAGGTCGGATGCGTCCTTGACAGTTGGCAGGGAGACAAAAGCTCCGCGGCGGGGCTCAAGTGTGACGAGACCAGTCTGGGCCAGCTGGCGGATGGCTTCCCGCACTGGAGTCCGGGAGACAGCCAGCTTGTCGGCAAGGTCTACCTCCGAAAGTCTTTCGCCCGGCCGGATCAATCCCTCAACGATGGCTTCCTTAATCTTCTCGTAGACGACCTGCCGGAGATCAACGTTGCGGGCAGGCGAAAGAGGATCTTTCAACATGGAACCGCCTCCTGTTCAGAGGATATNNCCGCATTCCCGGTTTATCTTGTCGGTCCACAGCGATAGAGCGTATATGGCGTCTGAAAGACGGTTGATCCAGGCGTATGGCGCATCTCCGATCTCCCCTTCGCGGTGAAGCGCGACCGCGAGTCTCTCGGCCCGGCGGGCTATGGTCCTGGCCAGATGAAGCGCCGCCCCGGGGAGAGAGTCTCCGGGGCGGACGAAGCGAAAAGTCTCGCCGATAATTCCACGAACCTTTTCGACGATCTCTTCAAGGAGGGCTGGATCAGGCTCAGGCAGCCCAGGAAAGAGTGACAGGTATCCCATCACTGCCCCCATTGCATCCTCGATCCTGAACAGCTCTTCCCGAATATTCTCATTGCAGCATGAGGCCCTGGCCAAACCCATGGCGGCCTGGCACTCGTCCAGGGTGCCGTAAAGCTCGACCCTTGGGTGATCCTTTGGAACACGGGTCCCGTCCCCGAGGCTGGTCGTCCCCTGGTCGCCGCCCCTGGTGGTGATCCACGGTTCTGTCATGGTATTACCTCCCGGGATCGAGTTTATTGCAAAGCGGCTGACTACGTCAGCCGGATGTTACGCTCCTCAGCTGGTGCCACAACCGCCGCAAGTTCCGCAGCCGCTCCCGCAGCCGCCGGTTGCGGAGAGAGCCACTCTCAGCAGGCCGTCAGCGATGAGGCCCGGCGGGACCGCCTGGTAGGAGTCGTCGCCTATCTCAATCGTGCGGCACTTTTCCGGGCCTGTCCCGGAAGCGCATTCACAGGGCCTGGCAGAGGCTTGAAAGCCGAGGATCTCATCGAGAGGAGTCTCGGGGAAGTCGATCTCCAGGCACTCCATCGTGACCATGTTGTTCTTTTCAGGTTCTCCGTTCGAGGAGACGTTCTCGAGCGTGACGGGGAAACCCATTCTGGCCAGTTTTGCTCCCAGTTCGATGACCAGAGTGTTGAGAGTCTCGGATGTCTGCCTGAGGGGCTCGCAGAGGGTGCCCTCAGGAGCGTAGTGACGGACCGTGATCGTGGAAATTTCCATGCGTATGACCTCCTTAATTTTAGTGAACGGTGAACGGTAAACAGCGAACGGTTAAATTTTTCAAAAATTATCCTGATCTTGTCCTTTGCCCTTGTCGTTTACTGTTCACAATTTACTGTTTACTCCTTGTTTTTTACTACAACAAACACCGCTTTTGCGTCGGCGCAGACCTTGCCCTCTTCATTGGTGATCCGGGCCTCTGTACGGATCTTGCGCCCCTCAACTGCCGAGGCTCTTCCCGTTGCCGTGTAGCTCTTTCCTGATCCGACGGGCCTCAGGAAACGGACGGAGATGCTGGCGGTCACAGACCACTCGCCGGAAGCCTTCCGGGCGGACCACGCCATAACGTCGTCGCAGATCGCTGTAAGTATACCCCCATGGACTATTCCTTCATAGCCGCACCAGCTGTCGTCGGGGGTAAAAGGTATCACCGTCGTGTCCGACTCCTCATCCCAGAAGAGTGTCACTCCCAGGGATCTGGGATTGACCCCGGTTTTGTCGCATACAAAGCATCCCCGGGAACCCTCGAGCTTTTCCAAAGCCATACCAACCCCTGCCCTTGTTTTACCCAAAGGGGTATTTTAGAATAAATCGCCTGATTTTGAAACCCCATAATAGTAATTGCTTTTACATATCCCTCTGGACAGATTCTCCTGCCTATGGTACTACTATTTCCGCTTGCCGGAGTGGCGGAATGGTAGACGCAGCGGACTCAAAATCNNGCACCATAAAAAACGTTCAGGGGCTCTGATGCCAATGCGTCAGAGTCCCTGTTTTGTGTGGTAGCTGCGGTAAAAACCCGTAGACACAGGTTTCCAACATCCACCGGGGCAGTTTGCCCTCTGTCAGGTTTGTCAAAGATTTGCGATTTGACAGGAGGGAAAGAGGACACTTCATTGTGCCAGGTTTCAGAAATGGAAGACAAGACACAACCCCAATGCCAGTGCCGAAATAGGATGCAATTACCTTAAGTTTCTGCGTTTACGGATGTTACTTATAAGTCCGTGTTTTCATCGGTCATTTTCTGAAGTTAGAAAATCAAGAATAGATTCGACTGATTTCCTGAGTAGGTTGCGGTTTGAGTGTTTTGTGAAATAAGCAATATGAGGTGAAGCAATTACGTTTTCCAGGCGGCAGAGGGAAAAATCTGTTACTGGTTCTTCCTCAAATACGTCAAGGGCGGCCCCGGCGATCCTATTATGGGAGAGTAGTTCATGAAGTACCTTGTAGTCCACCACTTCTGCCCTTGAGGTGTTGATGAAGTACGAGGATGGGTTCATCAGACCTAGCAGGCTTGAACCGATCAGATGCTTTGTGGTCTCGTCAGAGTGAGGTGGACGGAAACGAAATCGCAGGTAGAGAAAAGTTCTTCGAGGGAGCAGTATCGTGTTCCGATCTCAAGAGAGAGAGACTCGTTCTTATGAATGTCATATGCCAGGGTGGTTGCTCCCAGGCTA
>DFYG01000170.1 GCA_002382605.1 Synergistaceae bacterium UBA4088 | reverse complement strand
TCCAGTTTCCCGGAAAGCGCCCCGGGAGAAATAAAGACAATGCTGCCTTCAGGTTCAACGACTTCCCGCAAATGAGGACTCTCCCAAAGCACGGAAAATTTACGAAAGCTGCTGAAGCAGGCCTCTCCCTGTCTACGATAGTGGACCTCCAGGGATCCCATGTCCAGACCGATATTTTCGATCCTTCTGATATCATGAGCCTCCGGATCCTCTTTTACATCATATGCCCGAACAGACACTTTAAAATTGTTCATGTCATCCTCCACTAACATAGACTCTCCATTCAAAAGGACATGTTGGAAAGAAAGCGCTGCTGAAAATCGCTCCGCGAAGAAAGTTCCACGGACTCCGCCCTCCTGGCGATCTTCTTCATGAGGCGGTAGTCTTTAAGGGAAACAAGAGCGTGAAAGGCTCCGATCACAGAGGAGTTCCCGATATACTCGATCTTTTCCGATGAGACTTTCGGGAGTATACCCATGTCAACAGCATTTTTCATGTTTATATAGTTCCCGAAGGCTCCTGCCACCACCACCCGGTCCAGATCTCCGGGTTTCAGATCCTTTTTCTCAAGCAGGATCTGTATTCCCGTGGCAATGGCTCCTTTAGCCAACTGAACCTCCCTTACATCCTTTTGTGTAAAAACAATACCACCTGGCTTGTTCTCTCCGGCCTCGTATAAACAAAACTCCTTCAAACCCTGCGGATTATTCGAGATACGGCTGTGTAATCTGCTGTTCGGAGAGGTATCGGAAAACTTTCCGTTTTTGTCTATCAGGCCGGAACGCAGCATCTCCGCAACCAGATCCACGATACCTGACCCGCATATCCCTTCGGGGGTCTTTTCGCCGATCACTCCCAGGAGGACCTTCCCGTCCTGGAAAGCAACCCTTTCCACCGCCCCGTTCACGGCCCTCATTCCGTGACTGATACGGGCTCCCTCAAAAGCCGGACCGGCCGCGGCGGAACATGCGAGGAGGAAATCCCTGTTCCCCAATACGATCTCGCTGTTGGTCCCTATATCTGTGAAAAGAGTGATCGCGGAACTTCTGAACATGCCGGAGGCTTCCACTCCGGCCGTTATGTCGCCACCTACGAATCCTGATATGTTCGGGATCATGACAATTTCGCCCCGCGGATTGATATCCATACCCGATGACTCCGCCTTCAGGGAAGGGGTGCAGCGGGTAACCGGGATAAAGGGACTTCGCCCGATGGGGGAAGGATCTACCCCGAGAAAGATGTGCTCCATAATTGTGTTCCCGGATACGGCCGCGGCGTAAATGCTTCCGGTATCAAGTCCGTTCTTCCGGGCCAGCGTTGCGATCATCCTGTTCAAAGAAGATAAAAGAGCATCTTTAAGCATTTCCAGGCCGCATTCTCTGCTCTGGATGACCGATATCCTGGACAGCACATCCGCTCCGAAGGAGGTCTGAGGATTCAGCTCCGAGGCAGTGTCTAAAACTGTCGCCGATTCAAGATCCACGAGCCAGACGACGAGGGAAGTGGTACCGATATCGATAGCGACTCCAAATACACCGTGCGTCTTTTCATCTTCAAGCGCAATGAACCTGGAATTGGTGAAAACAGCGGCTGCGCTCTTCCTTTTTGCAAAGATCCCTGGCAGGCTTTTCAGCAATTCCAAAGGGATCCGCAGATCCTCAGTCCCCGTCTGGGTGCAGAGAACCTCCGCCAGAGATGTGCCTGGGTCATTGTCCCTGGTTCCGGTAAGGGAAATGATCTTTTTCCGGACTACGGGCTCCGGCTTTCTCGCGTAACGCTTCCCGGGATCGCTTTTAGGGATCTTGCGGTCCTTCATTTCCGGAGCCCGGCCAAGAGATACAACAAGGCCATCCTCCAACGGACACTGGCAGGCCAGGCGAAAACCGTCGGACAGCTCCTTCGGAGTGAGGAATTGAAGTTCGGCACCGGTCGGGAAGGAGTTTGCATTTTCTGCAAGGATCCTGCACTTTCCGCAGGTTCCTTCCCCTCCGCAGGGCTGGTCAGGGCCGAGTCCGAGGCAGGCTGCCAGCTGGCCGACGGTCCCACTCTCCGCTTCTGTGGTCACGGTACAGCAAATCGGCAAAAAGGTTATCCGCATAGATCTTTCTCCGTTCTTTCAGGCATATTTTGAAAGAAATGACGATTCATCCGGAACTTTCAAATATTTTACATGGGCAACCCTGAAAACAGGGAAATAAGATCATAACCCGGACTTTTATAAGATAGCATCTCGAACGAAACTGATCCTTATGCGAGCACATCCCATCCTTGCCAACAGTTTCCGCGGGAGGCGGCACTCTCACGATCATATACGCTGCGGGATCCGCTTTATCATCCGGAGATGACATTCCCTGGAAATTCACGCATCCATAAGGGTTGCAAGAGCAAAAATTCGAACAGTACCCCGGAATTACAAAAAAGAGGTGATCCCTGAATTACGGGATCCCCTCTTGGGGTCAATTTCTTTCGCAAGTTAACCGATTGCCGGAAAAGCGATCCTAGGCAAGTACCTCCCGGACGATCTCCAGAGCTTTGTCGATCTCTTCTTTTTTTATTACAAGAGGCGGAGCAAAGCGAATGATCCAGTCGTGCGTCTCTTTGCATAGCAATCCCTTGTTCTTCAGCGCAGTGGTGTATATCCTGGCCTTGCCGGCCGATTCGTTGAGAACGACGCCTATCAGCAACCCCTTGCCCCGTACCTGCTTGATCTTCGGGGATCTGATGGCACGGAGTCCATCCATGAAGTNNCTCCGCCGCTCTGTCGGCCAGCTTCTCTTCAACCAGCACATCGATGGCCGCAGTCGCTACGGCACAGGCAAGAGGATTCCCGCCGAACGTCGAACCGTGACTGCCAGGCTGGAATACCTCCAGGATATCCTTGTCGGCGGCGATGGCCGAAACAGGGAAAACGCCCCCGCCGAGGGCCTTGCCCATGATGATTATATCGGGATCGATCTCCTCGTGCTGGAAGGCAAAATTCCTTCCGGTACGGCAGAAACCGGTCTGAACCTCATCTACGGCCAAAAGAATGTTGTTCTTCCGGGCAATGGATTCCAGCCCTTTCAGGAAGCCGTCGCCCGGTACGGCGACCCCGGCCTCACCCTGGATGGGCTCCACCAGTATTCCCACGGTGTTACTGTTGACGGCCTTCTCAACAGACTTCAGATCATCGAAAGGAACGATAACAAAACCGGGGGTGTAGGGGCCATAGTTATCCCTTGCGACCTCATCGACGGAGAAGGAGATGATGGTGACAGTACGGCCGTGGAAGTTCTCCTCAAAGACAATGATCTCGGCCTTCTCCTTTTCTACCCCCTTGACCAGGTAACCCCACTTGCGCATCGTCTTTATGGCCGTCTCGACAGCCTCTGCTCCAGTGTTCATGGGGAGGATCATCTCTTTACCTGTAAATTCGGAGAGTTTTTTGGCAAAGAGAGGCCAGCGGTCGTTGAAGAAGGCCCGGGAGGTGAGGGTGAGAATATCGGCCTGGTCCTTCAGTGCCTTGATGATCCTGGGGTGCCTGTGCCCCTGGTTGACCGCAGAGTAGGCGGAGAGCATATCCATGTAGCGGCGCCCCTCCGGGTCTTCCACCCAGATCCCTTCGGCCTTCGAAATTACAACCTCAAGGGGGTGATAGTTATGCGCTCCGTACTCGTGCTCCATATCCATCAGTTCCTGTGACTTATAGTTACCCATTATTTCACCTCTTTTTTTAAAAAATGTAAACCCTTCCATTTTTTGCGTTCACTTTTTGTTTTAGCTATTTTGAGGTTATTTCCGCCTTTTCAACATATGCTGAGGGTATAATAGCCTCTTTAAGGGCCGTTGTCAAAAAATTTTCCAAATTAATAAATTCTATTTTTTACGATTTAGAACGCCTTTTTTGTTACTTTGTTGGGCCTAAGGTTTATTTTCCGATAATCTTAGTAAATTGATCCCGTGATTCCGCCAACATTTTTCCCCCACGGATTTTGTACTGCACACAACATCCTCCTGTTCTTTTCTCTCACGCAGTAGAATATAATGGCGCATCCAAAATCCGATGCCACTTTTCAAACTTTAGGGGGGGCGTATCTATTTGAAAAAAGAAATCCCCGGATACAGCATTTCCAACCTGGCGACCTGTCTTCCACAAGCATATCGGGAAGCCTTTCAGGACCCCGGATCACCATTCATCTTCTATTACGCTCAACCTGGAGAAGATGGAGCATACTCTCAACGTATTACTCGCGGGGAATTTCTTGATATGTCGCTAAAAGCCGCTGGAGTAATAGCCCGGACTGGTCTAAAACCTGGGGATCGTTTCCTTAACGGCTTCGGCTCCAACAATCCTCTGGACCTTGCTTTCCGCATGGGTGCAGCAATTACCCGGACCACTCCGGTCACTCTCAACTGGCAGGCCGACACAGGAGAGCGGGCGGCCTGCAAGGCTTCGCTCTCCGGGGCCAGGCTGATGCTGGTGGATAGTCTTCTTCCATCCGGGATAATAGAGTCCGTTACCGCCTGTTGTCCGGAAATTGCTCTTTACAACACCGGAAACCTGGATGCCGAACCACTCGCCGAAAAAACCTCTGGAGAAGAACGATCTGACGACAAAACCGAAAAGATCATTATTTTTACATCCGGAACGACAGGCGAACCCAAGGGCGTTGTGCTGACCTGGGAAAATTACGCCGTAAACACAGCAACCTTTAGGCAGATGTTCTCACCCCTCCGCGAAGACCCCATGCACCTGTTAATGGTTAACCCGCTGCACCACGCAAATTCAACCGCCATGTCAGACTGGTTCATGCGAGAACCCGATGCCGTGATTCACATGCTCCCACGTTACGCAACATCATACTGGACCATCCTGTGCGAAGTCGCCGAAAACTTTTCCGGGATGATAATCGCCCCTGGAGTGTCTAGACATTTTGACTTTCTAGAGGAACTATCTGCCCGAGACGTTCTTCCGGAAAGTAAAACCCGCCTGAACGCGGCTCTTTCAAGAGTTTCATTTCTTCTGGGATCTGCCCCAGTGGGACCAATAACTGTCGGCAGGGCCCGTCACTGGACATGTCGTATTCCACTTGTCCGGTTCGGATCGACGGAAACATGCCTCCAGGTTCTGGGAACACCAACGCATCTGAATGAACAGACTATTTTGAAGGCATTCCAGGCAGGCTGGGATCGCATGCCATCTCCCGGGTACTACATTGGCCGTCCGCATTCGCCACACACGGAGGTTATGGTGGTTCGAAGCGCAATTCCCGGAGATGACGGGTACATGGAACCCTGTGCTCCTGATGAAGA
This sequence comes from Synergistaceae bacterium UBA4088, assembly GCA_002382605.1. Taxonomy (GTDB): domain Bacteria; phylum Synergistota; class Synergistia; order Synergistales; family Thermovirgaceae; genus UBA2252. The sequence continues at coordinate 14,033 of DFYG01000170.1, read as the reverse complement.
AGGATACATCATAGCTCGCGGAGGCAACCTGATGCTCGGATACCTTGACGAGCCCCAGGCCACGCGTGAAGTTCTGCGCGACGGGTGGTACCTGGGCTTTGGCGATATATGCTTTTTCCTTGTCAACCCTCATGACGGAGAGGCGGATTTTTACTGGCTGGGACGCGAGTCCGCCCTTGTGATAAGGGGCGGGGCCAACTACTCCTGCGAGCAGATCGCGAACGAACTCACCAAATTTGTTCAAAGACGCTACTGCATAGAGGAAGGGATGTTCGATCTTGCAGTTGTCGGCCTCAGACTGGAAAGTGAGCACGAAGATACCTGTTGCGTCATGATCGATGATTCCCGGCTGGGCGCAGCGGTCCAGGAAGAAATTAAAGCCACTTTCATAAAGGAAGCTTCAGGGGCAGTTTCCAAAGGATCCAGCCCTCAGCGCCTTTGCTTCGGAAGCATACCGCGGAATTTCAAGGGTGGAGTGAATATCAGGGAACTCAGAAAAACCTGGATGGAACAAGAGTGACGTTCTTTCCTTAGCGGAGTTGCGAAAAAGAGGGATGTCTCCCTTCGGGCTTTGTCCCGTGGCTGTCCATTATTGGCCAACTGTCCCTTGATTGCATGATACCTGTGATCGGCTCAAGGCATGGCCACGGTGCTTTTATCCCTCTCCTCCGGGTCGGACAAATGTTTTAAAATTCTGTAAACCTCTGCCACGGACAATACCCATACGGCTATCCCGGAAATAGTGATGTTGATGCCGCACTCCCCGTTCGCCTCCAGAAGACCAAAAGAATAGTTGGCATCGCTTATAACGCAGCCGATCAGAGGCGGTTCGAACTCAAGCATCGTGTGCCAGGACATGGCCATGATGTTTGGACGCCCATCCCTGGAAGTAGTGACAAGAACAACAGGTCCCGGTTCAAGCAGACCATAGACTTTTGAAAGCGAGAGATCCCTTTTGTTCATCCTTCGGATACCTTTCCAGGCATTCCAGTTCATGAACCATCGCAAATCAGAAAGTCAGGACCTTCTTTCCGGATTTGATCCAGTCGGTCAAAAACTCCCCGGTGTAGAAGACTTCGATCCCGAGTGCCTTCAGTTTTTCGGCAACTCCCAGGTTCTCAGCGCATTTTTTGCAGGCTATTACCCGGATTCCAGCTTCATTCATAAGGGCCAATTGTTCCTGGATGGACGTATCCTCTGACGCCATCCGGGCCGAGGCGCCCCAGATCAGCAAGGTTACACTGCCCCACCACTCTTTGAGCCTTGAGTTAAGGGTGTACAAAAAGACCATGTTCTCAACCGTTTCCTTCTCGGTACAGGTCCAGACGACAAGCAGTTCATCAATGACTTCCGGTTTCATAACGTCCCCTCCCGATAAATTTTTCGCCTATCCCCGGATTTAGTGTCACACGGGTTTTGCTCCTTGAATTAGGCCCTTCCTGCATCCCTGGTTTTCTGGTCCTGGCTTTGCCCTTTCCGTTCACCGTTTACCGTTGACGCTCTTACCTTCCTGTATGTCTCCTGTCTTTATCCTATCTCTTTGACCCTTCCCACAGTCCCATCTTCCAGACGAACCTTGATGCCACGGGGGTGGCTAGCACTTTTTGTCAGAATGTCCCTGACCATGCCCTCCGTCAACTCCCCCGTTCGCTGGTGCTGCTTCTGTACTACCTTCACTCTCAGCCCCGGTTTGATCTCATTGCGCTCCGTTCCAGACAAGAAAGATCCCCCTGATCGTTGAAATGTAATACTGATCCCGCAGACATGATACTACTTCAGCATTTCCAATGGATGCCTTCTGATCCCGTTTCCGCACAGGAGAATTCCGGGCGGTATCAGCAAATATTGATACAGTAATACAACATTTGCGAAAAAGGGGACCCCCGATCATAGGATCAGGGGTCCCCTTGAAATCGTTATTTAATGTCGAANNGAGGATCTTTAACCTCTCAGGTCCAAACCCCAAATGGGTTCTCTCCTTCACTCTGAAACACTACAGTTATGCCTTTTACTCCACAACCCATTTTTCCAGATCTTCCCTTAGTCCTGCTACGAGCATCATATCGCCCTCCTGGATAATTGAATCAGCGGTGGGGATGAACCTTTCCCCCGACCGGTTTATGTTCAGCACGACCGCATTGTAACGTGACCTGAAATCCAGTTCAACCAGCGTTTTACCTTGCATTTCCGGAAGAGTGCGAATTTCACCCACGTAAAAACGCGAACCAGGCAGTTGGGCAAAGTGGGACAGCCAGGGATGGACCAGCAGAAGTGCCAGTCGCTCTCCCATGTCCCTTTCAGGAAAGACGACACGGTTTGCCCCCACCCGGGCAAGGACCCGGGCATGAATGACATTCTGGGCTCTTGAGATAACGTGCGGAACCCCCAGATCCTTCAGGATGGTTGTAGCAAGGATTNNCCCGCCGATAGCCACAATGGCTATGTCGGCCTCTTTGGCTCCAACTTTTATGAGGGCCTCCGCATCCGTAGCATCCGCCTGGACGGAAACATCAATAATATCGGCAATAACTTCTACTTTTTGTCGTAATCGGTCCACTCCAACAACCTGGTTTCCCTGTTCGGCCAGTGTTTTGCAGAGAGCCTGACCGAACCGCCCAAGTCCGACGACCAGTATGACCTTCTCCTCTTTCTTCAACCTTTTCTCCCCCCTAGCCTATCGGGATTTCTGCATCAGGATAGGAAATTTTTCCTCCTGCCTCGCGCTTCACAAGGCCGTAAAGAAATGTGACGATGCCCACCCGGCCCCAGAACATCAGGATAATGAGCACGATTTTTCCGGCATCACTCAAACCGGCTGTGATCCCGAGAGACAACCCCACGGTTCCAAGAGCTGAAGCAACCTCGAACAGCAAAGACCGGAACGGAAAAGGTTCGATAATGACAAGGACCATCAGGCCAAGACCAAGTGTTGCAAGGTAAAGAACAAGGACAGTGATCGCCCTTAGAATTATCCGGAATGGGATGCGCCGGTTACACAGATTGACCTCATTGCGCCCCTTGAGGACATCCCATGTTGAGGCAAAAAGAACGGCAAGCGTAGTCGTCTTGAAACCGCCACCCGTTGAACCCGGCGAGGCGCCTACTATCATCAGGAGAATAAGTACAAAAATGCCAGCGGAAGAAAAGGTCGCCGGAGCGACCGTGTCGAATCCGGCGGTTCGTGGGGTGATGCTGGCAAAAAATCCGTTCCAGATCTTCCATCCGCTTGACATTCCGTCAAATGAGTTATTCCATTCGCAAAAAAGAAGAGCCACTGATCCGAAAATGATGAGTCCAGCGGTCATCGAGAGGACGATCCATGACTGCACGGAGATCTTTTTAGGCCTTCTGAACATCTCGGAAATTTCGGAAAGGACGATGAAACCAAGACCACCTGAAACAATAAGGCCCATGACGGCACCTGGAACAAGGACGCTCTCCGAAAAGCCTTCAAGGTTATCGGAAAAAAGGGAGAAACCGGCATTACAGAAAGCGCTGACGCTGTGGAAAACGGAAATGTATATGGACCGGCCCATGGGAAAGCCCGCCCGGATGAAACCCCAGAAAAGCGGCAGGGCTCCGACCGCCTCTATAGCAAATGTCAGGATGAGGACCCGGATCAGAAGTCTGACCACCCCCGAAGGAGATTCCATCCCGAATCCGCCGGCAATGAACATACGCTGCCTGAACCCTACCCTCTCTCTCATCAGCAGGGAAAGGGCTGTCGTTGCGGTCATAACACCTATACCCCCGAGTTGGATCAGGAGAAGTACTACGATCTGGGAGGCTTGCGTCAGGTATTTCCCTGTATCGACAACGATCAACCCTGTAACACAGACCGCGGAGGTCGCTGTGAAAAGGGCGTCTACAAGTTTAAGCGACCGCGGTCCGTGATTGAAGAGCAAAAGTACAAGTGTTCCCGACACGATAAGAGCCAGGAACCCTATGACGATCTTTCTTTCAATAGGCAATGATGTGAAAGTTCGGGATGCTATAGGGCAACCACCTCGCCGGATCGGCCGATCAGCCCGTTTACGGGATCCCTCAGACTACACCGGCCAAAAAACGGCTGAAGTGCAGATCCATTCCCAAAACAAAAAGTCAATGATCCTTCAGCCACCTTTCAGCTTCACTTGTCAGAGGTAGATTATCCCCGCCGGAAATAACAATGCCTTCCCTTTTGTCCAATATGACCGAATGATCCGGAAATATCAAGCGCAACCGTCCGCTATCGTCGAATGTAAAGGAGCATTTTGCCTCTTTCAGATCCCCAAGGGCCACAAACATGATCCCTTACTCCAGATCCTGATAGGGGTCATCACACATCTCGTCAGGATATCCGGGATGTCTGCATTTTCCTGCCTCTAACTGGCTGAACTGAATGCCGTTTTCCAGGATATCGAGCGCCCTGGCCACGGATTCTCTGAACAGGCGGCGGCGCCCAACCAGGGCTTCGCCAGGATCGTCCTGTTCCATCAGGGAACGAAGCTCCCGAATCTTTCCGGACCGTGCGATCGGGTTGGAGCGAAGGATCTCGATCCGCTCCGGGATCAGCGACCCTTTGCAGTAGCTAAGGAGAAAACAGGCTTCAATAACTTCGTTCGGCAAACCGGCCTTTTTCAGTTGAAGAAGATTGGTTTCATTACGATGCAGGAAATCTGCGACCACGGTTATGTCCTCATCCACACTCGAACGGTTGAGCCGGAGGTTTTCGACTGCAGAATGAAGTCCGAAATCCTGAATTATCAAAATAATTCCCCCGTTTATTATGCGATCCCTTTACAATACTTGAAGCACTTTAGCAGAAAGGGAATAAAGATTCTGTCAAGAAACAGGGGATTACCGTAAATTTTCCATAAAGGAAGTTATTCGGGGGTGAAGCGAAACCCAATGCCAGGCTCCGTGTGGATGAAGCGGGGAAGAGCGGGGTTTGGTTCGACCTTTTTCCTCAAGTTGCTTACATGAACCCGAAGAAGCTGCGTATCACGTTCCTCCTTGTCATCCCACAGTTTCTCGCTAAGCATCCGATAGGTCACCACGCAGTCGATGTTCTGAACGAGGAGGGCAAGTATCCCGAACTCTGTCCTTGTAAGAGATATCTCCTCGCCCTTAAGGGAGACATGCCTCCTGGCCAGGCTGATGAACAACTCCCCCGCCTGGATCTCGGCGGGCTGGGCGTTCCTCGATTCAGCCCGCCGCATTATGGCTCTCATCCTGGCAAGCAGTTCGCCGGCTGAAAAGGGCTTGGTCAGGTAATCATCCGCACCCAGGTCGAGAGCCCGTACCTTATCGTTTTCGTTTCCCCGGACGGACAGTATGAGGATCGGTGAAACAAACCAGGTCCGCAGTTCCCGGCACACCTCGAATCCATCCAGATCAGGCAGCGTCAGATCCAGGATTATCAGTTGGGGATTTTTTTCAATGGCCAGCTCTATACCCTCAGCTCCCGTAGCTGCAAGGCTTACTTCGTAGTTCCTCGAGGAAAGGATCGACTTGAGGGCCCTTCTGATGGACTCCTCGTCGTCTATCACCAGTACCCTTACGTTTCTTACCGGAGCTTCCATTTACGTTCAGACCTCCACTTCCTTAACATGGTTCGCAGGCAGGAAAATAACGAAGCGTGTCCCCCTTGGGAGATTATCCTCGATCCGGATGGCCCCTTCGTGGACCCTTGCGATTTCCTGGGCGATCGTAAGCCCCAATCCCGTTCCGCCGGGGAGTAGTCCCGAAAAACTGCCGCGGAAGAACTTTTCGAAAACCATAACTCTCTCCGCCTTCGGTATGCCAGGTCCCTCGTCAGAGATCCAGGTTTCAAGCCCCAACTCGCTTCTCTTTGCACCTATGGTCACCAAACTTCCGGAAGGGCTGTAAGACATGGCGTTTTCCAGAATATGCATCAGGAGTCTGCCCCATTGCTGAAAATCGACCCTGATAAGGGGCAGACCTTCAGGAAGGTCCACCTTGACCCGATCGCGGCCTGTGCTATCCAGTCGGAAAAGAACCCCGCCAAGCACTTCTCCCGGCTCGACCCACTGCAGATCCGGTTTCCATGCCTCCGCGGCGAGCCTGGAAAGGTCCAAAAGGGATCCAATTGAATGAGCCAGCCGGTCCAGGTCGCTACTTACTGAGTCCAGTTCTTCCCGTATGTGTGAAGGATCCCAGGGCAGATCTCCTTCAAGCAAGGCCGAGATCGTTGCCGTCAAAGAAGAAAGGGGCGTCTTCAACTCATGAGAAACCGACGAAAAAATTGCCGATTTCAGTTTGTCTCCCTCCCTGAGGGTTTCAGCCTGTCGAGCCGATGCATCCAGTCGATTCCGCTCAAGGAAGGTGCCAGCCATGTGAGAAGCAGCAAATAAAATCTGAATTTCGTTCCACCTGTAAATCTTTCGACTCCGACGCTCGCCCACATGCAGGATACCTTCGAGTCTTGACGAGGACAGCACCGGGAGAAAGACATCATTCCTTGAAACACTTGGGAAAACGCAAGAATGTGGCACAAAGTTGGCGCTTCCGCCCGGAGGCCCTGAAAGGGGCGTTTCTGTTGCCGGGGATGCCACACACTTGCAGTTTTCAATAATCCAGCTCAGAAAATCCTCTTCCAGGGGATCGATCTCCAGCTCTGTTTTCATGCCGAACAAGAGAACTCTGCTACCATCGTTATCGACCGTATGAAACCTTATAAATCGCGGGGAAAAGACACCTTCGATCTCGGAGCAAAGCACTTCCGCCATTTCAAGCGGCTCAGATATCGCAAGCAAGCGCCCGGTCAACCGGTTGAGGAGGGCCATTTCCCTTTCCTGGTAAACGGCCAGTGCTTCACGTTCCCTGAGTCGTCCGGAAGTAAGGCCGATCAAAACACCAACTACAAGGAAAACCCCAAGGGAGATCCAGTCCTTTGGATCATCCAGTCGGAAGGTGTGATAGGGGGGCAGAAAAAATAGATCCCAGGAGAGGAACGCGGCAACTGCAGCGACAAGAGAAGGTCTGGATCCAGCCACAGAAGCAACGACTGAAATCACCAGAAGATACAGCAGAGCCCAGTGCCCTTTCCCGAGCAGATCTCTGCCTGGAATGAAAAGCAGGGTAGCCACTCCCACAAGGCCCAGAGCAAAAATATACGGATGTGTTTCTGCCCAATGCCGGATTCCCTTGAAAAACATGCTCTCTCTGTTGAAAAGATCAGCCCCCGATCATTCCCGATCCAATCATAACACCCGCCCAATGGAACAAAAAGGAATCCCTTCAGCCTTACAAGTTGAAAGAACCGACTAATGCGTGAAAGTTTCCATCACGGAAACAAAAGGGATCGTAAATACATCATCTGGATAAAAATTCAAACCAGAGCATGCGACTAACTCCAAAAACTCGTTGCAAGTCCCATCCCTGATAATTACTGGAGTCTCGGCAGCACGGTCCCGGCAACATCCAGGGAAAGGCCGAGATCCTGATCCTCCTGAGCGGCATCAAGGGCTTCCGGGCTATCGAATGAACCTTCCAGCACAGAATTGACTTTAATGACAAGCAGAACGTCTCCCCGGAGAACCCAAAGAGCGGATCCCTCCCAGAACGCTCCCTCACCCAGCCCATCGATCTCCCTGTCGTTCTTTGCTGCTTCCTCATTCGACTTCCGGGCCCTTGCCTGCCGGTCGAAAACTTCTTTCGCGGAGTCGTAAATACCTTCTTCGCTGATCGCCCGGTAGTTGCTATCCTCACCGTGACTCCGAATACGTCTCCATCCTTACTGAAAGTGTATCGGCAGGAATTACCTTTTGGGGACACCGTTCCACGCATTACACCTTCTGAAACATCCTCTTTGAAGAGGGCTTCCGCATCCGCACGGGTATATAAAGATCACAGGAGCCAGGCACAACTTCGGCCTGGGCAAAAGCAGCGGTAAAACCAAAAACCGCGCCGGAAACAATTATCTGGATCAATGTCCAAAGGAGTATGTTCCTTCTCATGATCTTTCCCTCTTCTTTAATGAATTTTACTACTACCTGCGGCGCTTCAAAAAAACAGAAAAATCGTAATCTTGCAGTGGATGGTTGTCAAATCAGCCCTTGACACTGTTTTGTGAGTCTGAGACCCATGGGATTTTGCCATTTCGGCAACTTCCATTACCATAGTCAGTACAGAGATAAAGAACAACTAGCAGAAAAAATCGCCCGGATCTCCGATCAGGCCCTTCGCTCCTGTCCTTATCTTCACGCCATAGAACAAACAACCCTGCCTCGATCGAAGATCGCGCCTGGCACAGGAGGAAGATCATGAAATTGACCGAGCACGACGTGAACATCGAAAGCGGGTCTTTTGACGCGATCCTGTTCGACCTTGACGGTGTTGTTACCCGGACAGCGAAAGTTCACGCTGAGTCCTGGAAACACCTCTTCGATGAATACCTTCAACAGCGCAGCAAGGGCAGTGATTGGGAACCCTTTGTAATAGAAAGGGATTACAGGCGTTACGTGGATGGTAAACCCAGATACGAAGGCGTGAGAAGCTTCCTTGAATCCAGGGGCATCGAACTTCCATACGGCACTCCTGAGGACTCGCCGGGAGAGGAGACCGTCTGCGGACTGGGCAACAGAAAGAACCTCTATTTCAATGAGCAGCTCAAAAACGAGGGCGTTTCGGTCTACGATTCTTCTATTGCACTTATTGNNGTTCTGAAAGCCGCGAATATCGAAAACCTTTTCGACGTAAGGGTGGACGGAACCCATATCCAGAACGAAGGCCTGAAGGGGAAACCCGAACCGGACATTTTCCTGAAGGCAGCGAAAGAACTGGGTGTAGAACCGGAGAGAGCTGTAGTTTTTGAAGATGCCGAATCGGGGGTCGCGGCAGGTAAAAAGGGCGGTTTCGGGCTGGTCATCGGAGTGGACAGAACAGGGAACAGTGCCCGCCTTCTGGAACAGGGGGCACACAGGGTCGTCACTGACCTGTCACAGGTGACCGTTGACGGGGATCGTCCTTTTGCACTTTTGCCCATCGCAGCCCTTCCATCGGCCCTGGATTCATTCCATGAAATATCAGCCCGCCTCAAGGACAGGAATATCTTTGTAGCCCTGGACTATGACGGCACGCTTACCCCCATAGTGGACAGACCGGAAGATGCGGTAATTTCTCTGAGTATGCGTCAGAAAGTAAAGGAACTTGCAGCGGTCTGCACCCTTGTGATCATCAGCGGCCGGGACCTCAAGGACGTCAGGGAACTCGTCGGCATAGACAGCCTGATCTACGCAGGCAGTCACGGCTTCGACATCTCCGGACCGGAGGGAGTGGACATATCCTTCCGTCAAGGGGACGATCTCCTGCCAGTCCTCGATACGGCGGAAAAACAGCTGAGGGCATCCCTCGATGGAATATCAGGCTCCGCGGTGGAACGGAAAAAATACTCCATCGCAGTCCATTACCGTCTTGTTGCGGAGAGCGATATCACACGTGTGGAAACCATCGTCGATACCACACTGGCAGAACACAAAAGTCTTGTCAAAGGCTCCGGGAAAAAGGTCTTCGAACTTCGGCCGGATATTGACTGGGACAAGGGCAAGGCGCTTCTCTGGATCATCGATGCCCTGGGATTCGAACTGAATAAAACCGTACCGGTCTATATAGGGGACGACACCACCGACGAGGATGCTTTCGCGGTAATAGGCTGTGAACGGCATCGGAATTGTCGTGAGCGAAGGCAAGATCGATGACATGACATCCGCACGCTATGCCATTGCAAATACGGAGGAGGTCGGTTCTTTTCTCCAAAAACTGAACCGGTTGATAAGCAAGGGGGGAGAAAGATGAGCTCATGGAGATTTGTCTACGAAACCTTCGTTCCGGAAAAAGAAGGGCTGCGGGAAGCCCTCTGCACCCTGGGTAACGGCTACTTCGCCACCAGGGGGGCCTTCGAGGGTTCTGGCGCAAACGACATCCACTATCCTGGCACATATCTCGCCGGCGGCTACAACCGCCTCAAGACGGAGATGGCAGGCCGCGTTATAGAGAACGAGGATCTGGTCAACCTGCCGAACTGGCTTACCATGAAATTCCGGTTCCCGGGTGAAGAATGGTTCGACCTTTCGAAGGTAACCATCAACCATTATCGGCAGGAACTTGACATGCGCAAAGGCATCCTTTCCCGTGACATCCACTTTGAGGACNNCGGATCGTCCATATGGCCTATCCCCACCTGGCTGCCCAGGAAACTTCCCTTACTGCGGAAAACTGGTCCGGAAGGGTGGAATTCCTGTCCGCCCTTGACGGTACGGTTATCAATTACGGGGTTAAGCGGTACCGTGACCTCAACATGGTTCATCTTGAGCCCCTGGAAGAAAAGGAACTTGACGAAGAGAGGATCCATCTCAAGGTCCGGACCAGCCAGTCCCGACTCGAGATCGCCGAAGCGGCACGAACCATGGTCTTTCTGGATGGTGTCCCGGAAAGACCGGAAAGGACGATCATCCAGAGGCCAGGGTTTATTGGCCACCTTCTTGGAGTAACCCTGAAGAAGGGCGGGAAAGCACGCCTGGAAAAGACCGTCAGTCTCTTCACCTCGAGAGACCGTTCCATTTCAGAATGCGGTCTGGAAGCAACAAGCGCTTTATCCGGAGACCCTTCCTTCGAACACATCCTTGAAAGCCACATATCATCCTGGGATCGCCTATGGCGCCGTTTCGAAATGGATTTTTACCCCGGCGACAAAAACAGGGGGGACCGCACAACCCGCATCCTTCACCTCTACACCCTTCACCTGCTCCAGACGACATCCATGCACACTATGGACCTGGATGTCGGCATACCCAGCAGGGGTTGGCACGGTGAAGCCTACCGCGGTCACATCTTCTGGGATGAGATCTATATCTTCCCGCTGCTCAACCTCAGGATGCCGGAGATCACCCGCTCACTCCTGATGTACAGGTACCGGCGGCTCGATGCCGCCCGGAATGCCGCAGAAAAATCCGGCCACCGCGGCGCCATGTACCCCTGGCAGAGCGGAAGCAACGGCAGGGAGGAGACACAGGAACTTCACCTCAACCCCAAGTCCGGGCGCTGGAACCCCGACAACTCGCATCTACAGCGTCACGTGAACGCAGCCATCGCCTACAACATCTGGCAATACTACCAGGTCACAGGCGACCTGGAGTTCATGTCCTTTCACGGCGCTGAAATGTTCCTCGAGATCGCGCGCTTCCTCGCAAGCCTTGCGACCTGGAACGAAAAAAAAGGCCGTTACGAGATCCTCGGGGTCATGGGCCCCGACGAATACCATGACGGAAACCCGGATTCCGACAAACCGGGACTGAACAACAACGCCTACACGAACATTATGGCAGTCTGGGTCATGGATCGTGCTATCGAGCTTAAGGAGATCCTTTCAGAAACAGAGTATGAACAGATATGCGAGAAGATAGGACTGGATGAGGAAGAGACAAGTCAATGGAAAGACATCACATCGAAAATGTTCATACCCTTCCTTGGTAACGGCATTATCAGCCAGTTCGAGGGATATGAAGATCTTGAAGAATTTGATTGGGAAGGATATCGAAAGAAATACGGAGACATCCAGCGCCTCGACAGGGTTCTCGAGGCGGAAGGAGATACGCCGAACAGATACAAGGCATCAAAGCAGGCCGACGTTTTGATGCTGTTCTACCTTTTTTCCTCCGAACAGCTTCGCGAGATCTTCGAACAGCTGGGATATGATTTCCGTTACGAAACGATACCTGACAACATCGAATACTATCTCAGACGCACCTCCCACGGTTCCACACTGAGCCGGGTCGTCCACTCCTGGGTTCTTGCCAGGGCTAATCGCCAGAGATCCTGGCAACTCTTCACCGAAGCCCTCGAAAGCGACGTAGCCGACATCCAGGGAGGCACCACTCCGGAAGGGATCCATCTCGGCGCCATGGCCGGAACGGCGGATATACTCCAGAGGGCCTACACGGGACTGGTAACCCGGGGGGAGATGCTCCACATCAACCCCCTCATCCCCGAAGAGCTGGGCAGGCTTCACATGCACATCCGGTACCGCGGCCATGCTCTCGGCGTGGAGATCACCCCGACGACACTGACTATCAAAGCCCGCATCACCACCGCCGGTCCCATCAGAATATGCTTCAAGGACCAGATCCATGAGATCCCTGCGGGGGGCGGCAGGTCGTTTACGCTGATTCTTTGAGATTCTTGAAAATCGCCTCGAAAAAATGCAAACAGCACTTCATTCGGGTAGACAGTGCATATCCCCCGACATGCCACGCAAAAAGGCGACCGGTCCATCTCCGGTCGCCTTTTCCTGGACACAGGAAAAACCACTTTTTCAAATGGCTAGATCTCGCGGAAAACCGGAAGGCGTTCAAGGTAGACCAGGTCACGCCCGTCATAGCCACCCTCTTCAAGAAGAACGGCAGCCTTGCAGACAACCTTTGCTCCGGCTTTCTCGAGAAGCCGTTGGACCGACCTTAGAGATCCACCGGTAGAAACCACATCATCCACAACGCAGACAGACCTTCCGGTTATCTTGTCCCTGTCAACACCGTCCAGGACAAGGATCTGCTTGCCCTGCGTAGTAATGGAACTCACTTCTTCAATGAGAGGATCTTCCATATAACTCTTAACCGACTTCCGCACGGTTACGTAATTGACTCCAAGGCGGCGTGCGATCGCATGTGTCAGAGGGATCCCTTTTGCTTCAAGGCAAACAAGCATTTCAATACTTTGGGTGGGCATTATACGCACAAGGTCTTCAGCGGTCCGCTCGACAAGCTCCGTATCGCCAAGCATCACGAATGAGGCTATCACGAGATCTTCGGCAACCCTGACTTTAGGCAGAAGCCTGGTCAGTCCCGCAACCTTTAATTCATAAGTGCCATCGCTCATAGACTGAACACCATTTTGACGGCCAGCCCTGCAACCAGCCCGTAGAACGGGTTCCATCGAGCCGAAACCAGGACAGTGGCCCCGATGACCATTCCCCAGGGAGAGAAGCCGAAAGGACCCTGGAATTCGGGGACCATCGCCAGTGCGCCCTGGATGTTCGTGGCAAAGGTCACGAAAGCTCCAAGAATAAACAGGAAACCGGCTATGGAAGAACGATGGACGTACCTTCCTATGACAGGCAGAAACCTGAACAGCAGGATTGCGGCCATGAGTCCCATCATCATTATCGAAGAAAGAAGCGGATGCGGAGCCGTGGCGGTTCCGGAAATGATAGCTTCTACGGGACCGCCTCCAAAGAGTGTTGAACCAATGTCCGCCAGACTCGAGTAGATTGCCAGGTGGTCAATATTGGTTTGCACACCGGCGATCCCGCCTGTGATCTTTCCGAAACTGATGTTCGCGCCAATGTTCAGGCAGGCCAGCGCAAGGGCGCCTAAAAAGACTCTTCTGTTGGTCCAGAATTTCCATTCGATATTCCCGAACCGGAACCGTTCGTTTTCGATGCTCGCAGCGGGCTCGTCTTTGACGAGGCTGGGATAGCGCTTCAAAAAGTTATAGGCAATTGTTGAAAGAACTACCGAAATGATGATCGTTTTTGCCAGATCCCGGGTGACAAACCAAACCGCCAGGGCGGTGACCATCGAGATCACGCCGGAATATTTTTCCGAAACGAGGAGGTCTACCGATACATACGCCAGCATGACACCAACACCCGCCATCATGGAGGTAACAATTACCGGGCCAATAAATTCAACTATGGCCTCGTTCAGGCCCAGCAGTGAAGGTATCAGCAAAAAAACCGCGCCCCAGAACACGAGGCTCAGACGTTCTCTTGTGTTCTGCCCCAGGGTCCCGGCCAAAGTGATCGTCTCGGCCTGGAAGGATATGGTCGCAACTGAATTGAAGGCCATGGATCCGGCGATCCCGATCAGGAAAGCTATCGAAGTAGGTAAAGCCGCAAAACCGAAACTCATGGCCAGGATGCCCTGTGGAATGCCGTTGACGACAACAGCCAAAGCCGTAAGAAAATCAGTCAGCATATTCTTCTCCCCTTATCTTACAAATACGCCAAAAGCGACGTTAATGTGAGGTTGTTTGCC
>DFYG01000003.1 GCA_002382605.1 Synergistaceae bacterium UBA4088 | reverse complement strand
GATTAACGATTAACGATTCACGATTTACGTCCTTTTAATGATCCTTTTCTCTAATATCGGCACAAAAACAAGCGCGAACGCTGCGCCCATCCCAGTCTGCGCAATGTCCGTCATGAATTCCACCGGGGCGACCTTCCAGCCGTAGAGAAGTCCGGCGCTCGTTGTATAGCCGGCTATCATCACCGCAGCGCCTGCGGCCATTGCGAAGATGCGTCCTTTCGGGGCGAGTCTGCCGACAATATAACCCTCGGTCCCCTTTATGATCAGGGTGAGAGGGGCCCAGAGCGGGTAGCCCAGAAGGATGTCCGCCAGAGCCGCGCCTATTCCTCCGCAGGCGCCACCATACCGGGCCCCGAGGAGTATTGCGATGGCGTAGATGACACCCTCGCCGAGGTTGAAGTATATCCTCAGCCCCGGAAGAGGCACGTGCAGAATAGTGGCAATTGTAACCATAGCCGCCAGAATGGCGCCAAGGGCGACGCGTTTTGCGATATTTTTGTCCATCTGGTTTTTCGATCCTCCCGGTTTTCGTTTGTACACTGAGTCTAGACGTGATAAAGTATTTTTTATAGAGCCAGAAGAGCGGTAAATCCGGGTTTGCATGGACCGGTTTTTTATCAACTATTGCCTTTTTGAGGGGTTCATGGGTTATAATGCAAAAAACCGGCAGATTTTTTCTTGTAGCAATCCTCGTGCTGTCCGTGCCCCTCGTGGCTTTGCTGCTATGGCAGCAGGGACATAGAGCCCTGGCGGGGCCAGTTTCGATAACCGGCGCGCTTGTCTGCCGGGAGCTCGATGAATCCGGTTACCCTGTTGAAGAAGGCCCCGTTTTCAAATGGGGAGGCCGGCAGTTGTGTCTGAAATTCCATTATGAAGTACCGCGCCCGGGGAGTATCCTGGACGTTACCTGGCACTTCCAGGGCCGGGTCATCTTCCGTGAATCCATAAGGATCAACGATACGAGCGGGATCAGGGCATTTTTTCTCCTTCGAGAGGACGGAAGCCCCCTTCCCGTGGGCGAATATGCTGTAGCTATCGAAAGTGACGGCAGGGAGCGCGTTCGCCTCCCGTTTTCCGTCGTCAGATAGTCCTATCATTTCTTTTTCTTGAAAGGAGTCCTCATTATTATGCGATTCTTCCTTGACAGCGCCGACATCGGGGAGATCCGGCAGGCTGTTGCGTGGGGTGTTATCGCCGGAGTTACGACCAATCCGTCTCTTGTGGCAAAAAGCGGCGGCGGGGATTTTCACTCCCTTATTGCCGAGATCACGCGTATGGTTGACGGCCCGGTCAGCGCCGAGGTGATCTCCATGGATGCGGATGGNNCCCATGTGCCCGGAGGGGATGACCGCGGTTTCACGTCTTTATGCGGAAGGCGTGGAGGTTAACGTAACCCTGGTCTTCACTCCCCAGCAGGCGCTCCTGGCCGCCGCAGCCGGGGCTGCCTATGTGAGTCCTTTTGTAGGACGTCTTGACGATATCGGGGAGGACGGCATCGGCCTTGTCGGCGACATCGCCGAGGTGTTCGACATCCACGGAATTGACACCGAGATCATCGCCGCAAGCATCCGCAATCCGAGGCATGTTCTCGACGCCGCACTTGCCGGCGCCGACATCGCCACAGTACCCCTGAAAATCCTTGAGCAGTGTTTTGTTCACCCGCTCACCGAAAGTGGCATTAGCAAGTTCCTTTCAGACTGGGAGGGGTACGGAAAAAATCATGGAAGATAACGGCATGACCGAGACCCAGTACGCTGCGGAAACCCTTCCCGCAAACGGCGCCGCCGGAAACGGCAGCAACGGGGAGACCAAGAGAGCCCCAAGACCCAAACACACATTCGCGGATCTGTCGGGCAGGACCCTGACGGATCTTCGCAAGCACGCCAGGGACCTGGGTGTATCTGCCATCTCCGCTCTCCGTAAGGATGACCTGGTGATAGCAGTCCTCAAGGAGCAGACCGAACAGATGGGATTCCGGTTCGGCGGAGGAACACTGGAGGTTCTGGCGGAGGGGTACGGGTTCCTGCGCCCCAGGGGGCTTCTTCCCAGCGACCACGACATATACGTTTCAGCGTCCCAGATAAGGCGCTTCGGGCTCCGCAACGGCGATCTCGTATGGGGCCTCATCCGCCCCCCCAAGGAGCAGGAGCACTACGAGGCCCTTCTCAGGGTCGAGGTCGTTAACTACTCGGACCCGGAGGAGGCCAGAAGGCGGCCTCACTTCGAGAAACTGACCCCGATATTTCCAGATGAAAGACTTACCCTTGAGACAAAAAAATCCGAACTCACCGCAAGAGTGATAGACATCTTCTCTCCCATAGGCAAAGGGCAGAGGGCTCTGATAGTCTCCCCGCCCAAAGCCGGCAAAACGACTGTTCTGAAGAACATAGCCAATGCAGTCACTACAAACCAGCCGGACGTGATCCTGATGGTGCTTCTTGTTGATGAGCGTCCGGAGGAAGTGACCGATATGGCCCGCTCCGTGGACGGAGAGGTCATAGCCTCAACGTTCGATCGCCCCGCGGAGGAGCATATGAGGGTTGCAAATCTGGCACTGGAGAAGGCGAAGCGTCTGGTCGAGGTGGGCAAGGATGTTGTGCTTCTTCTTGACTCCATCACCAGGCTGGCCCGCGCGTCGAACCTTGTCGTGCCTCCGTCGGGAAAGACCCTCTCCGGAGGTATGGATCCGGCCGCGCTCTACTTCCCCAAGCGATTCTTCGGAGCTGCCCGCAACATCGAAGAGGGGGGCAGCCTTACGATAATCGGCACCGCCCTGGTTGATACCGGGAGCCGGATGGACGAAGTCATATACGAGGAGTTCAAGGGAACCGGCAACATGGAGGTCCACCTCTCCAGAAAACTCTCCGAACAGCGAATATTCCCGGCGATAGACATCATCCGCTCCGGAACGAGGCGGGAGGAACTGCTCATGAGCGCGGATGATCTTCAGAGGGTATGGGTCCTGAGAAGGAGAATAACGAATGTCGACGAGGCCGAGGTGCTTAACCTCATTCTCGGCAAGCTGAGGAGTTCCGCGACCAACAGCGAATTTCTTGCGACCATCAAGCTGTCGCAGGGCAAGGATTGAGGGGAGGAAGCGACAGGATGGCGGGACCAGGCACATGGAGATGGAAAACGCGACTTTCAGGCAGGATAGGATTTTGGGCCGCAATTTTGACGATGATGAGCGCAGCAATTTTCCTTACAGCGTGTGCCTTTTTTACATCCGAAATTTCCACTCCCGAACTGATGGGGAGTGCCGGAAAGGCTTCAGCCCTTACCGGGATGCCCTCTGGTTTTATTGTCGTTGATGTTTCCCAATCGCTGCGATCCGAAGTTACTTCTTTGGGCGAGGTTGCGCTCGGGATAGGACCGATCCCCGAAGGCCCCTCCCTCTTCGAAGAAAATTTTGTGCTTGAGGAACCGGCCCCGGATGTAAACGAAACCGCGGAGGTCCCAAAGGCGTGGACTGAATACTATGTCAAACCGGGAGAGACTCTTTCGGACATCTCTCTCTCTTTCGGGATCCCCGTCAAACTTATCCAGGATGCCAATCGTCTCGATAACCCTGACAGGCTCTCCGAGGGGCAGGAACTGCTTATACCCGTCGATCCCGGCGCCGTCGAAGCCGTGGCAGCCGAGATACAGAAGCGCAGCGCCGAGGACATTGCTTCCCGACCGACTGATATTCCGCTGGAGGTTGAAAATTATACCGTTCGCGAAGGGGACAGTCTCTGGTCCATAGCGAACTCGTTCAACCTGGACATCAACACTCTCTTCGGCTGCAACACCATGAAGAACCCAAACTACCTGAGAGTTGGAGGCGTTCTCAGGATACCCAACCAGGACGGTGTCTTTTACACCGTGAAGAAGGGTGACACCATCGCCGAAATAGCAAAAAAACACGGTACGCAGACCGAATTGGTCATGAACGCCAACGGCCTGGCCTCCGCTAGCCTGAAGGCCGGGTCGGAGTTGTTCCTCCCCGGGGCGAAACCGTTGACAACCGTTTACGCCGCTCTCGGGGATCCGTCGATAAAGGGCACAAAAAAATTATCAAAGTCATTCGCCTGGCCCCTGGTCGGCGGGATATCCAGCGGTTACGGATGGAGACGCCATCCGTTCACGAAGCGCCGTGACTTTCACACGGGCATAGATATCAAGGGACCCAGCGGCAGGACCATCAGGGCCTCCAAGGCGGGGAGAGTTGTATACTCCGGATGGATGGGCGGGTATGGACGGGTCGTCGTAATCGATCACGGAAAGGGGTATACGACGCTCTATGCCCACTGCAGCAGGCTTCTTGTCAGACAGGGGCAGAGGGTCTCGTCCGGACAGCCGGTGGGAAAGGTTGGTTCCAGCGGGAGGGCCACCGGGCCGCACCTTCACTTTGAGGTTCGTCTGAACAACAAGCCGATCAGCCCGCTGCAGGTACTCAAATAGATAAAGCCGCTTTTTTCGTGGAATTGCGTATGACAAAATGCCGCTGTTGCAATAGACTTGAACCAAGGTGTTGTTGCCTTGGTTCAGTTTATTATTAACCGCAAAGTCCTTGAGAGCGTAATTTGTGTAATTGGTTAATGGCAGATATTAAGGTTTTTCCCGGTATTTGATCCAGACCATTCACCACTCGCTACTTCCTGATTTTTCGATCCACTATTCACGCCTTACGGAGGTTTTAAAACATATGCCGAAATACGTTTTTGTTACAGGCGGGGTTGTTTCATCATTGGGGAAGGGTATAACGGCCGCGTCCCTTGGTGTTTTGCTTAAGCGCCGGGGATTCAGGGTTTCGATAATCAAAATGGATCCCTACATCAATGTTGACGCGGGGACGATGAATCCCTTTCAGCATGGGGAGGTATTCGTCACAGACGACGGCGCTGAAACAGATCTCGACCTGGGGCATTACGAGCGATTCATAGATGAATCCCTCACAAGCGACAATACGCTGACCACAGGAAAGATCTACTCTTCAGTCATCTCCAGGGAACGCGCGGGGCAGTATCTCGGGGCCACGGTCCAGGTCATCCCCCACATCACCAACGAGATCCAGGAGAGCATCCTGAAGATAAACGACGGCGTTGATGTTGTGATCTCGGAGATCGGGGGAACGGTCGGCGACATAGAGGGGCAGCCGTTCCTGGAGGCGATACGCCAGATGGCAAACCGGGTTGGAAGGGAGAATGTCCTTTACTGTCACGTCACTCTTGTGCCCTACATAGCCGCGGCGGGTGAACTGAAGACCAAACCTACCCAGCACAGCGTCCATGAATTGAGGCGGCTCGGTATTCAGCCTGACATCATCGTCTGCAGGTCTGTGAGCCCGCTGGGGGACGACATCCGCGACAAGATAGCCCTCTTCTGCAGTGTCCCGCGGGATGCAGTGGTCGAGGCCATCGACGCCGACTCGATCTACAAGGTGCCCCTGCAGCTGTACGCCCAGCGATTCGACACGCTTGTGATGGACCGGCTTGGCCTTAAGGCTGAACGGGAGCCCGATCTCGACGACTGGAGGGCGTTCATAGATTCAAGCGAGCACCCCGTGCGCGAGGTGGAGATCGCCATGGTGGGAAAGTACGTCAGTCACAAGGATGCGTATCTCAGCGTTGTTGAGGCGCTCTCTCATGCGGGGACCGCGAACAGGGTGAAGGTGAAGATAAGGCACGTAGAGGCGGAGGATGTAGAGGTCGGAGGAATATCTCTCCTTGACGGAGTCAACGGGATCCTTGTCCCGGGCGGGTTCGGCTCGCGCGGGGTCGCTGGAAAGATCATGGCGGCCCGTCTGGCGAGGGAGAAGGGGATCCCGTACTTCGGTCTGTGTCTCGGGATGCAGATAGCCGTGGTGGAGTTCGCTCGAAACGTATGCGGCTTCGGAGCAGCTCACAGCGTGGAGATGGATCCGGAGACTCCCGACCCGGTGATCCACCTTATGGAGGAACAACACCGGGTGAAAGACCTGGGCGGGACGATGAGGCTCGGGGAGTATCCATGCGAACTGGACGAGTCATCGAGGTCATTAGAGGCCTACGGAACCGTGCTGATACACGAGCGCCATCGGCACCGCTACGAATTCAACAACGACTACAGGGATATCATGACATCGGCCGGAATGCGTATGGCAGGGATATGCCCGGGGCGCGACCTTGTCGAGATAATTGAACTTGAGGGACACCCGTGGTTCGTGGGAGTGCAGTTCCATCCGGAGTTGAAATCAAGGCCGGTAAGGCCACATCCGCTCTTCGCCGGCTTCATAAAGGCAGCTCGAGAAAGGGCGGAAGATTCCGATACGAGGGAGGGATCCAGATGAGTAAAAGAATATTTCCAGCTGTTGCCCTTCTGGTTTTTGTCCTGTCTTTTGCAGGTGCTGCGCTCGCTCAGGATGCGGAAACACCTATGCAGACCCAGGATCAGATCGACAGCATGCTTTATGGTGAGGTCGGTGTTGGAGGGGTTATTCAAAGATTGGGGAAGGTCGAGACGGACCTTTTCGGCAGAGAACTGCCTGGAAGCATTTCCGAGCGCCAGCTTGGGCTGGTCAACTTTATGCGGGATGGGACTCTTGGCCAGCCTTCGATGATCTTCAAAACGGGGGTTGCCGAGTGGGCTGTTATCCAGGAGATTCGCGTTGATCTGCCTCTATCCCGCCGGATAGCCGAGATAGAACGCCAGCTGGAGGGATCGGCAGGGGAAGAACGTCCCCTTGCAATGAGACTTGAACGTCTTTTAGCGCTTCTCTTTCCTGGACAGCTGTTCTGGGAGGATATCCGTGTCCCGGCCAATACCGTTCTGAAGGCATCCTTTGTCGACGGGGTCTCTCCGAAAAATGCAAAGGAGGGAGACATCGTAAAGCTGAGGCTGGAGGATCACCTTTCCGTCGAGGGTTACCTTGTGGCGCCCCGCGGTTCAAGGATCAATGCCAGGGTGGACAAGGTCAGACCTCCGCGGAGCTTCGGAAGACCTTCCGAGATATCTTTCGTTTTCGACAATCTCGAGCCCCTTGGTCCGGAGAAGATACCCATGTTCCTCGGGGACGCGGCCGCGACGGCGGCCGACCCGAGCAAGACAGGCGCCGCCGCAGCAGGGACCAGCATAGTGGGGCTGATCCTTCTGGGTCCTGTAGGCCTTGCAGGTGGCTACCTGATCAGGGGTGATGCTCTGGAAATACCTTCCGGGACAGCCATATACCTTGAGACTGCGGCTGCTGTAAATGTGAAGGGATTCCCCATCCCCCCGGCGCTGCAGGGTCTTCTTGAAAAGAAGCAGGACAAAGCAGGCGACACGCAATTGGAGGAATCGGCGGAAACGCCAGGAGAAGGTGGCGTTAATGCCGACTAGGGCGAAAAAGTTCCTGGCTGCCGCTGTTATCTTCTTTTCGCTGCTCGGAGGGGGCGCCCTGGCTTTTGACCTCGGAGACCTTGTAGGTGTAATAGGCGGGGGGATGCTGGTAAGCGGGATTTCCAGTCAGATAAACGATTTTATCAACACTGTGACTCTCAACCGGGGAGTAGGGGTCCAGGATGAGACGAAGGTCGTCCCGATCGTATCTGTCGGCAGCGGTACGTCCATAGGTGCTGCCCAGGTCGCGGGTTTGAAAGCCGATGTCGACAAGGTCAAGGCCGTCGCGGAACTTTCAGTCAGCTTTATGGACCGGGTGGGAGTCCGGATACTTGTCCCCATAGACTCCACCAATCCGCTTGAAAGGTTCCGAAGGGTCCAGAAGGTCGGAGTATCAGCCATAATCGACTACAAGCTGTAGATGGTCAGGGAATGCCCCGCAATTCGTGGTCGCGGTTCTGATCGGGGGGACATCCATGCGATTTAGTGGTAACAGGGGCTTTTTCATGATAGCCGGTGCCGTTCTTGGCCTGTTGTTCTTCCTTGGGCTGGCCCGGGACCTTCTCCTTGACAGGAAAACGGCCCCGCCGGTAAGGGAATCTCCTCCGATCATCGTTGAGGGCCTGGAGGTCTACAGGGACGTGGACGGGGACAAGTGGCAGTTAAAGGCCGAAAACGTGGTCAAAAGAGGAGATATAAGCGACGCGGAAGCGCTTTTTGTGGTTGTCGATTCCAGCGGGGGAACCGTCTGGACCATCCGTTCCGAAAGCGGGCTGATCTTTGAGGAAGCTGGAGACGTCCTCCTGGAGTCTGCTGCGGGGAATGTCGATTACTCCGGGGGAGATTTCCAATGGACCGCCCCCCGTGCCGACTGGGATCCGAAAAGATCGATGTGGATCTTCCCCGAAGGTTTCGAGGCCCGGGATGAAAAACTGCTGTTTTCAGGGAAAAAAGGCGGCATAACGATGGCCGGCGCGGTGAGAGTTGAGGAAGGAGCGGTGGTCACATGGAAAGATCCTTCTCGCTGAGTATACTGTTTCTCGCTGTAACGGTCCTGTTTGGAGCCATGACCCTCGGGACAGCATGGGGAAGCGGCGGGCAGATAGTTCTTGAAGCGGATCGCGTGGAGTATGACCAGGCCGGGGGGTTCGCCGTAGCGACCGGTAATGTAAGAATGAGCCGCGACATACTCAGGGTATTCGCCCCCAGGATCGAGTACTCCGCAAATGAACAGACCATTGAGGCTTTTTCCACTCCCGGGGAGCGTGTGATCCTTCTGCAGGGTGCGCAGAGGCTTGATGGCGACCGCCTGTCTCTCGACATTATCAGCGGCGAGGGGATCCTTACAAATGCCAAAGGAAGTTTCCCTGCCGAAAAAGGCGAGATATTCGCTTCGGGTTCGGATGTTACTACCATGAGGATCAAGACCGCGCGGGACGGAGGATCGGCTCCCGGAGCCATTCCAAAAGGAGCCGTCGAGGGAGACCAGGTCTATCGGTGGAACGATGTCGGGTTTACCACATGCCCGGAGCCCGCTCCTCATTATCAGCTCGTTTCAAGGCGGCTCGTTATAATCCCCGGTTTCAGGATAACGGCTTCCCGCCCCAGGATCTACGTCGGAGGGAAGTTCCTCTTTTCGTACCCGTTCGACTACTCGATGGATCTCAGCGGGGGTAAGCGCTCCCAGTTTCTCCCCCAGGTCATGTACGAGGGAGACAAGGGAATAGGAATATCCTACGGCGCTCCTTTCATGATAGGTGACCTCAACGCCAGGTGGAAGGCTTTCCTCTGGTCTGAGGTGGATTTTGAAGGTGCACTCTCTTTTGACTATCGTTTGTCGGAAAATGTTTNNATTCCGCTCCCAGTGGGGGGCTGATTACGATCTGGGCGGATGGACCGGCCGCGTCTGGTGGTCCCAGGCTGAGAGTGTGACGGTGGAAAAGGACCTTGGGGACACTTTCAAGGGCACCCTGTGGAGGAGTCCCGAGATATCCCTCTACTCTCCCTGGTGGCGGATGCCCGGATCGTTCGGTTCCCTGCAGCTGCGGGCGATCTGGGGAGACTACGAGTCGGTTTCAGACACCGAGATCGACATAGTGAAGACAGACCGCTTCGGGATCGGAGCCGCCCTGTCCGGTTCCGCTTCTTTTGGAGAGCTCAGGCCTTTCTGGGGTATTGACTTCTGGAGGTACGATTACGGCACCGGCAATGGGACACAGGAGATCCTGAAGACCCGGATCGGTGTGTCCTGGCCTCTGGGTCCTTTGACGATGACCAGTACATGGGCAAGGCGGTGGGTCGACGGCGGTTCCCCGATGTCCTGGGACAACTACTCCGAAAGCGAAGCGTTCTACCAGAAAGTCGTCATTCCGTTCGGAGATTCGTGGAGTCTTGCCGTTCGTGGCGGATACAACCTTAAGGAGAGCAAGCTCGACGAGATGTACTACAGGATCAGCTTTATGGGCGGCGACTGCTACAGAGTTGATCTGGCCTACCGCGACGACCTTGCGGGGGATGATGACTGGGCGGGGATAACCTTCGTGCTCAATGCGTTCCCGAGCCACCCGTTCTTTTTGGGTGCCAATGAGATAATGGAGTTTGACGAATGAAGCCGATGCGTGATCTGAATGTAGCCGTCCTCTTCGGGGGCGACAGCCCGGAGCGCGATGTGTCTCTTTCGAGCGGTCGGGCGATATGCAAGGCTCTTTGCGATGCCGGCGCCGCTGTGGAGCCCATCGAAGCACTGACCGCACGGGAGATGCTTGGCGAGGTCGAACGCTCGAAGGCTGATGTCTTCTTCATTGCCCTCCACGGCGGCTGGGGAGAGGATGGCCGCCTGCAGGGCGCGCTGGAAATGCTGGGAAAAGCATACACAGGATCCGGCCCTGCGGCTTGCGCAATTGCAATGGACAAACGTGCGAGCAAGGCTATGTTCGCCCTGGATGGGGTGCCTACACCGGATGCGGAGTATCTTTTTATCCCTCCATTGCTTGACAGGGTATCGGTCGAAAGATCCATTGATGCTTTCAGGAGGTGGGGAAAGGCCGTTGTTAAACCCTGCTGCAGCGGGAGCACGGTTGGTGTTACGATCGTGGATTCGGCCGAACAGATGCAGAATGCCCTTTCGAATGCAGCAGGGTTCGACAGCTCGGTAATAGTAGAGGAGTATATCCCCGGCAGGGAGATCACGGTCACTGTCTGGGAGGAGGGAGGGGAAACATCTGCCCTCCCGGTGATCCAGATAGTCCCCAGACGCGGTTTTTACACGTACGAAGCCAAGTACACTGCGGGAATGACGGAATACCTCTGCCCGGCTCCGTTGTCACCGGAGGAGAATGCAGCTGTTTGCGAGGCATCTGTGGCCGCCCACAGGTCACTCGGCTGCAGTGTCTACAGCAGGGTCGATCTGCGTCTTGCGGATGAGGGAACTCCCTTCGTTCTTGAGGTCAACACAGCCCCCGGAATGACGGCAACAAGCCTTGTCCCCAAGTCCGCCGCCGCAAATGGATGGAGTTTTCCTGAACTTGCCTTGAGGATCGCGCAGAGTTCACTCGATCTGAGGAATGACCAGAGATAAAATCCTCAAAAAGGGGCAGCCATTTCCCGGCTGCCCCTTTTCATTAGTGCGCCCGGCATGGCGCACCGACTTGGAGGTGAAAGTCCTCTGCAGGCCCGACAGGGGGAACTGCTAGCCGNNAAATTCCCCCAGCCTACTCGATCCTGGGCGGAAGGACCGTTATGTCGCTGATCCGGAATCTTCTGGTGCCCTTCGGGACTCTGACCGCAAGCTCGTCGCCCACGCCTTTTCCGATGATAGCCTGGCCGACAGGGCTGTTGACGGATATCTTGTTTGCTGCCGGGTCCGACTCTTCAGATCCGACGATGGTGTAGTTCAGAGGGTTGTTCCCATCGAGGTCGAGGAGCGTGACCGTGGTTCCCAGTCCGACCCTTGAAGGGTCGATATCCACAGGATCCACCACTCTGGCCTTGCTTAACTGGTACTCCAGCCACTGGATGCGGGTCTCGAGTTTCCCCTGGGCTTCCTTGGCTGAGTGATACTCGGCGTTTTCGCTGAGGTCGCCAAAACCCCTGGCTTCCTCAAGCATCCGCGCAATTTCCTGACGGCCTTCGCTTCTAAGGACTATCAGTTCCGCCTTGATCTTTTCGTATCCCTCCCGAGTCATGACAACTTCATCGGAAATGGGGGTATTGCTCATAAACATCGTCCTCCCTTTGGGGGGAAAATCTCAATCTTTCTGATGGGGTATTTTAACAGACGTTGAAGGAATGGGCAATGGGGGGACAGAAGAGCCGTAAGTCGTGAATCGTAAGTTGTAAATCGTAAATCGTAAATCGTGAATCGAAGGATCAAGGGCGCAACCAATAAAAGCAAGAGGCAAGTTCAAAACCGGATTCCTCACCCTTCGGGTTCGGAATGACAAGTCCCCCCGATTCACGATTTACGATTCACGAAATACGGTCTCTCCTTGACAAATCCACTTAAGAGGTCTATAAAGTTCGGAAGCCGGTAGAGGCGGAACGTCTGCCGGCACAACATAACGAAAAGGCGATGAGGGAGAGAGTACCCGCCCGTCAGCGCGCGCCAGAGAAGGGGACCCGAAGGCTGAAAGGTTCCCGCGCGCCGGATGCGGAGAAGACCACTCCGGAGCCGGATCCGAAGCCCGAACCGGGATAAGGTGACGGGGATTCGCCCCTTACAGCGAAAACGAGCGCCGGCGATCTTCTATGTGCCGGAAGTGGAGTGGAACCGCGAAAAGTGCCCCTTTTCGTCTCCTTTTAATGGAGACGTGAAGGGGCTTTTTATTTGGTAAAGCCTGGAAGGAGTGGTCACCTTGAGGGGAGTGCTGCAAAATTACCGGGATCTGCTTCCGCTGAATCCCGAAACTCCGATGATATCGCTGCACGAGGGACAGACACCGCTAATTCCGCTGGATTCCATCGGGAAGGATCTCGGGGTGAGGCTTTTTGCCAAGTATGAGGGGGCGAACCCGACCGGCTCTTTCAAGGACCGGGGCATGGTACTTGCCGTTGCCAAGGCGATGGAAGCAGGGGCAAAGGGGATCATCTGCGCTTCCACGGGAAATACATCCGCCTCAGCGGCGGCCTACGCCGCAAGGAGCGGCATCTCCTGCATCGTCCTGCTCCCGAAGGGCAACGTGGCGATGGGGAAACTGGCCCAGGCGATGGTCTACGGAGCAATGGCGGTTTCGGTACGGGGGAACTTCGACGAGGCTCTGGAACTGGCGCTGAAAGCAGCCGGAGAGTCCGGTTATTCGGTTGTGAACTCCGTCAATCGTTTCCGGCTCTGGGGGCAGAGAAGTGTCGCCTGGGAGATATGCGATGAGCTTGGCCACGCCCCCGACCGGGTGATCCTGCCCGTCGGGAACGCGGGTAACATCACTGCAAGCTGGGCCGGTTTCGTCCAGTACGCCCGGCTTGGGAGGTGCGCGCATGTCCCCGTCATGACAGGTGTCCAGGCAAAAGGAGCTTCCCCGCTCGTTACCGGAAAACCTTTCCTCGAACCTGAGACCGTAGCGACAGCCATACGCATCGGGCGCCCTGTCAGCGGACGCCGAGCCTCATGGGCGGTGCGGATGAGCGGCGGTGAGTTCCTTTCCGTGAGCGACCGCGAGATACTCGAAGCCCAGAAACTGCTTGCCCGCCGCGAGGGTGTATTTGCCGAACCGGCATCCTGCGCGGGTATCGCAGGGCTGTTCAACCTTGCCGCCGGAGGAAGGCTTCCCAAAAACCAGGAGGTGGTGGCCATACTTACAGGGAACGGGCTCAAGGACCCTGATGTTGTACTTTCGGGCCTGCCCCTTCCGGTTGAAACGGATGCCGATCCGGACGCACTCAGGGAGATACTGTCATGAACGGACATGTCATGCGCATCCGGGTTCCGGCTACTACCGCCAACCTGGGGTCCGGGTTCGACACGATAGGACTCTCTCTCTCTCTCTTCAATATCTACGACGTATTCGACATGGATGAAGAGGGTGCCTATCGTATGGAGGTGATCGGCGAGGGGAGCGCGGAATTATCCGACCCCGAGTCCAACATGATAATCCAGAGTTATGAACGCGCGTGCGAGGCGTGGGGTATTCCCCGCCCCGGCTTTTCCCTGCGCTGCCTGAACGCCATTCCTCTCTGCCGGGGACTGGGGAGCTCCTCGGGCGCGGTGGCCGGAGGCGTTCTCATCGCGAATGCCTTTCGAAAAGATCCGCTGAAGATAGATGAACTTCTCCCCCTGATGGTGGAGATAGAGGGTCATCCCGACAATATAGTTCCGGCATGCCTTGGAGGCCTTGTCGTGAGCTGCAGCGACGGCGGTCTCCTCAGGTATGTCAAACTTCCAGCACCTCCAAAGGATATTTTTGCCGTGGTGGCCGTCCCCGAGGTAAGGGTCCGGACTGAGGACGCCCGGAGAGCGCTTCCGAAGGAGGTCAGCATGGGCGATGCGGTTTTCACCCTCAACAGGGCTGTTCTCCTTGCCGCGTCATGGGCTTCAGGGAAGTGGGAGAACCTCTCCTGGGCTATGGACGACAGGCTCCATCAGAAATTCCGGGCAAAACTTTTCCCCGGCGGAGAAGTGATCCTTGAGAAGGTCAAGGCAGTTCCGGGGTGCCTTGGCGCGGCGATCAGCGGCTCGGGACCGAGCGTTCTGGCTTTC
This sequence comes from Synergistaceae bacterium UBA4088, assembly GCA_002382605.1. Lineage (GTDB taxonomy): Bacteria > Synergistota > Synergistia > Synergistales > Thermovirgaceae > UBA2252. The sequence continues at coordinate 1,815 of DFYG01000003.1, read as the reverse complement.
GCCCAGGGATCACCCCGGGGGGTGGCAGAGGCTATGTGCAGGGTTTTCAGAGAGCACGGGGTCCGCTCGCGTTTTTTTGTCCTGGACGTGGATGAAGAGGGGGCCGTGATCCAGAGAGGCTCAGGAACAGGTATGCCGCAATGACGACGGAAGTTCTGAAATACGGCGGTTCATCCCTGGCGGGGTCCGGAAGGCTTGAAGCGGTCGCCCGTGATATTGCAGCCCTTGCACAGGGAGGAGTTTCGGTCGCTGTTGTGGTCTCGGCGGTGGGGTGCACGACGGATACCCTTCTGGAGGCTGCCAACGGTTTTTCAAAGAAGATGAACCGGAGAGAGATCGACCAGCTTATCGCCACTGGCGAGCAGCAGAGTGTCGCGCTTCTTACGATGGCCCTGGAAGAACTCGGGGTACGCGCGCATTCCTTTTCGGGCTGGCAGGCGGGATTCAAGGGATCCGGCGTATTCACGGACGGAAGGATCCGGACGGTTGATCCGGTCATGGTCGAAAAATGCCTGCAGAGAGGGGCGGTCGCCGTCGTTGCCGGTTTTCAGGCGGTTACGGAAGAGGGGGATGTGATCACCCTCGGCAGAGGAGGATCGGATCTTTCCGCCGTGGCCCTTGCTGCGGCTCTTGAGGCTGACTGCTGCCTGATCTATACGGACGTCGACGGTGTTTATACGGCCGATCCCCGTCTGGTTCCTGAAGCGAGGCGTCTTGAAAGCGTCAGCTGCGGGGAATGCATGGAAATGGCCGCGGCCGGCGCAAGAGTTCTCCAGGCCCGAAGCGTTGAGCTGGCCTGGAGGTACAGGGTGCCTCTGTATGTGGCTTCGAGTTTTGACAGAGAGAGGGGGACATGGATCATGAGGAAGGATGTTTCCGAGAAGTTCGTCGTACGTTCGATAGCCCACGATAGCGGAGTCGCGAAAGTAGCCGTCCTCGGGGTGCCCGATACGCCGGGGATCGCGGCCAGGGTATTCACGCCTCTCAGCGAGGCCGGCGTAGGTGTAGAGATGATCATTCAGAGCATTATGCGGGGACAGGTGAACGATATAGCTTTCCTCGTACGAAAGGAGTTCCTTGGAGAAGCCATTGAAGTATGCCGGCGGACCGCCCGGGAGGTAGGAGCCCAGGGGGTGGCATTCGATACAGAAATAGGCAAGATATCCCTTGTGGGAGCAGGACTCGCGAATCATCCGGAAGCTCCCGCCCGCATGTTCTCGGTACTCGCGGGGGAATCCGTGAATATCGATATGATATCATCGACCTCCATGGCCATCACGTGTGTAGTGTCATCTTCCGATGTGGAGAGGGCCGTCAAGGCGCTGCACAGGTCCTTCATTGAGGAGGATCCATTATGAGAGTCGCGGTGCTGGGCGCGACAGGACTCGTCGGGAGAGAAATGCTTCTGACGCTTGAACAGAGAAGATTTCCCGTCAACGACCTCGTCCCTCTCGCTTCCTCCCGCTCTGCGGGCAGAAAGGTCACTTTCGCGGGCGAGGACCTGGTTGTGCGCGAAGTATGCCCCGAGGCCTTCAGCAACGTTGATGTAGCCATCTTTTCGGCAGGCGGGGAAGCGTCCAGGAGTTGGGCCCCCGAGGCTGTGCGCCGAGGGGCCGTGGTCATAGACAACAGCTCGGCATGGCGAATGGATCCGGGGGTCCCGCTGGTCGTGCCAGAGGTGAATCCCGGAGCATTGAAGGGCCATGCGGGGATAATCGCAAACCCGAACTGCGCGACAATACTGGCGGTCATGGTTCTGAAACCACTTCACGACGCGGCCGGTCTCAGGAAGTTTTCCGCCGTGACCTTCCAGGC